>NZ_WMBQ01000001.1:1281666-1602083 GCF_009708035.1 Hyphomicrobium album
TGATCGCCTGGTCGGCGGTGACGTGCGCCAGCGCCGACAGCCGGTCGCGGAAGCGCGCCGCGCGCTCGAACTCGAGCTGCGCCGAAGCCTCCTCCATCAGCTTGCGGTACATGATGCGCACGTTCTGGCTCTCGCCGCGCAAAAAACGCACCGCCTCGTCGACAAGCCGGCCGTAGTCGTCCAGCGCAATCTCGCCCGTGCACGGCGCCGAGCAGCGCTTGATCTGATAGAGCAGGCACGGCCGCGTGCGGCTCTCATAGACGCTGTCCGAGCACGAGCGCAGCAGGAACGCCCGCTCCAGCATATTGATGGTGCGGGTAACCGCGCCGGCGGAGGCGAACGGCCCGAAATAGTCGCCTTTGCGATTGCGCGCGCCGCGATGCTTCAGGATCTGCGGCGCCGACGAGTCGCGCGCGATCAGGATGTATGGAAACGACTTGTCGTCGCGCATCAGCACGTTGAAGCGCGGCCGGAAGCGCTTGATGAGGTTGGCTTCGAGGAGCAGCGCTTCCGCCTCGGTGCGCACCGAGACGAACTCCATCGCGGCGGTGCAGGCGATCATGCGCGCGATGCGGTTGGTATGTCCGCCGAGCCGGGTGTAGTTCGACACGCGCGCCTTGAGGTTGCGTGCCTTGCCGACGTAGATGACGCTGCCATCCGCATCGAGCATGCGATAGACGCCGGGCGAGGCCGGCAGCAGCTTCAGATACCGCGCAATAACATCAGGACCGCTGGCGACCACCGCTTCCGCGGCGGCCGGCGGCACGGTCTCGTTCGCCGGCAGCTCCGGCGTCGGCTCGCGCGTGTCCTTATCGGGCATGGCCGATAGATCGGCCCCCGCGCGCCCAACGTCAAGCAACCGCAAGCGTCCCGCGGCGGAAGCCCGGGGTGATAAAAACGCGGGAGCGAGGCGGTCCTGGCCCTCATATTTGTTTAGTTGGAAGCAGCCATCGCCGCCCCACTCGGCAGGGATGCCGACCAACAGTCTTCCTCGGATCGCTTCCCTGCCCGAGGCCCACTGACATTTTCGCGTCAGCGACAGATAGGTCGTGAGGCCAGCTTATGGGCCCCGCGCATTTTCCTGCCGGCTCATCCCCATGCAATCCGCCAGCGCACGTCTGCACCCCGCGTCTTTGAGATGGGCCGCCGCAACTTTAGGCGAGCCGCGATGTACGGGGATAACAGTCAGGGCGCCAAAGCTACCAGGCGAGCGTGGGCATGGCCGCTATGGGACGCGGCGTGCCGGCTGGGAAGAGCGCGGCGATGGCCTCGCCGTCGAGCCCGCCTTTGACATGCACCCCGCTCGCCACGAACACCGAGGGCACACCCGCCGCTGCGGCCCCGGCGATATCGGTCCCGATGCCGTCACCGATCGCCAGGAGCCGTGCCCTGTCGCTGCTGCCCGGTTTCAGCTTTTCGAGCGTCGCGAAGGTCAGCTCGTAGATCGGCAGATACGGCTTGCCGGCGTACTCGACCCTGCCGCCCAGTTCCTCGTAGGCGCGCGCAATGGCTCCGGCGCAATAGATCATGCGACCGCCACGCTCGACCATGAGGTCGGGATTGGCGCAGACCATAGGCAGGTTGCGTGCGCGACACGCAGCCAGGGTCGCGGCGTAGTCGTCGGGCGTCTCGCACTCGTCGTCGAATAGGCCGGTGCAGACGATGACCTCGGCCGCTTCGGGGAGAACGCGCTTGATATCCAGCCCGGCGAAGGTGGCGAGGTCGCGCTGCGGGCCGATGTGATAGACGGGGCCCCCTGCATAGCGGCCGATCAGCGTGCGCGCGACGTCGCCAGAGGTGACGATGGCGTCCCACGCCTCACGCGGCACGCCGATATCGTCGAGCTGTGCGGCGACGCTGTCATGCGGACGCGGCGAGTTGGAGACGAGGACGACGATCCCGCCGGCGGCGCGAAAATTGGCGCAGGCGGTGCAGGCGTCCGCAAACGGGTTCACGCCATTGTGGATCACGCCCCAGATATCGGTCAGCCACGCCCTCGTCACGCCGGCAAGCGGCGCGATCGATTGGATGAGCGGGATGGCGGAGTCGGGAAGGGACGCGGGCGGCATGGCACTTGCCTAGCCGCCGCCCGCGTAAATCTCAAGCGGCTGCGTCATCGGCGACGGCATAGCCGTCGCCTGCCACAGGCACGGGCGCGCCGAACAGCGCTCCCTGGCCGAGAGGTACGCCGGTCTCGGCCACACGATCGCGCGTCACCTCGTCATCGACGTTGGCGACAACGAGGGTGAGGCCCAGCTCGCTGAGGTTACGGCACACCTCGTCGCCCGGCATGGTGCCGTTCGGAGCGGCGAGGCCGGCCAGCAGCGTCGCGGCATCGAGCTTCACGAAGGCGAAGCCGGCGGCGCACAGCGCGGTGAACTCGTAGTCGAAGTCGGTGACGTCCTCGACGCCGAAGCGGAAGCCCAGATCGCGCATGTCGGTCAGCGCGCTCCACTCGGAGCCGCCGAACGTCCGTACGTCCGCCTGCGCGAACGTCAGCACCAGATCGCTAGCCAGCGCCTCACGGTCGCGGAACGCGTCGGCCAGCTCGTCGAGGAAACTGTCGTTGGCGAGCGACACCGCCGTCGCCGGGACGAACAGGCACGTCTGGCGTCCCTCCTCGGCGAACGACCGGGCGACCCCGGCCGCCTGACGTAGGCGGGCGCTGTCGAGCATCGGCAGCAGGCCCGCGAGGGCAAGCTGCGGCTCGCGCGTCGTCACCGACATCGCCACTCCGCGCTCGTCGCGCGGCGAGGCCACGACCTCGTAGTAGTGCACCAGGTGATCGGCAAGGCCGACGATCGGCGCCAAAGCAACGTCGATCCGCCCGGCCGACACCGCCTCGGCGAGCGAAGCCAGGCGCGTATGCGCAGGCATGATCGGCGGCGGCATTGGGGCACCGGCGCGCGGCGCGGAAGACGCGAGCGGCAGGCCGTCCTTCTTCTTGGTCGCGCGCATCGCGTTGGCGGTAGTCTGCAGTGCGTTGAGCGAGGCGCGCAGGGCGCTCTCCTGGCGCTGCGGCGGCAGACCCTCGAGCATCGGCTCAGCGCCCACGTCCACCTCGTCGGCGAGACGCTTGATCATGCCATGCACCGCGTCGAGGTCGGTCTCGCGGTCGGCGGCGAGCGGCGGCAGCTCTACCCGCGGTCCGTCGGCCAGGGTCGGCTTCGTTTGGCGACCGGGCCAGTAGTCGTGCGCCCCTTTAGCGGGTGCCATCGGCGCGGCCGGCGGCGACGACCAATCCGGCAGCGTCGGCACCAACGGAGCGTCCGATGCAGCGGGTGACGGCGATACGGAAAGCTGCGGCTCCTGCCGCGGCGGTGCGGACAAGCGCGGTTCGCGCTCGGGCGCGGTGGCAACCGGCGCCGGCTCGGTGCTGCGGAAGATGCGCGGCGTCCGCCCCGCTGGAGGCGGGAGCGTCGGCGATGCGGCCACGGGCGGGGACGGCGGCGCGGCTACCCGCGGAGCAATCGGTGGCATTGGCGGAGGCGGCGGCGCCTTGGCGAGCGGCGGTGGCGCCATGTTCGGCGCACGCTGCTGGCGCGATGCGACAGGAGGCACCGCGCCGGTCTTCAGGCGCGCGACCTCGTCTTCGAGGCGCTCCACCACTGAGACCAAATCTGTCTCACGCTCGCGGCGGCGCATGACGGCATGCCCCATCAGCAGCGTGATGTAGACCGACAGCGCTCCGATGAGCGCCATCCAGAATGAGACCTGGAATTGCAGATAGGCCCCGACGAAGAAGGCCGCTGTAACCAGCGCGATGGCCCCCTTGACGATGAGATCGGCCATGCCACTGTGCTTCGGCATCCCGCCCTCGCTGTTTTCGATGCTCGCCATGGAAGAGTGACGACGCCCCCTTGCCGATTCGTTATCCCTGCGAGCTTTTCGCCCGCACCCCCGCCGCGCAATGACGGCGCGGCCACTTTCACCAGCTTTCTCAACAACGCGTCGATTCGTGTCCGGCGCGTGGCGATGCGCATTGCTGAGAAAAATCGGCCACATCGCCGCGCGCGCGATTCGTCCACAGGCAATCGCCGTGCCACGGGGAACTACCCATATGCCCGGGGATTGCCATCGCACGCCTCAGTCGCGCCGCATGCCGGCCTCCGGCCGACCGGAATCGGGGTGCTGTTTAGAACTCGTTAGGCGAATCGACGTGGTATCAGTGGTGTCGGGGCGTTCCCACAAGTCCCGGCGTAAATTCAAAGGGAATGCTCATGCTGATGACGGTGATGGGTCGCGACTCGAGTGCGTCATATTATGGTGAGCTTGCCGGCGTTCGTGCGCTGATCACCGGCCTTTCGCCGACTAGCGGCGTGGATGTCGCCCGCAAATTCGCCGATCACCGCGGCCGTCTTGTGCTGCACGCCACTGCGCCGTCCGTTGAGCTCGACGCCGTTACGACGATGCTGGCCGAGACGGCCAGCGAGGTGAAGCTGTTCACCGACGCCTGCGGCGATTCCGACGCTTCGATCCGCTTCGCCAAAGCCGCCGCTCAGGCATTCGGCGGTCTCGATGTCGTCGTCAACCTCATCCCCATCACCGCCGCCGATATGCGCGGCCGTGCAAGCATCGAGCACATCGAGGAGCTTGTCTCCGAAAAGCTAATGTTGCCGGTGCACGTGACGCGCATCGTCGCCAACCGCATGCGCCTGACGCTGTCGGAAGGCCTTGTGCTCAACGTCATGACCATGCCGGCGCCGCGCACCGCAGCCGAGGGCGCTCTCGCCGGGATCGTCCGCTCCGCGCTGGCAGCCGTAACCCGCGGCGAAGCCGAGCGGTGGGCGCCGCAGGGCATTCGCGTCAATGCCGTCGGCCCTTCCTCCACTGTGGCGGGCGCCGGCGCCGCACTTACCAGCGAACCGGATATCGCCGCCCTCGCGTTGTATCTCGCCTCCCGACCGGGCCGCACGCTGACTGGCCAGGTCTTCGACGCGGCCGGCGTCGCCCGGCGCGGCTGCTGAGACGTCAACCTTTCGACCAGAAATCCGGCTGCAGCCCACACGGCTGGCGAATCGCGCGCTGTGGACAGCTATCCGCTGCAGCCGTAACGATGTGGCAGGGGCGTATCAAGAGGGAGACCCGCCAAGGAGGATCCCATGGCCACTTTCGTTGTGCTCGCGAGCTTCACGGAACAGGGCATCCGCAACGTCAAGGAGACGGTTGCGCGGGCAGAGGCCTTCAAGGAAATGGCGAAGAGCAGCGGCGTAACCGTCAAGGACATGTATTGGACCCTCGGCAGGCACGACATTGTCGTCGTCTGCGATGCGCCGGACGATGAGAGCTCGACGGCCCTGATGCTGAGCGTCGCGTCGCGCGGCTACGTCCGTTCCGAGACGCTTCGCGCCTTCTCGTTCCCCGAGATGCAGAAGGTTCTCGGCAAGATGGTCTGAGCTACGTCCATTTTGCCGGAAGGCGCTGCAGCCACCGCAACAGCGGATAGGTCGATCCGGCAAACGCGGCAAGCTCCGGCGCGCGCTCGGCAATGTCGCGTAGGTTGAGACGCAGCTGTCCGAGCGCGAAGTCGAAGGCCATCACGCGGATGATGTCGTCCATCGACATCTCGCGCGTCTCGCCCTTGGCGCGCATCTCTTCCAACCGATGCTCGATCTCGGCCAGCGCATTCTCGACGGCGGCGAGATTGGGCGCCGTGTAGCAGGTGGCAGGCCCCGCAAGATGCTTCGCCACATCGTCGAGGGCCGCGCGCAACTCCTCGATCTGGGGTCCTAAGATCTTCACTGCGACCGGGGGCAGCGGCTGATAGACCGCGCGCATGAGCATGATCTCGGTGTGCCACGTGCGGCGCAGGGCGCGCAGGATCGCCTCGGGGTCGGGGCTGTCAGCGACATAGTTAGCGACCTCGACGCGCGCTTCGCGGGCGAGGGTGTCGCCTTCGGCAAAGGCAGCGCGGATGCGCGTGCCCTGCGCGCCCATTCCCTCAATGTCGAGTGGCTGGCCCAGCGCCGCGGCAAGTGTATCCCGCGCCACCTCGAACAGCGGCGTGAACGTTCGGGTCACGTGCTCGGCGAACAGTGGTCCGGCGCGCGATGGAAATATCAAGAGCGTGGTGAGGATGGCGACGACGGTGCCGATCGCCACCTCGATCATGCGGTTCTCGGCCGAGGAAATGGGCGGCCCGAGGCTGGGATCGCCGAGGACGACGATGGCGGCCGTGACACAGGCAATGCGCAGCGACGGGCGGCGGGCCGCGAAGAAGCCGAGCACGAGTACCGTCACCGCAAGCCCGGCGAACTTCAGCTCTTGCGCGTCGGCAAGGAGGACGGCGACGACGCCGCCGACGACGACGCCGAGCAAGCTGCCGACGAACCGCTCGGTCGCCAGGCCCAACGACGCGCCGACATTGGCCTGCGTCACCAAAATGGCAGTCATCACTGCCCAGAACCCTTGCGCCATGCCGATGGCATCCACGATCACATACGACACGCAGGCGGCGATGGTCGTCTGGATGGCGAGGCGCAGCCGCGGCCACATCTCGGCGCGCGAGCCGAGCCACGAGGTCATGTCGATCACGAAAGCCGTCCCTCCGAATCGATCGCTTCGAGCCTTGAAATTAACCGCTCGTTCGCCACGTTGCCGCTATGGCACCCGCGCGTCGTGGAGCCGCTCGCCCTTTCTTGACAGGCGATGGCGCCGGCGCGTATCACCTCGGCACGCTTGGCACTCTCTGCGATATAGTGCTAACGCGCCATCAAAGACGCCGGCCCCTCCGGCCGAGCTGCCATCTGGAGCAATATTTCCCATGAAGTTCCGTCCCTTGCATGACCGCGTCGTCGTCAAGCGCGTCGACAGTGAGACGAAGACGTCCGGCGGCATCATCATCCCCGACACCGCCGCCGAGAAGCCCCAGCAGGGCGAGGTCGTAGCCGTCGGTCCCGGCAGCCGTGACGAGAGCGGCAAGCTGATCGAGATCGGCCTCAAGAAGGGCGACAAGGTTCTGTTCGGCAAGTGGAGCGGCACCGAGGTCAAGATCGACGGCCAGGACCTGCTCATCATGAAGGAAAGCGACGTGATGGGCGTGCTCGAGAAGTAAGCGAAGACAGCGAGTGAGTAGCGAGCCGCGAATAGTCCGCCGCTCGCAATTCCCTTCGCTCTGCCCGCTGAGCCTCGCAATCCCGACTCGCTGCTCTCTAGTCGCTATTCGCTCGATCCGAGCCCCAAACTCCAAGGAAATCCAATGGCTGCCAAAGAAGTCCGCTTTGCCGCCGATGCCCGTGAGCGTCTGCTCCGCGGCGTCGACACCCTCGCCAATGCGGTGAAGGTCACGCTCGGTCCCAAGGGCCGCAACGTCGTCATCGAGAAGTCGTTCGGCGCCCCGCGCACGACCAAGGACGGCGTGACGGTTGCGAAGGAGATCGAGCTCGAGGACAAGTTCGAGAACATGGGCGCGCAGATGGTGCGCGAGGTTGCCCAGAAGACCAACGATCTTGCCGGCGACGGCACCACGACGGCAACGGTCCTGGCCCAGGCGATCGTGCGCGAGGGCCTCAAGGCCGTCGCCGCCGGCATGAACCCGATGGATCTTCGCCGCGGCATCGACAAGGCCGTCGTTCAGGTCATCGAGGAGATCGCCAAGCGCTCCAAGAAGGTGAAGAACTCGGGCGAGATCGCCCAGGTCGGCACCATCTCGGCCAACGGCGAGAAGGCCATCGGCGAGATGATCGCCGAAGCGATGCAGAAGGTCGGCAACGAGGGCGTCATCACGGTCGAGGAAGCCAAGGGCCTCGAGACCGAGCTGGAAGTCGTCGAGGGCATGCAGTTCGACCGCGGCTATCTCTCGCCCTACTTCGTGACCAATGCCGAGAAGATGATCGCTGAGCTCGAGGATCCCTACATCCTCATCCACGAGAAGAAGCTGTCGAACCTGCAGCAGCTTCTCCCGGTGCTCGAGGCAGTCGTCCAGTCGGGTCGCCCGCTGCTCATTATCGCCGAAGAGGTCGAGGGCGAGGCGCTCGCGACGCTCGTTGTCAACAAGCTGCGCGGCGGCCTCAAGGTTGCCGCCGTCAAGGCCCCCGGCTTCGGTGATCGCCGCAAGGCCATGCTCGAGGACATCGCCGTCCTCACTGGTGGCCAGACGATCTCGGAAGATCTCGGCATCAAGCTCGAGAACGTGACGCTCGACATGCTGGGCCGCGCCAAGCGCGTGTCGATCACCAAGGAAAACACCACGATCGTCGACGGTGCCGGCAAGAAGAAAGACATCGAGGCCCGCGTCAATCAGCTCAAGGCGCAGATCGAGGAAACCACCTCGGACTACGACCGCGAGAAGCTGCAGGAGCGTCTGGCCAAGCTCGCCGGCGGCGTCGCGGTGATCCGCGTCGGCGGTGCGACCGAGGTCGAGGTAAAGGAGCGTAAGGACCGCGTCGACGACGCGCTGAACGCCACTCGGGCCGCGGTCGAGGAAGGCGTGGTGCCCGGCGGCGGCGTGATGCTGCTCAAGGCCGCCAGTGCCATCAACGTCAAAGGCGACAACGCCGACCAGGAAGCCGGCATCGGCATCATCAAGCGCGCCCTGCAGGCGCCCATCCGCCAGATCGCCAGCAACGCTGGCGTGGAAGGCTCGATCGTCGTCGGCAAGATCCTCGACACGAAGGGGCAGTCGTTCGGCTACGACGCGCAGAATGATGAGTACGGTGACATGCTCGAGAAGGGCATCATCGACCCCGCCAAGGTTGTGCGCGTGGCGCTGCAGGACGCGGCGTCCGTCGCCGGCTTGCTGATCACCACCGAGGCGGCGATCGGCGAGGCGCCGAAGAAGGATGGCGGCGACGGCCATTCGCACGGACACGGCGGCATGGGCGGCATGGGCATGTAACGCCGGCCACCCGGCACGAATAGAAGAAGCCGCGCGCAGGAAACTGCGGGCGGCTTTTTCACTTTCAGGCTTGGCGAGTCGGCCATCGATTGTTGCAGCGAAACAATTGCGCGCCCGGAATACCATTCCGTTGGCGCATTGCTGATTGTACTTATTTCCCCTTGGGCTCAACTTGAAGTAGTTGAGCCCAGGGGTGCGTACATGTGTGGATGGGAATCTCCCGACGAGATCGCGCAGTGCGTAGTCGTCGCCAAATACTGGCTCGATACCATAAGGCCCTGGATCGAATTCGGCCTGTCGTTGGCTGGCGTCGGGACGCTCATTGCGTTCGGTATCTTCGTTTGGCTCTTCAAGAACTGCCGTCGAGACATTGACCATCTACAAACCAAGGCCGACGAACTCAGAGAAATAACGCGCCAATCAATCGAGGCAAAGGACGAAGCGGAGACCAAAGCGCGTTTGTTGGAACGCAACCTCGCTTTCGCGATTGAGAGCCGCGCGCCCGCCGACGAACATCTGAGGGGATGTCGCGACGAGATCACAAGCTTAAGTCGGAAAGTTGCGCTCGTCCGCACTGCAAGCCAGGGCGATGCGGCTGAGTTTTGGTCGACCAGTCCTGGTCTGCGAATGGATGACTACGTTAGACGTTTGGGTGACAGCATCCCAGTATGCCTATTCGCCAATCAGAAGGGTGGTGTTGGAAAGACGACCCTAAGTGCCAACCTCGCTGCATGTTACGCCGCTCGAGGGGAGCGAGTACTCGCCATCGATCTCGACTATCAGGGTTCACTTACGAGCTTAATGTTGGCCCAGTCGAGACAGCGCCCTACAGAGTTCCCTTCCGCGGTCGACCTACTGCACAGAGATGAGTTGCCAGAACTTTGGAGCGGAAGCGCAATTGTTGAGGGCAAAGCACATCACAAGCTGGACTACGTCTCCTGTTGGTATTCATTCGAAAAGCTCGAGCGGAACATGGAGTACTCATGGGTACTAGCCGACTCAAAGGACGACATTCGGTATCGCTTAGCGCGGGCCATTCTCTCTGAACATGTCCAGAACACCTACGAACGGGTCATAATTGACGCGCCGCCGAGAATGACTGCAGGATTTCTCAACGGTCTATGCGCCAGTAACTACCTTTTCGTGCCAACTGTCGTCGACCACGTCTCGGCGATAGCGGTCGGGACCTTCGCAAAACAGGTTAGAAGACTGCAGCCGATCAACCCGATCCTCAAGCTTGCAGGTATCGTTGGAACGATGACCTCCGTTGACTATCTGCCCACTGCGGCCGCGCCTGCCGCAGACTCAGCCGAGACAAATGTCCGCAATGCCATGAATTCTAATGAGAATTTCTTTATTCGGGATGCAGTCATGCGACGCACACAGAAAGTCGCCTACTCCACAGAGGAAGGGATCGCATACTTGCAGGAGCCACAGACTCGCCCGATGTTTGAGGCACTGGCCGATGAGGTTGCCCGACGTGCGCCGTTGAAAGGACGCTAAGCCATGAAGGCTAGGGAGTTTGGCGAAACCCTTTCCTCCTTTGCCGACCTCATCGAAGAGGAAGGCTCGGCCGGTCGCGCGACCAACTTGCGTCTCTTCGCTGAGGCTATCGCCACTGCAGGCGAGCTACCTGTCTCCAAGGTCGTCCCAGCCATTCAGAAGCATTGGAAGTCGGTCAAGCGCACCGCGGAGTATCCCTGTGCACTCGCGGGGCAGTTGACACGGATCGGTTCGGTGCTTGCGGCTGCCGGGGCAAAGGCCAACAGTGATTGCTCAGCCGTGCTCAAGCTCCTCGCGGGTGAACAGGTGGAGGGCGCGAAGTCTTTCGCGGCCGACATCAAATCCGCTATCCTCGCTCCCCCGCCTGTCAAGAAACGAAGGGCGCCTCAGGGTCACGACGCGACCGCGATTGAGAAGCTCGCTGACAGGCTCGTGCGCCACCGGCTGGACAACGCGGAGTTCGATGCGACGATCGCCGAGATCGCGGGCGCGAAGCTTAAGAAGCCCGACCTAGTGGCCATAGCTCATCGCTTCTTAGGATCGGATCGGTCATTCAAAACCGCGGCAGATGCCCTGAAGGCGATCAAAAATCGTCAACTTCAGGACGCCCTGCAGGCCAGCCGCGACCGGCGCATCGAGAAGATCGCGGTTTGACTTGCCTACGGCTGGGAGGCCCAGCCGAAGGCACGCAGCTCCGTCGGCATCATCGGGTCCTCTTCCGGCTTGGTCGACGCATCGGCCGCCACCGGCTTGGGGACATATGCCCGGCGCGCGGCAGACTGCGCGGCCTGACGAAGCGAAGGTGCCGTCGGCCTGCGCGTGACGCCCATTGGCGGGACCGTCGCCATGTCCTCGATGACCGGGGCATCGGTCGCCGCGGCCTGCTTCTTGACTGGAACTTCAACCGCCGGCTCGACAGCAGTGAATTCGCCGTCAGCCGGCGCCAGCACCTGGTCGTTGGCTGCGGGCACCTCACTGGCGCCTTGGCCGATCGCCGCGGTCTCGGTCGGAGCTGGCTGCTCGGCGGCTGGCGGGTCGGAGGTAGCGTTGGGGTCGACGGTGAACCGGCGGCTCAGCTCCTCGGCGCGCGACCGGACGGCGGCTGCCTCGCGGCTCACCTGCTCGGCGCGCGAGATCGCCTCGCGCGAGGTATTAAGAACGGAAGTGTCGGGCTTGGCGGCGGCGACAGGCGTCACGGTCGCCGCAGTCGCCTGCGACGTGTCGGCGTCGCTGAAGCGGGCGCGCCAAGCCTCCTGCATATCCGGCAGGCGCGCGACGTCCAGGAAGACTGGGAGTGAAACGGCAGGCGCCGGAGAGAAAGGAGCCGGAGACGGGGTCGGCTCCATTGCGAAGGCAGTCGAAGCGAGGGTCGTTGCGAGCAACGTCCCAAAGAGGCGCGCGCGGTCGTGATTGTTCATACGCTATACCCCCCAGCCGTCACGGCCGGTTACAAGGCGAACGGAGGTTCGCCGACTGATTTACCACACGGGGGACTTTTTCTGTCCCACCCACCCTGAGTTGCCCGCAGGCTTTTTTGCGACCGTTCGAGGTCACCTGCCGAGCCGTCGAAGTCGGCGCGCCCTGAGAGAGCTCTGCCCCGCTCCCGCGCGGATCGTTTTCCGCGACGGCGTCCGCTTCGTCCGAGAAGAAATATTAAAGCGCTCGAAGGCAATAACATGGCGCGCCAGCACCATTGAATGCAGCGGAGAAAACCGCATTCGCATTGCGTTTCGCAGGCGTTGGCTAGATGATCATGGCAGCGGCGAGGCGAGCCGGCAGGCCGCGGGCCGGCATTCCGACAGGCGTAATCCCCCACGCGATAGCGACCGTTGCCTCGGGAGGGGCACGATGGACATCCGACAGCTTCACTATCTTGCCGCGCTCGCTCGCGAAAAACACTTCACGCGCGCAGCGGCCGCCTGCAACGTGACCCAGCCAACCCTATCGGGGCGCATCCGCCAGCTCGAGCTGGAGCTGGAGGTGCCGATCGTCGAGCGCGGCCAGCGCTACCGCGGGCTCACGCCGGAAGGCGAGCGGGTCCTCAAGTGGGCGCATGTCATCCTGAAGGACTGGCAGTCCATGCAGGAGGAGCTGGGACACCTCAAGGATCACGAGAGCGGACTGTCGGGACGCCTCGTTCTCGGCGGCATCCCCTCGGCGCTGCCAATGATCCCGCTGCTCACCAAGAAGATCCGCGCCATCCACCCGGGCATCGACTTCACCGTACTGTCGCAAAGCTCGGAGGAAATCCTGCGCGCTCTCGCCGATTTCTCCATCGACGTCGGAATTACCTACCTCGACAACGAACCAATCGACGGATTGCTGGCCACGCCGCTCTACATCGAGCGATACTGCCTGTTCATCCCCGAGACGCACGCGCTGGCCAACCGAGCGTCGGTCACCTGGCAGGAAGCCGCGGACGAGCCGCTCTGCCTGCTGACCCCCAACATGCAGAACCGGCGGATCATCGACCGCGCCTTCGAAACCGCGAGGTGTCACCCAAATACGCGGCTGGAGACGAACTCCGTCATCAATTTGTGTTCGAATGTACGTTTGATGGGGCTGGCGAGCATCATGCCGCAATATATATTAGACGTGTTGGGGACGATGTCGGGCGTAAAGGCCATTCCGCTCGACGCACCGACAGTTGAGCACAGCGTCGGCCTTGTGGTTGCCGCCCGTGATCCGCTGTCACCGCTTATCGAGGCATTGCGGGAAACGGCGGCCCTGCTGACGCCCGTAAACTTCGACGAACGGGTCGACGCCTAGCTTCCCCGATTGTTGCAATGCAGCATTGGCCAGCTCGATTGACACATCGAGACGGCCGATTTGATCGGATGGTTGCAAGTTGAGAGAAGACAGGCTGCTGGGGCAGAAGCCGTAAAGGCACCACTGAATGTCAAAGTCTACTACAGAAGTCAAGATTGAAGCGCCGGCTGGAGCCGATGTAACCGCGCTCGCCATTTGCGCCGCACATGACAACCGCCCGGATGAGCTGCTCGAAATTTTCCACGACCTGCAGCACGAGCTCGGTTATGTGCCCGAGCAGACGCTCCCCGTGATCGCCAACGCGCTCAATCGCTCGCGCGCCGAAGTCTACGGCGTACTGACCTTTTACCATGAGTTCCGCCGCACGCCGGGCGGGCGCCACAACATCAAGATCTGTCGCGCCGAAGCCTGCCAGGCCATGCACACGCAGAACCTCTGCCGGCATGCGGAGGACAAGCTGAAAGTGAAGTTCGGCGAGACGACCGCCGACGGCCAGTTCAGCCTCGAGGCCGTCTATTGTCTCGGTAACTGCGCACTGTCCCCCGCCATGATGATCGATGGCGATCTCTACGGGTGTGTCGACAAGGAGCGCTTCGACAGCATTATTGCCGACCTCGATCGCGGAGCCGCCGCATGATCAAGGTCTACGTTCCCCGCGATGCCGCCGCCCTTTCGATGGGCGCCGATGCCGTTGCCAAGGCGATCGCCGCCGAAGCCAAGAAGCGCAATTCCAAGATCGAGATCGTCCGCAACGGCTCGCGCGGGATGCTGTGGCTCGAGCCGCTGGTCGAGGTCGAGACGCCGAAGGGCCGCGTCGCCTATGGCCCCGTGAAGCCAGAGGATGTGCCGGGTCTCTTCAAGGCCAACTTCCTCAAGGGCGAGAAGCACAAGCTCGGGCACGGGCTCACCGAGGAAATCCCCTACTTCAAGAACCAGGAGCGCCTGACGTTCGCGCGCTGCGGCATTACCGATCCGCTGTCGATCGAGGACTACCGCGCGCATAGCGGCTTCGAGGGCCTCACCAAGGCGCTGACCATGGCGCCGATCGACATCGTGGGCGAGGTCACCACCTCGGGCCTGCGCGGTCGCGGCGGCGCCGGCTTCCCGACCGGCATCAAGTGGAAGACGGTCCACGATGCCAAGGCAGACCAGAAGTACATCTGCTGTAACGCCGACGAGGGCGACAGCGGCACCTTCGCCGACCGCATGCTTATGGAAGGCGATCCGTATTGTCTCATCGAGGGCATGACGATCGCCGGCATCGCCGTCGGCGCCACCAAGGGCTACATCTACGTCCGTTCTGAATATCCGCACGCGGTCGCCACGCTGCGCGAGGCGATCCGCATCGCTACCGAGGCCAACTGGCTCGGCCGCACGATCCAAGGCTCGCCGCACGACTTCGAGCTGTACGTGCGTATGGGCGCCGGCGCCTACATCTGCGGTGAGGAAACCTCGATGCTGGAAAGCCTCGAGGGCCGCCGCGGCCTGGTGCGCTACAAGCCGCCGCTGCCGGCGATCGAGGGTCTGTTCGGCAAGCCCACCGTCATCAACAACGTGCTGAGCCTCGCCTCGGTGCCCATCATCCTCGACAAGGGTGGCGAGTACTACCGCGACTTCGGCGTCGGCAAATCGCGCGGCACGCTCGCCTTCCAGCTGGCCGGCAACATCAAGCAGGGCGGACTCGTCGAAAAGGCCTTCGGCGTCACCGCGCGCGAGCTTATCGAAGGCTACGGCGGCGGCACGCTGTCGGGACGCCCTCTGCGCGCCGCTCAGTTCGGCGGTCCGCTCGGCGCCTACCTGCCGAACGGCAAGCTCGACACGCCGATGGACTACGAAGCGTTCGTGAAGGTCGACGCGATGGTCGGCCACGGCGGCATCGTCGTGTTCGACGATACGGTCGACATGGCGCACATGGCGCGGTTCGCCATGGAGTTCTGCGTGATTGAGTCTTGCGGAAAGTGCACGCCCTGCCGCATCGGCTCGGTGCGTGGCGTCGAGACCATGGATCGCATTATGGCCGGTATCGAACGCGAGAAGAACATCGAGATCCTCGAAGATCTCTGCAATACGATGACGGATGGATCCTTGTGCGCCATGGGCGGGTTAACCCCCATGCCCGTAATGAGCGCACTGCGTCATTTCCCTGAAGATTTCAATCGCCCGGTGCGTGCCGAGGCGGCCGAATGAACAAGATGCGAGGCAACGCCATGACGAGCGAGACCCAGCCACTTACGCTCATCAAGGAGAAGGATTTCGGCACGAAATCGGTGCACGCCGTCAATAACAAGACGGTGACGCTGGAGATCGACGGCCGCGAGGTGACGGTGGCCGAAGGCACGTCGATCATGCGTGCCGCGGCCGACCTCGGCATCATGGTGCCGAAGCTGTGCGCCACCGACAGCCTCGACGCGTTTGGCTCGTGTCGCCTGTGTCTCGTCGAGATCGAAGGGCGCCGCGGCACGCCCGCCTCGTGCACCACACCGGTCGCTCCCGGCATCAAGGTGACGACGCAGAACGATCGTCTCGCCCGCATCCGCAAGGGCGTGATGGAGCTCTACATTTCGGACCACCCGCTGGACTGCCTCACCTGTGCCGCCAACGGCGACTGCGAGCTGCAGGACATGGCCGGCGCGGTCGGCCTGCGCGAGGTGCGCTACGGCTACGACGGCGAGAACCATGTGTTCGCCCGCACGAATGGCGAAGCCAACCCGCTGTGGCAGGCGAAAGACACGTCGAACCCCTACTTCCAGTTCGAGCCGTCGAAGTGCATCGTCTGCTCGCGCTGCGTCCGCGCTTGCGAGGAAGTGCAGGGCACGTTTGCTCTGACCATCGACGGCCGCGGGTTCGCCTCGCACGTCTCCGCCGGTCAGGACGACGACTTCCTGCAGTCCGAGTGCGTGTCGTGCGGCGCCTGCGTGCAGGCCTGTCCCACCGCGACGCTGATCGAGAAGTCGGTCGTCGAGCACGGCCAGCCCGAGCACAGCGTCGTCACCACTTGCGCCTACTGCGGCGTCGGCTGCTCGTTCAAGGCCGAGATGCAGGGTGAGCGCGTGGTCCGCATGATGCCCTACAAGGATGGCGGCGCGAACGAGGGCCACTCGTGCGTCAAGGGCCGCTTCGCCTTCGGTTACGCCACGCACAAAGACCGCGTTATGAATCCGATGATTCGCGAGAAGATCACCGATCCGTGGCGTGAAGTTTCGTGGGACGAGGCGATCCAGTACGCCGCCGATAGGTTCAAGGCGGTGCAGGCGAAGTACGGCAAGGGTTCGATCGGCGGCATTACCTCCTCGCGCACTACCAACGAGGAAGTCTACGTCGTGCAGCGCATGATCCGCGCCGCCTTCGGCAACAACAACGTCGACACTTGCGCCCGCGTTTGCCACTCGCCCACCGGCTACGGGCTGAAGCAGACGTTCGGCGAGTCGGCCGGCACGCAGGACTTCAAGAGCGTCGATCTTTCCGACGTCATCATGGTCATCGGCGCCAACCCGACCGACGCCCACCCGGTGTTCGCGTCGCGCATGAAGAAGCGCCTGCGTGAAGGGGCGAAGCTGATCGTCGTCGATCCGCGCCGCATCGACATCGTGAAGAGCCCACACGTCAGCTCGGACTACCATCTGCAGCTGCAGCCCTCGACCAACGTCGCCGTGCTCAACGCCATGAGCCACGTCGTCGTCACCGAGCACCTTGTCGACCGCAGCTTCGTCGCTGCCCGTTGCGACAAGGACGCCTTCGCCCGCTGGGAGAAGTTCATCGCCAATCCGAAGCACTCGCCCGAGGCGCTCGAAGCTGTAACCGGCGTGCCGGCCGAAGAGATTCGCGGCGCCGCCCGCCTCTTTGCTACCGGCGGCAACGCCGCCATCTACTACGGCCTCGGTGTCACCGAGCACAGCCAGGGCTCCACCACGGTCATGGCCATCGCCAACCTCGCCATGGCGACCGGCAACATCGGTCGCGAGGGCGTGGGCGTGAACCCGCTGCGCGGTCAGAACAACGTGCAGGGCTCGTGCGACATGGGTTCGTTCCCGCACGAGTACCCCGGCTACCGTCACGTCTCCGACGAGGCGACGCGCCGCCTGTTCGAGAAGGAATGGAAGGTCAAGCTCGACCCCGAGCCGGGCCTGCGCATCCCGAACATGTTCGACGAGGCTTCGGCCGGCACCTTCAAGGGCCTGTTCGTGCAGGGCGAGGACATCGCCCAGTCGGATCCCAACACCAGCCACGTCGAGCACGCGCTCGAGTCGCTCGAGTGCCTGATCGTGCAGGACCTGTTCCTCAACGAGACGGCCGCCTTTGCGCACGTCTTCTTCCCGGGCACATCGTTCCTGGAGAAGGATGGCACCTTCACCAATGCTGAGCGCCGCGTGAACCGCGTGCGGCCGGTGATGCGCGAGAAGCAGGGTATGGCCGAGTGGGAGATTGTCTGCCGCCTCGCCACCGCAATGGGCTATCCGATGATGTACACGTCGGCGGCGGCGATCATGGACGAGATCGCCCACATGACGCCGACGTTCAAGAACATCTCCTTCAAGATGCTCGACGAGCGCGGCAGCGTCCAGTGGCCGTGCAACGACGACGCGCCGGAAGGTACCCCGGTCATGCACATCGACGAATTCACGCGCGGCAAGGGCCGGTTCATGCTCACCGAGTTCGTACCGACACCAGAGCGCTCCAACTCGCGCTTCCCGCTCATCCTCACCACCGGCCGCATCCTCAGCCAGTACAATGTCGGCGCCCAGACCAGGCGGACGGAGAACGTCGTGTTCCACGACGAGGACATCCTCGAGATGCATGCGAGCGACGCCGAGGTGCGGGGCATCAAGGACGGCTCGCTGACCTCGGTCACGAGCCGCGCCGGCGGTACGACGCTGCGCGTCAAGATCACCGACCGCGTGCCGCCTGGCGTCGTCCACACCACGTTCCACTTCCCGATCAGCGGCGCCAACGTGATCACCACCGAGAACTCGGACTGGGCGACCAACTGCCCCGAGTACAAGGTGACGGCGGTGCAGGTAACACCTTCCAACCGTCCGTCCGAGTGGCAGGACGAGTGGGAGGAGCGCGAGCGCGAGAACAAGCGCATCGAGAAGGACAAGCCGCTTATTGCTGCGGAGTAACGGCGGGCGCGCGAGCGTCACGCGTGTGTGAGGTATCGCGCGCCATGATCTACCGATGAGCGCCACTGCCAAGATCGCCGAGACGGAGCTAGCCGAAGCGCGGGATGCAAGTCCCGCGCTTTGCTCCGTTCCGGCCGATGGCGTCAGCATCGACTCGGCCGGCAAGGAGACGCCCGTCACCTGGCAGCTCCCCGAGGAAGTTCCCGTCGCGCTGCTCATCAACAGCGAGCCCTACACGGTCATGATGGCGACACCGGCCAACCTCACCGATTTCGGTCGGGGCTTCGTGCTCGCCGAGGGGGTCCTCCAAAACCGCAGCGACATTCTCGGCATCATCGCCATGCCGGTGGAGAACGGCTGGGCAATCGACGTCGCCGTCGACGAGGAGGCGCTCGCCGAAGCGCGCATGCCGCGCCGCACCATTGAGGGCCGTTCGGGCTGCGGTCTGTGCGGCGTCGAAAGGATCGACGACGTCGTCCGCGTGACCGAGCCAGTGGCGCACACGGTCCGCCCCGCGCCCGAGGCGATGCTCAAGGCAGCGCGCGAGCTGCCGAAACGGCAAATCATGAACCGCTTCAATCGCACCGTGCACGGCGCTGCCTGGGCGACGCTCGGCGGCGAGATCGTGCACGTGCGCGAGGACGTCGGCCGCCACAACGCGCTCGACAAGCTGATCGGCGTGCTTGCGGATACCGGTACCGACCTCGCCACCGGTTTCGTCGTCATGACCAGCCGCTGCAGCTTCGAGCTGGTGCAGAAGTCGGTCACTTTCGGCATCGGCGCCCTCGTCACTGTCTCGGCGCCGACGGCGCTGGCGCTCGATATCGCCCGCAAGGCGCGCCTGTTCGTCGCCTCGCTCGCTGGCGACGGCGTGGTCGTCCTCAATTCCTGAAACAAAGCCGGAAAGCACTGACCGCATGGAAAACCGCGACATGATCCGCATGGCCAACCAGATCGCGGCCTATTTCGAAGCCTATCCGCGCGCCGAAGCGTTGACCGGCATTGCCGGCCACATCAGGAATGCCTGGACTCCGCGCATGCGCCAGCAGCTCGACGAATACATCGCTGGCGGCGCCGAGGACCTCTCGCCGCTGGTGACTGCGGCCATCGCCCCCAAGGCGAAGGCGAAGTCCTGAGCCGTCACACTGCAAAGCAGCAAAGTCGACCGCAGCGCGAAAGCCTTGATTAGCCAAGGCTACCGCTCCCGGTGAGCCCGCTTGCGGGCGCCTATGTGCGGGAATATCCTTCACCTAACCGCGTGCTGCCGGCATCGCTTGCCGCGGCTAAGGCGCAGCCCGCGAATGTGGCAGGAGAGACAGCCATGGGCATCGCACTGACGCTGCAAGAATACCTCGACGATCATCACGTCCCGTACGACGTCATGCTCCACAAGCGCACGCACTGCGCGTTCGACACCGCGCGCGCCACGCACGTACCGGGAGAGCGCATCGCCAAGGGGGTGGTGCTCACGCGCGAGGGCGGCTTCGTCATCGCCGTCGTGCCGGCGACGGCGCGCGTGCGCCTCGACGTCATCGAACGTGCGCTGCACTGCCGCGTGAACCTCGCCACCGAGGAGGAGATCAGCGAGCTCTTCCCGGATTGCGATCTGGGCGCCGTGCCCCCCGTGCCCGAGGCCTACGCCGTCGACGCCTTCGTCGACGAGAGCTTCGACACGCAGCCCGACATCTACCTGGAAGGCGGCGACCACCGCAGCCTGGTGCACATGTCGGGTGAGGCGTTCCGCACGATCATGCAGGATGTGCGCCGGGCGCGCATCGCCGCGTAGGCGGTGATAGGCTGACAGCCGCTAGATGCTCGCCGTCTTTTCGAGATGCGCGGCAACGAGCGGGTAGATGTCGCGCGCCGCGTTCTTGCCGAAGATGCAGTCGATGTGACCGTAGCCCGGGATCACATGCCGCTCGTAGAGCTGCCGGCCGTTGACCTGGGCGAGGCGCTCCAGCGTGCGCGCCGTGCTTTCCGGCTTGAAGCACGCGTTATCGGCGCCGTGCACGAACAGGATCGGCAGCGCCATCCGGTCGAGGTGCGGCAGGTAGACATCCTTGCCGTCCGCATCGAGCAGCCGCTTACGGCGCGCGAACAGCGCCAGCTGCGTGAAGGCCTCGATGTTGGCCTCGCCAAACATCTCCGCCAGGCCCGACGTGATCGTCGCGTTGTTGAGCTGCTCGAGGTTGTAGAGCCGTCCGTAGAGTGCGGTGATCCGGTTGCTCGTGGCCTCCTGCGTGCGCTCGGAGCGCGGCACCGGCACGATGGCCTGCAGTGCCTTGTCGAGAATCCACTCGCGCCACGGGTCGGCGTTGGTGGCGCGCGCGTTGACCACGTCGATGCCCAGCATCTCGAACAGCTGCGGAGCGCGCATAAACGCGAGCATGCGCTGCGGAAAGGACGGCACCACGTAGTCGGTCGAGATCTGCGAGATGACCGCCGAGCGCACGCCCTCGAGTCCGGCGAGCAGCGACATGGTGAATGTGGTGGCGCCAAAGCAATGCGCGATCACCTGCACGGTCGACGAGCGCGTGACGGCGCGTACTTT
Source organism: Hyphomicrobium album (assembly GCF_009708035.1). Taxonomy (NCBI): domain Bacteria; kingdom Pseudomonadati; phylum Pseudomonadota; class Alphaproteobacteria; order Hyphomicrobiales; family Hyphomicrobiaceae; genus Hyphomicrobium; species Hyphomicrobium album. Next base: position 1,302,446 of record NZ_WMBQ01000001.1, read on the forward strand.
GGCGAACGCCGCCGGATAGTCCTGCACGGCGACGTCGTCGGCGTTCCACAGCTCGCGCGCGTACGGAAGGTCGACGCTGGCGCGATAGTCGAGCAGCCAGCAGTCGTAGCCCTCCGCAACCATGTACTCGAGCATGTTGGTGTCGATGGTATCGATCGCGAAGATCAGGCTCGATACCCCTAGCCCGTGCGTTAAGATGAGCGGTCCCTTGTTGCCGCCGCGGTAGCGCGTCAGCTTGAGGATCTTGCTGTCGTTGGTGCGCACGAGGTGAACCTCGGGCTCCGGTACGCGCAGCGAGCGCTTCTTGCGCGGGTTGTAGACGTCATAGCGCCCGCTTCTGGCCAGCACGCCGCCGTAGGTGTCGAACAGCTCGCGGCTGAAGAAGGTGCCGAATTTGCCGACGGCGCGAATGCGATCGGCGGCATCGCGCCCTCCGGTGCCGCGCAGGGTCTGCATCTGCACGTAGAAATCGGACGGTGCGATCTCCAGGAGGCCGCGCGCGATATGGCCGAGCTGTCCCTGAGCGCCCTTGCCGATGTCGACGTTGAGACGCGTCGTATCACGCCACAGGTCGAGCGTCGCGTCGGAACGCACGACCTTATGGCCGTTGAAATAGTATTCCGAGCCGTCGCGCGCGCCGAGCGAGAAGCGGTAGTCGAAGCGCTTGGTCTCCACCGTGTGCTCGTCGACGCGCATCAGATTGAACTGGCCATCGAAGATGTCGAGCGGATCGGGCGACAGCGCCGGGCACTCCACGGTTCCGACGATGCGTCCTGCGTGTTGGGCGTTGGAGACGAACTGGTCGACGTCGTCGACGATCACCGTCACGGTAAAGCTGCAGGCGTGCCCTTCCTCCTTGCCGCGCCGCGCCGCCGTCTCATAGGGCAGCGTGATCGACGGCGAGATGAAGCCCGCCATGCGCTCGGTGAACTCGACGCCGGCCGGTCGAATGGTCTCTCTCCCGTGCGGCGAGGCGATCAGCATCGGCGAGTCGAAGCGTTGCTCCTCGGAGAACTGCCAGCCGCGATCGGCGGCAAGGTGGATCATCGCCCGCTCGGCGAGGGCGCTGATCGTCAGGAGCGGGTTGACGCCCAGCGGCCGCGGAACGACCGAGCCGTCGCACACGTAGAGTCCGCTGAGGACAGAACCCTCGGCCGCGTCGGGACGCGCGTCGAACACCTGGCACTTGTGATTGACAACGCCGCTCTTGGCATCGCGGCCCATCACGCAGCCGCCGAGCGGGTGCACGGTGATGAGGTTGTTGCCGAGGATCGTCTCTGTGAGTGGGTTGCGCGTGTAGTTGCCGCCCGTCGCCTGCGTCGCCTTGCGCAGGTTGCGATCGACCTTCTCGAAGATCGACTGCTTGGCCACCTTCGGCCAGACGACCCTGACCTTGCCCTTCTCGTCGAGCTCGATGCGGCCGTTGCCGTCGTCGTGGCTCATGACAAGATAGGTCTGCGTGCGGTTGAGTGCGCCCTGGTAGGCGCCGAACAGCAGGCTCTGCCGGCGACGTGCCCGCTCGGCGATGAGGTCGATGACACCGCGGTCTGTATCGTCGCCGAACTTGTCGGCGCCGACGGTGAACAATGCCGGCAGGATCGGCGCCAGCGACGAGGGGATCGAGCCCTCCTCGATCACCATGCCGTCTTCGAGCTTGTCGGTGCCGCGCAGATCGATGAGGCCCGTGATGCACGGCCCGACGGGGCCGGTGTCGGCCACGGGCGGTTCGCCCACGCCGATGCCGTTGACCGGGACGTCGTTGTTGAAGGCGAAGGCGAGCACGTCGCCGTTGCCGGTGAACCGCTCGCCCACCATGTCGGAAACCGGCACGCCCTCGGCGCGCGAGCGCAGCAGGATCTCGGTCGAGCCGAACGTCCCGGCGGCGAGCACGACCACGTCGGCAGTGACCGACTGGTCGGCCGCGGCGAATTTCTCGCGCTCGTGGCCCAGCGGCTCGAAGAACACGCGCCAGCGGCCGCGCTCCTGCCGCACGTGCGTCACGCGCATCTCGGTGAAGATGTCGGCGCCGTGGTGGAAGGCGTCGGCGAGGTACGTCACCTGCACAGTGTTCTTGGAGCCGACGTTGCAGCCGGAGCAGCAGTCGCCGCACATCGTGCAGGCGGGCTGCTCGACACCCGCGTAGTTCACCTGCTTCTCGAAGGTGACATTGATCGGCGGCCGCACCACGTCCGTGCGCAGGGCGTTGCCGCTGACGCCCAGCGCGTTGAGCTTATCGAGCGCCGGGCCCTGATAGGGCACCGGGCGCAGCACCTCCATGGCGCGCGTAAAACCTTCCTGACGCATCTGGTCCTGAGCGATCTCCGGGGGCCAGACGGGATCCTCCCACACGCGCGGATCGGGCGGCAGCGAGACGTTGGCGTTGATCAGCGAGCCGCCGCCGAGACCACAGCCGATGAAGGCATGGATGTCCTTGCCGAGGCGCAGATCGTAAAGCCCGGTGGGGGGCCCGGAGACGCGGGTGCCGTCGCGCGACACCTGGAACTGCTCCTGCGCCTCGATCATGCGGTCGGGGAAGTCGCCGATGGCGAACTCCTGCCCGCGCTCGAGAACGGCCACTCTCTTGCCGGCGCGCGACATGCGCGAGGCGGCGACGCCGCCGCCATAGCCGGAGCCGACCACGACGACGTCGTAGCGCAGCTTCAGATCGGCGACCGACTTCGACAAGCGGCGCATGTCACTCTCCCTCCACCGGCGCGGGGGTGCGCCGGCGCCAGCGCGCGAACCAGGCGAGGTTCCGCTCCCTGGCCTTTTCAGGCTGCTGCGCGGGCGCGGCACTTACCGCCTGCACCGGCGCTGCGTCCTCGCGCATGTGCCAACCCCGATCGCGCGCGAGCAGGATCATGGCACGCTCGGCGAGCGCGGTGATGGTCAAGAGTGGGTGGATGCCTAACGGACACGGGATCACTGCACCGTCGCACACATACAGACCCTCGTGCACGGCATCGGGCGCGGCACCCCGACTTGCATCGAAAAGCTGCCCCTTATGGTTGACGACGCCGTTGGCGCGCGACTCGCCCATGGTGCAGCCACCGAGCGGATGCACGGTCATCAGGTTGCCGCCCAGCACCTGCTCCGACACGGGATTGCGCATGTAGGTGCCACCGGTCGCGTGGCTCGCCGTCTTGAGCATCTCCTCGATGCGCTGGAAGACGCGCTGCTGCGGGCCGTTCATCCACACCAGCTCCAAGCGATCATTGTCGTCGAGGCGCATCAGCCCGTTGCCGGCATCGTGGCCGATCGCCAGAAATGTCTGCGTGTTGTGCACGGCGCCCTGGTAGGCGCCCTTGATGAGGCTGTCGGTCGTGCGCTCCATCTCGTCGAGCTTGTCGCCGAGACTGCGCTCCTCCTGCTCACCGAACACGGCGGCGCCCGGCGCAAGCAGCGCCGGCAGCGCCGAAGCGAACGCGCTCGGCAGCGCGCACTCGCACATGGCGAGGCCATCGCGCACGTCCTTGGTGTGGCGCAGATCGATGAGGGCATTGACCGCCTGGCCGACGGGAGGCACCTGGGCCTTCGGCGGATTGCCGACCCCGATGCCGTTCACCGGCACGTCGTTGTTGTAGGCGAGCGCGATGGCGTCGCCGTTCGAGGTGAAGCGGCTGCCAAGCCAATCGGAGAGGGCCAGGGTCCCCTCCGACTGCGAGCGCAGGAGAATCTCCGTCGAGCCGAGCGTGCCGGCGCCGAGCACAACGATATCTGCGGTCACGAAAAACTTATGCCCGCGTGGCGTGTCGGCGTCGGTCGGCATCGCCCAGACGCGCCAGCCGTGCTGCTCGTCCTTCGACAGCGACAACACGCGCACGCCGGTGAACACCTCGGCGCCAAATGCCTTGGCGTCGGCAATGTAGGTGCAGGCGACTGTCGTCTTGGCGCCGATGTTGCAGCCGCCGCAGCAGTCGCCGCATTCGGTGCACGCCGCCTGCTCGACGCCCGCCGCATTGGGGCCGTCCTCGTAGGTGACGTGCACGGGGATTGGCGTCAGCGGCCGTTCGAAGGCCGAGGCGGCGATGCGCAGCGCCTTGACCTTCTCGTAGGAAGCCATGTTGGGCGAGACCTCGGGGCGCAGCATGTGGCGAGCGCGCACGAAGCCTTCCGCCAGCAGGCGGTCGCGGCGCACGTCGGCCGGCCACGCGGTGTCGTCGAACACGCGCGAATCCGGCAGCAGGCAGACGTTGGCGTTGATGAGCGAAGTGCCACCCAGGCCGCAGGCCATCAGTACGTTGATGTCCTTGCCGGAGCGGATATCGAACAGTGCGGTGGACGAGCCCACGCGCCCGTGCGCACCGGTCATCTGAGTCTCGGCGGCGGCCGCCGCCATGCCCTCGGGGAAGTCGCCGGGGAGAAATTCGCGGCCCCGCTCCAGCACCGCGACCTTCTTGCCGCAACGGGCGAGACGCGAGGCGGCGACTCCGGCGCCATAGCCCGAGCCCACCACGATCACGTCGTAGTGGGCCTTGAGCTTCGATGCGGGCATCGACAGCCGCGCCTGCATACGCCTTACATCTCCCCCAGGTCCCGCGACGCGAACGTACGGGCCGTCCCTTCTTTTCATTCTCAGACGACCGCCGCCGTCGGTTGCTGCGGCTCGCGACGCTTCAAATCGCCCACTCGGATCTCGATCGGCCCCTCGATGAGGGCCGGGCGCAACGGCCGTGCCGGAACGATTGCCGGACCCGTCGCATCGCCGAAGCCACGGTCCTTGGACTTGCGCCACGCCCAGCGCCGCGGTGTACGCCGCAGACCGATCGGGTAGATGGTCAGCTTGTTGGGCTCGACCTTCATGCGCAGGAAGTTCTTGAAGTCGGGGATGCCCATCGACGCGAACGCCTGATCGCAGTGCAGCCCCATCAGGCAGCTGATGGTGAGATAGGCGCCCCACACGAAGCCGGCGCCGATGCCGCCGAGGAAGATCATCGTGACGGGGAAGATGACGATGGTACGCAGCAGCTCGCGGACGTCGGGCGAGGATTTGAGCTCGAGGTTCTGCAACATCTCGCGGGCTTGCGGCCACACCGTATCGACGAGCCAGAACGAAAAATAGGAGACTGCGTAGTAGAGCGCGATCATCATCGCGATGTGGGCCATCCAGTGGAGCGTGCCCAGCACCACCCGCGCCTTGTTGCCCCAAGCTCCGTCAGCGTAGCCGTAGAGCACGGCCCATAGGATGAGGCACCATATGCCGAGGATGACGTTGGTTGCCGCCGCCAGGGGCGCCAGCATGAAGATGCCCGGCCACCAGTGGAAATTCGGATCCTGGATCAGCGTCAGCCCGACCGCGGTGCCGTTCACCGGCGTCGTCGCGAACATCCAGATCATCACCCAGTAGATGACGCCTAGCGCGACGGCGAAGCCGTAGTTGCGGAACGGGAAGCCGAGCGTCGACAGGCTGAGGCGGCGGCTCTTGGCGCGCGTCGGCCAGCACGAGGGCTCGTTGGTCGGTTTGCCGTCCTCGATCTTGCAGCGCAGGTTGAGGTTCAGCTTCTTGCCGCCCCACGCCACCCGGCGCTCGTCCTGCAGGTAGTGCGTCGGCGAGAAGTAGGCGCCGCCGCCACCGGCCGTGAAGAAGCTGGCACCGGTCTCCTTGGAGAAGTAGCGGCTGTAGTGATGCAGGTCGCCGGCAACGACGGCTGCGATGCGCGCGCCGGCGTCCGTGGCGATTTTGGTGATGGTCGATAGGTTGTCCTCGCCCTGCAGCTTCTCGTCCTTGTCGTAGTTCCAGCTCGGTTCTGCAGTGCACAGGATGAGCTTGGGCGCTTCGGTCGGATGCTGCTTCATCGCCTCGGCCACCCCCTCGAAGTAGAGGATCTGGCCGGCGTCGAGATACTGGGCGAGCTGAATGTCGGCGCCCCAGATCCACCAGTTGTGCGGCAGACGGATCGCGAAGTAGCTGCGGTGCTGCGGGCACAGCCAGCCGCCGATGCGGTTCTCCGCGGCGTGTCCGAAGCGCGCCTTGCAGAACATGTGATCGAAGGACGAGAGCCCGTCGTACCAGTCGTGGTTGCCCGGCAGCACGAACAGGAGACGTCGCCAGCTGCCGTCGGGCGCCGGCGGCAGCGCCGTCGTGTAAGGCATGGCGAAACGTTCGCGGTACTCGGTGCGCGTCGGGAACGGGTAGACTTGATCGCCGCCCATGATCAGCAGTTTGGCGGCCGGCAACGAGCCGACGCCGTCGAGCGTGATCTGCGGCTGGCTGACCAGCGAGGCCATGGCGAAAGTGGAATCGAAGCCGTCGCCGAGGTCGGCGATGTAGTCCACCCACACAGTGTTGCCATCACCCAGGGCGCGCAGGTCGGAATAGTTATAGCGGCCGACGACCGTCTTCATGATCTCCGGCGCGAAGCCGTCGATCGTCGCCTGCATGATGCGCTGGTCGGCGTACTGGCCAAACAACTCGGATACGATCGAGCGCCAGCCGGTGCTGACAAGATGAGCGGGGCTGTACCAGCGCACCATCTTGGGAAGCGCCTTGATATCGATCTCCCCCGACCCGTCGGCCATGCCGAACTCCCCCACGCATACGTTCTTATCGAGCCGAGCCCCCCGGCCCGCTCTACTTGGAACGAGTCTAGGGTGGCTACTGAGAGGAGTCCAGAATGGCGGCGGCGGCGTGGCGGCGAGTGTTGCCGCTCGAACGCACATCTACCCCCACTCGCTCTGCACAAAGACTATCCGTCGGGCGATTGCCGCCCCGGTGTGGCGGCCGCGGCATTGCCGGTTGCTGGACGCCGACTTACGCCTGGAGGCGGGAGCGTAGTGGTGTGCGTAGGAGAACGACCATGAAGGGGAAAGCTGCGGCGATCGCATTGTGTCTGGCCGCTGGCGGGCTGCTCGTCCCGGCCACTGGGTTCGTCACGTCCGCCGAGGCCGGCCGGTGCGTGACAAAGCGCGGAAAAGGCTGGGCCTGGACGCAGGACATGGCCAAATTCCAGGCCTGGGAGATCGTCGCCCAGCTCAGCGGCAATTGGCCGATCCAGACCGATACGTTCCGCAACGAGCGCTACAAGTGCAAGAAGGACGGCGACGGCTACACGTGCCTGTCGTGGATCGACGTCTGCAAGTCCTGAGCCCGTAACTTAAGCTGCGGGACCCCGGCTGCGCGTGCCCTCTGCGCGCGCGGTCGCGACCCTCATTCGGCGGCAGATTTTGCACGCGTCGGGATTAACGTTAAACCCAAACGCGCCGCTGCGAGCGGCTGACGGGCAACAACACGAGTATGAAGATTCCTCGACATAATTCGCTCATCCCCACATGCTCCGTTGCGATTGGCCACTTAGGGCCAAGCGTAGGAGGTGCGTCGTGTTCGGCCGCGGAACTAACAATGATCAGAAACCACCGACCCCGCCTGGCGCGTCGCCGAGCCCCATGACTCCGCCCCGCGATTTCGCATCCGCATCGTCGCCGATGATGACGCCGTCGAAGCCGGCCTCCGTGATCGGCTCCGACCTCGCGATCGTCGGCCAGAGGATAACGCTCGTCTGCCAGAGCGCGCTCGTTATCGCCGGAGAGGTGTCGGGCGACATCCATGGCGACGACGTCACCGTCGGCGAGACCGGCAAGGTCACCGGCACGGTGAGCGCGCGCAATCTCTCCGTCCACGGCGAGGTCAACGGGCAGCTGCGCGGCGAGACGGTGGCGCTCTACGCTACGGCGCGCATCACCGGCGACATCATTCAGAAAAATCTCGTCATCGCCGAGGGCGCCCAGTTCGACGGCCGCGTGCGCAGCGCGAAGGACCAGAGCGACTGGCAGCCGGTGCTCGATGCCAACGCGCACCGCGATCCGAACGCGTAGCTTCTATCAGGCGGAGTTCTTGTCGAGACCGGTGATGCGGTCGAGCAGCCGTGCCTTGCGCGTGCGCTTGATCTCGGGCTGACCGGCGGCGGCATTTGCATCTGTCGCGTCAGACGCGTGCTCCACCCGGGTCTCGGCCGGAAGCGCCGCCGCATCGAGCGCCTTGAGGAAGCCGCTTCGACGCTGCTCGGCAGCCGGAGCCGCCTCGGGATTCTCCGGCGCAGCTTCGCCTTCGCCGCCGCGGCGCACGAGACGCGCAACCCGCGGGTCGTTGATGCGCTCGGCGAGCGGTCGCTTGGCGTCGGCCTCCGGGGCCCCGCGCCGCGCCGGGCCGGAGGCCGGCACCGTGCCCGAACCGAGGCGACGCATCTCTTCCATGAAGTAGGCAGCCTGCCGGGCCAGCTTCTCGTTGCCGGCGGCTAACTCGGCGCGCAGCGCCTGGATCGTGCCGTTCTGCTCGTCGGTGAGCGCCTGCAGCGCGGAGAGCCGCGCCTTCATTGCGATTTTGCTTTCCTTGACGCCACGATCGTCGTGGTCGGCGGCTTCATAGGTGCCGAGCGCCGCCTTGAGACGAGAGAGCTCGGCCGCCTGGTCCTGGTTCACCGACTTCAAGCGGCGGATCTCGGCGAGCGTCTGTGCGTCGGGGCCTTCCGCTCCACTGTCGGCGCTCGTGAGCGGCGGTGGCGTTTCGGAGAAGGCGAGCTTGCGGCCAACGACCTTGGGCGGGCGCATGGAGTCACCCGAGCCGTTGGAGGCCGAAGCGTCTACTGCTTCCGCCGCCGGACCGGCACGCGCCACCAGCGATTGCAGACGGGCGATGAGCGCCGTCTGGTCGCGCGTCTTGGCACGCAGCGCTTCTATCTCGGTGCGCAGCGCCACCTCGCCGTCGTAGCGAGGATCGCCGAAGCCTTCGCGGTTGCGCGATGCGCGCGTGTTCAGCGCCGCCTTGAGGCGGTGCACTTCGTCGGTCTGCTGTGTGTTGATCTGCGTCGCTTCCTCGAGGGCGCGCGCTTGCTTCTCGCTGGACTGCGTCAGCGCCACGATCTCGCGGTCGCGCTGGAAGAGCAGCTTGCGCGCCTCGGCGAGCCGGTGCTCCACCTTCGGCAGGCGGTCCATGATTGTCTGCTCGAGCACGCGGCGGGCGTTCTCGTGCTCCTCCAGCGACGTGCGCTGGCCGGCGAGCTCGCCCTCCAGTTCGCTGATCGTGGCGTCGCGGCGATTGAGCTCGACCATCTGCCGGGCGGAGGCCTCTGCCGCCTCCTCGACCTTGGTCTCAAGCTTGTGAATGCGGATGGCGAATTCGGCGCGCAGCCGGTCCTTGTCGGCGCGGATTTCCGCCTCGGTGAGCGGCATCGACCGCTTCAACTTGTCGGTGGTGAGGCGCGCGACGCGGCCGCGATACAGCGGCGAGATGAACAGCGCCAAGAGCGCCGCCGTGAGGAAGCCCAACGCCGCCAGCATGACCATCTCGATCGTGATCACGCCCGCGTCCCCAACTTCGCACAGCTAGACAATGCGCACACCTCGCCTCCCGCTTGGCCAAGCCTCCGGGTGCAGATTATCTGACTGGCAAGTTGCGTGCGCAATGCTTTCATTCCGCGCGTCTCCACCCGTAGCTTCCCTGCGAAGTCGCGCGGCGACTCAAAATGGATTCCACGTTGGGGAGCGGGTATACTTCAAATAACCAACGTTAGCACCTAGCCGTAAACCAATACCCGAGCGGATTGGGGCGAGCGTGACGTTGCCGTGCGTCTGGTACTGGATTCCGACACCGCCGACGAGATAGGCCGAGCCCTGGACGCCGGCGTAGCGCTCATAAATCTGCGAGGGATCCTGCAGATTGTAGACGAGCACCATGGTTTTCGAGCCCTCGCCGCCGAAGTCATAGCCGATGGACGGACCCTGCCAGAAAACCCTATGGGCGCCGGCATCCTTGGTATAGAGCGTGCCTTCACCATAACGCAGGCCGGCGACAAAGGCTCCGCCTCCATCGGTGCCGAGGATGTAGCCGTTGGGGCGCCCGGATTTGCGGAAGGCGTATTCGACGACGCTCGCGAGGCCTTTGCTGACCGAGCCGAAGAAGCGGCCGCCGGCATCAATGATCTCGTTCTGCGAATAACCGTCGTCCCGTGGCGGCGGGCCGCCGCGCTCGTCGTAGGGCTCGCCCGGCGGACGATATGGCTCGCCATAGCCCGGCTCCGCCGCGGCGCGGTCGCCATCGTAGCGGCGGTAGTTGTCGCCCTCATTATAGGCGCCACCTGGGCGATATGGAGCCTGGCTTGGCGGGGGTGCCTCGTTGGGGGGTGGAGAATAGGAATCGTTGGCTGGCGGCACGTAGGCATCGTCGCCCGTTCGGCCTCCGGAATAGGGTCCGTAGGTACTCTCCTGCGCGAACGCCGACGGCGCGACCAGCGCGGTCACGACAGCAAGGGAAGTTGCGAGGGCAAGGGAGAGGGCGGAGCGCCGTCCGCCACTAAGCAGCGCCATGGTCTTGTCCATTCGGTTGCGCCCGGGAGCCCGCGTCTGATGCGGGGTGCCTCCTTGGGGGTTCCATCGGCGCAAACTATTACGAAAGTGTGGCCGTACGGGCTAATGCACTGTGGCCTTATTGCGGCAGTTGCCGCGGCCTAGGTCGATAGCAACGGCTCGCGCCCCCAGGCAATGAAATGGGGATTGGCGAACCCCCCGTCACGCTTGCCGTAGAGCAGCGGCTGCCCATCGAGCGTGGTGACGCATCCGCCCGCCGCCGCGAGGATCGCGTGCCCTGCCGCGGTATCCCACTCGCTCGTTTGTCCGAGCCGCGCATAGAGATCGGCCTCGCCCCGGGCGATGAGGCAGAACTTCAAGGAAGAGCTCGCCTTGCGCTTCTCCGCGATCGGCAGCCGCTCCAGGAACTCGTCCGTGCTCTGCGAAGCGTGCGAGCGGCTGGCGAACGCCACGAGTGCCTCGCGGTCGGGCTCCCGGGTGGCGAGCCGGGTTAGCTTGGCCGAGGTCAATGTTTCTGCGGTGTCGTCGGGTGTGATTTCAGCCTCCACGGACTCCCTCGTGCCCACGGTTGCGTAAAGCTCGTTGAGTGCCGGCGCGTAGATAATGCCGAACACGGGCCGCTGGGCCACGACCAGGCCAATGTTGACCGTGAACTCGGGGCTGCCCTTGATGAAGGCGCGCGTACCATCCAGCGGATCGACGAGAAAGAACGCGTCCTCGGTGGCCGGGATGAGGCCCGCCGCTACCGCTTCCTCGGCGATCACCGGAACACCCGGCATGGCGCGGTGCAGCGCCGTCGTCAGCACTTCCTCGGCCTCGTGGTCGGCAACGGTGACGGGCGTGGTGTCGGCCTTCGTCGAAACCTCGACGCCGGATTTGAAGTGACGCATCTCGATGCGACCGGCGGCTAGAACGGCGGGAAGCAACGCCTCGACCAGGCCGCGGTAATCCTCTAGCTTCATTGATCGCTCGTACCCTGATTCGCTTGCCCGGCTGTGCGCCGGCCGGCGGCGGCTCGGGTCGCGCAGCATCTCCTTCGCAGACGCGAGATGCAGAGTATAGAGGCAAACCTTTGCATGCTGGTTGCGGCGCGTGTAACAGAAGGCATGAACACTGCGCAAGGCGGCCCTAGTTCGCTCGCATGAGCATCCCAAGTACGACGGGATCGTTGGCCGCTCCGGCGTTCGGATCTGCGACATCAACTAGGGGGCATCGATGGGCCAGCGCGCCAATCCGACCGACCTTGAACTCGCTGCACTCATCTCAAGTAAGATTTGTCACGACGTGATCGGCCCCGTGGGCGCCATCTACAACGGTCTCGAGATCCTCGATGAGGACGACGACCAGGAGGCGAAGAACTACGCCCTCGACGTCATCCGCAACGTGACCGAGCAGGCCTCGGCGCGCCTGCAGTTCTGCCGCTTCGCCTTCGGCGCCGCCGGCTCGGCAGGGGCCATGATCGATCTCGGCACCGCCGAACAGATCTCCCGCGGCTTCATCGGCAAGGGAAAGCACAACCTCATCTGGAAGGCAGTGCCGGGGCACATGCCCAAGGACAAGGCCAAGCTGCTCTTGAACATGGTGGCGAGCGCGGTCACGGCACTCCCGCGCGGCGGCGACATCGAGGTGCAGATGGCCGGCACGCTGGAGAACCCGAGCTTCCTTGTTCGCTGTCGCGGCACCAACGCTCGCGCGCCCCTGCATCTCGCCGAGTTCATCGCCGGGGAGCACGCCCCGCCGCTCGATGCGATGACCATTCAGGCCTATTACACGTGGCGGCTGGCCGCGACGGCGGGCATGCGGCTCGCGGTGCTCCAGGACGGCGCCGACATCTTGCTCTCTGCCAAGCCGGCCTGATTGCAGCTCGGCGACGATCAAAAGCAAAACGCCCGCGCTTGAAGCGCGGGCGTTCTTGTTTGGCGTTGGAGCGCGAGGTGCGCGCTACTCGTTGTGAGGTGGCTTTCCGCCCGTAGACGCGTGATCCAGCGGCGGAACCGAAGCGGTGCCCTTGCTTGCCGCGCTCGCCGCGACAGCGGCAGCGGCCGCTTCCTTGGCGGCGTTGGCAGCGGTCTCGGCAGCAACGGCTGCACGCTCGGCGGCGGCGGCGGCCGAAGCGGCGGCAGCGGCAGCTGCGGCGCGATCCTTCTCGGGCAAACCGGCGGCCGCAGGCTTGCTGATCGCGGTCATGCCAGCGCCTGCCTGTAGCGCGCCTGTCTCGACGGCGGCGCCGGTCGGTGACGGCGTCGGAGCGGCAGGAGCGGTTGTCTGGACAGCCGGGATGGCAGGCGAGGTCTCGGCCGGTGCCGCGGCCTGCTCGACCGGCGCTACGGGCGCGGCCGGTGGCGTGTTGTCTGCAGCAGCCGCAGCGGGCGTCGCAGCTTCAGCTGCGGGTGCAGCAGCGGCCTGCTGCGGAGCGACGCCCATCGCCTCGGCCTTGCGCATCGGCGCCGGCGGGTGATCGCCGCTCTCCTCGGTGGGGGTCGTCTCGGCGGCAGCGGACTGCTGACCGGTCTTGTTGTTCGGCTTCACGCCGTCGCCCCAGCAGACGGTCGCCGAGGCGGTGCAGGTGTGCTCGTCGAAAAGAACGACGTCGAGGAAGAGCTCGCAGTTGACGCTCTTCTTGCCCGTCTGGTAGGCGCTGACGCCGTTCTGCGCCGCCCACTCGGAGATGTGCTTGTCGAGCAGGTTCTTGGCGTCGTTGGTCGGGCCTTCCTTGCCGTAGTCGTTGACCGTGAAGCCAAACTTCTTGCAGGCGGCATCGGCCGGCGACGACAGCGCGGTGAGCGCCAGGAGCACCGACGTTAAGGCGAGCGATGGCTTAGCGCGCATTGGAAATCCCCCGTCGAACGGACAAAAAGTCCGATTCCAAAGCCTTATAATAGGGCACCAGGCCCATGCCTAGACTTCGGGCCTGCAAACATGTGCAGGATAAATGCAGCGTGAGCGCGGCACTTAGACGGATCAATTCATGTAGGGTGAATCACCGCCATTGGGGCCGATGCCCGAATCGAAAAAGAAGCCGCTGTCGAACGGACCGCCCGGCGACTGCTTGTTGATGTAGGGGTCGATGTAGCCGCCATAGAGCTGGAAGTAGCGGGCGATCTCTGCTGGCGAAGAGCCCTGCTCGACCGTGCCCTGGCGATTGCTGTAGGCACGACGGGGCTTCTTTTTCTGAGTGCTTTCAGCAGCGTAAGCGCCGGGCACGAGATAGTCGCCAGCCCCGCCCAGGGTGGCAAGCATCAGGATGCCGGCGGCGACGATGCCTCCCGTGCACACGCGAATAAGGCTCATGATCCAAGTCCTTGTTGGTTCTAACCACCCCATATGGGGGCTGAAGATAACGGAAAACGCCTCGACGACGCGCAATTCTCCCTGGCGGTCGGCGTTTTGCCCGCCGCTGTAACCCATTGACCACGCCGGGCAGCACGCGTGCCGACGCTCCAGCCGGGCGTACATGGCCCTGCCGGAGCAACAATCATCGCCGCGAGCTACGAGAGAATGGTTAACGAGCCCGGTAAAATTGTGCTGATTCGGCGCAAGACCGTTGTGCGCCGCGAACCTCAGCCCGTCTTGCAGATCGTCGAGGTGCCGCGGCAGTTGTAGCCGAGGCCGCCCGGCGAGCACTTGTAGCCGTTAGAGGTGACCCTGTAGCCGGGGGTCGAGCCGGTCGCCATGAACGCCGCCCAGACGCTCCAGTCGAACGACTGCAGGATCGCCTCCTTCACCTGGAACTTGGCGCCGTCGATCGAGCCCGCCGTACCTGAGGCGGTCTTCTTGAAGCAGGCGGCTTCGGCGGTGCCGGCAAAGCCAGCGAAGACGACGGTGACGGCCAATGCGGCCGCGCAGGACAACTTGATCATCGGTAAGCTCCCCGGACATCGCAAAAACAATGGCCGAAGATTGCCGCAGACGCGCGCCGTTGCCCATCGCTGACGCGCGTGCAGCAAAAAAAGCTAGGGGATCGTTGCCGCCCGGTGACGCCATGTGTCGGCACGCACGGCGCCGGCTGGGCGTCAGGACGACTGCAGATTGACCGCTTTCGGACCCTTGCCGCGCTTGTCGGGCTCGGTGTCAAAGGAGATGCGTGTCCCCTCGTCGAGGTTGCCGATGCCGGCGCGCTCGACGGCCGTCACGTGGACAAAAACGTCCTTGCCGCCATCGTCGGGCTTGATGAAACCGTAGCCCTTTTGCGAGTTGTAAAATTTTACGGTGCCGCTCTGGCGCATCGCGAAATCTCCTTACGTGCGCAGTCAACAAAAACGGCGCGGCTCAAGCGAGACCGCACCGGGGGAAGCTCGGGAAACTGTTCGCAATGCGGGGGGGGAAAAGCGCGGGAAAACGACATGCGCGCAACATTCTCAAAAGCTACTTGCAGTCTCCGCCGGGTCGACCGCTCCCCGAGCGCGCAAAGTATCCGGGAAAAAGATTCACGAGGCAAGCGTCAGAGAGCAGACGATCCCCCCTTGGCGGCCTCGCTTCCAAGCTCCTCGAGGCGAAAACCGGCGCCCTTTCCTTGCGCTAGCAAGCGCGCCAACTCGGGCAGCAGGACGTTGAGATTGGTCGCCAGCGTAAACGGCGCGTTGACCGCGATGAGCCCCGCTCCGTTGAGACGCGTCTCGTCCTCGCCGCCACGGATCATCAGCTCGATCGCCAAAGCTTTCGGCAGAGCGAGGGCGGCGACGTTGCGCCGGAAGGCGGCGACCGGCCTTAGCTCCTTGATCGGATACCAGAGCAGGTAGGTGCCGCCGGCGAAACGCTTCGCCGCCTCGCTCAGCGCCACGACCAGCCGATCGAGCTCGCCCGCTTCCTCGAACGCCGGATCGATGAGAACGACGCCGCGCCGCTCCGGCGGCGGCAGCAGCGCCTTCACCGCGGTCCACGCGTCGAGCTCCATTACCTTCACCTGCCGGTCGCGCGCGAACAGAGCCTTGAGCTCCTGCTGGTCCTCGGGATGCAGCTCGTTGACGATGAGGCGATCCACGTCGCGCATCAGCGCCCGCGCGATGAGCGGGCTGCCCGGATAGCGCAGCAGTGCGCCGTCGGCATTCAGCTCACGAACCACGCTTAGGTAGGACGCGAGCAAGTCAGCTACCGGCGGCGCCAGCCCGGCCTCCATGACCCGGCCGATACCGTCGCGCCATTCGCCGGTCTTTTGCGCCGGCTCGGAGGAGAGATCGTACAGTCCGATGCCGGCGTGGGTGTCGATGACGCGGAACGGCGCCGTCTTCAGCTTCAGGTGCTCGATCACCAGCGCGAGCACGCCGTGCTTGACGACGTCGGCGAAATTTCCGGCGTGGTAGGCGTGACGGTAGTTCATGGCGCTCGCTTCGGCACCTGCGGCACCGCTTGTCAGCCTGCCGGGATGTGGATGCGGCAGCTTTCCGAAATTCTTTCGACCCTGTTCCCTGCGGAACGGCGCGGGCCCCGTGCGGCTGGCACTATTACCCCATCAGAGCACGGCAGGCCCAACGCTCCTGACGCGCTCTGCGGGTTAGCTCCCCGTCTCCTCCTGAACTCGAAGCCCCGCGCTCCCCCCGCGGGGCTTTTTTTGTCCGCGGCAACGCTCAGGCCTTACGCTCCCACTTCCCGGCCGCGCTCTGCTGCCAATAGGTGACCGGGCAGCCGGCCGATTTGGCCGCCGTCCACTGCGCGCGCGCGACCTTCACCGCATCCGTGTCGTTGCCGTCGAACAGGTAGACGATGCGCACGAAGCCAGTGAAGCTCTCGGCTTCCGCGCCGTCGACGAGAAAGCGGACGCCAGCCCCGTTCGGCGTCTCGCCCGTCGTGGTGAGGTAGACGGGCTGGTCAGCGGAATACCCTTCCTTCGCCGCACCGTGGGCCAGGAAGCTGTCCTCCCTATACGTCCACAGCGCCAGGTCGATGGCCGCGAGCCGTTCCTGCGATCCGGCCTGCACCACCGCCCGCCAGCCGCGCTCGAGCGTCTTCTCGACGAGGGTCGGCAACACCTTCTCGAGCGTCTGCTGCTCGAGGTGGTAGAACAGAACTTCGGTGGAGGTCGGCGTCGCCTGCTCGGGTGTCATGCGGGAATTATACTCACCGCAAAGCGCGATGCACGCCATGCATGGCTTGGCAATTTGCATGCTGCGACGCAAGGGCGATTTGCCCTTGCGCCACGCTAGTCCGTTACCTACTTATCGGGGTCCGGAACGGCGCCAGACGTGCGGCTGTCGTCCGTGCGGGCGGTGAGCTGGGTGGCATCTTCGGGTTCGCCACCCCTCCCGTCCGCTGCATTCCCTCAAAGCTTGGATAAATCTCAGAGCGACAGATCGGGTCAGCGCTTCACGCTGGTCAGATAGCGCTTGGGCACTTCGCCGGCGGCGACGAGCGCGTCCACGCAGCGACGCGACAGGCTGCGGCGTGAGGCGAGCATGCAGCTGCGCAGCTCGGGCGTGCCGATCGAGTACTTCGCACAGAAGCGATAGTAGTCACGCTCGCATGCAGAGTTGACGCGCGCCGAGTAGGCATCCGCCGTCGAGCCGGCAGCAAACGCCATGAGAGCAGCCACACCCGCAGCGGCTGCACGTATCACCGGGCGCGCCCGGCCGTGTGAGCACCTGTGCATTGATCCCAGTTTCTCTCTTTGAGCTTCCCCTCGGGCTTGCGCCCACGGGCTGCATCCCCACTGCAGCACCGCGAATCCAAGCTAGCTCAGCACCTCAATCAAGAACAGTGACCGGAGGGCCGCGCCGCCGCAAAAAATGCCATCAGCGCTTATGCTTAGCGTACGGATTTTCACCCTTGCGCAGGTTCAGGCGCAGCGGCACGCCGGGCAGGTCGAACGCCTCGCGCAGACTGTTGGTGAGGTAGCGGATGTATGATTTCGGCAAGTCTTCGGGACGCGAACAGAAGGCGACGAACGTCGGAGGTCGCGTCGATGGCTGCGTGATGTAGCGCAGTTTGATGCGCCGGCCGCTGACGGCAGGCGGCGAGTGACGCGCCAGCGCCTCTTCAAGCCAGCGGTTGAGACTGGGAGTTGGAACGCGCCGGTTCCAGCTGTCGTAGGCGTCGAGCACCGCCTTTGCCAACTTGTCGACGCCACGGCCGCTCAGCGCCGACAGCGGCACCAGCGTCACGCCCGGCACCTGCGACAGCCGCTCGCCGAGCGTTTCGCGTAGCTCCTTGAGCGTCTTCTGCTTGTCCTCGACAAGGTCCCACTTGTTGACGGCGATGACGAGCGCGCGTCCCTCCTCGGTGACGAGATCGCCAATCGTCAGGTCCTGATGCTCGAAGGGGCGCTCGGCGTCGATCAGCAGCACGACGACTTCGGCAAACCGGATGGCACGAATGGCATCGGAGGCGCTGAGCTTCTCCGCCGCCTCCGTGATCTTCGCCTTGCGGCGCAAGCCGGCGGTGTCGAACAGGCGCACCTTGCGCCCCAACCATTCGAGATCGCTCGGCACGGAATCGCGCGTCAGCCCCGGCTCCGGGCCGGTGATCATCCGCTCCTCACCGAGGATGGCGTTGACGAGCGTCGACTTGCCGGCGTTGGGGCGCCCGACGATCGCCACGCGGATCGGTCGCGCCGTAGCCGGCGGCTCTTCCGCGTCCTCGCCCGGCCGCACGTATTTGAGACCCAGCGCGGCGAGCATCTCGCCGACGAGATCGCTCAGCCCTTCCCCGTGCTCGGCAGAGATCGCGACCGGCTCGCCGAAGCCGAGCTCGTAGGCGGCATAGAAGCCTTCTTCGCCGGCTCGGCCTTCGCTCTTGTTGGCGACCAGCACTATCGGACGGCCCGATGCGCGCGCCAGTTTGGAGAACGACTTGTCGTCGGACGTGATGCCCTCGCGCGCATCGATGACGAACAACACGAGGTCGGCAGCGGCCAGCGCCGCCTCGCTCTGCTGGCGCATGCGCTCGGCGATCGACCCGCGCTTCGCCTGCTCGAGCCCGGCGGTATCGACGATCGTCACGAGGTTGCCGGCAAGGTCCGCCTCTTCCTCGCGTCGGTCGCGCGTAAGCCCCGGCATGTCGGAGACGAGCGCGCTGCGCTTGCCGGTCAGCCGGTTGAAGAGCGTCGACTTGCCGACGTTAGGCCGGCCGATGATAGCGATGACGGGAGGTGAGGACATGGAGGACGACGGACCGGGGCTGATGGGAAGCGGCGCTTATCGCGCATTCGCCGCTCCGAAGATAGAGCGGCGCCCCCAACGGATCCGTTAAGCTAGTTGAGCGCCATGAGCGTGGCGCTGTCGCTCAGGACGTACATGCGACCCTGCGCGACGACCGGGGCGATATAGAAGGCCCCGCCCAGCTCTTTCTGCCCGGTGACCTTGCCCGTCGTCGCTTCGACGCTGACCAAGGTGCCCCCCGTCGACGTGAGCCAGAGATGGTCGCCGGCGAGCGTCGGCCCCGCCCACGCACCGTTGCCCGGCAGCTTCGTGGCCCATTGCGTCTTGCCGTCGCTACGCGACAGCGCCATGAGCTGTCCTTGCGTATCGACCACGAACACACTGCCGCCCGCCACCCAGGGAGTCTGGGTGCCGGGCACGTTGATCGACCACAGCCGCTCGCCGCTCGCCGCCTGCGTGGCGATCATGCGGCCCGCATGGCCAACCGCGAATACGGTGCCGCTGTCGATCGCGGGACGCGCCGCGTCGCTCATCGATGCAACTTGCGACGTGGTGCGCGTGCGCGCGAGATTTTCCGACCAAGCGGTCGTGCCGTCGGCCACGTTGAGCGCGACGAGGTCGCCCGACGGATAGGGCACGACAACGATGTTGCCGTCGACCGCAGGGCTCGCATTGTTTATGAGGCTCGCCTGCTGGGGCACGCCGCGGGCCGACCAAATTTCGCCGCCGTCGGCGCCGGCGAAACAGAAGAAGCGACCATCGAGCGATATGACGAAAACCCGGTCTCCGGCCGCCGTCGGCGAGGAGCGGATCGGCGCCTCGAGCTGCTTCTCCCAGATCGCCTTGCCGTTTTGCGGATCGATGGCGACGACGTTGCCGTAGCCGCTCGCCGCGTACAGGCGCCCGTTGTCGAACGCCAGACCGCCGCCGTAGCCGCCGCCACTGCTACTGCCGCCAAATGAATACCAAGGCCCGCTGCTTTCGCGCTTCGGTTTGAGCGATACGCGCCAGATGGCCGAGCCGCCTGAAGTCGAGAAGGCGGCAACGTTGCCCTCCGCGTCGAGCGTATAGACGCGGTCGCCTTGCACGATCGGCCGTGCAGTCAGACGTCCGCTGCTGCCCGAGCCTTCGCCGATGTCGACGCTCCACACGACGTTGGCGGCGCCGCCGAACGCGAGATTTCCGGGGGCGTTGTTCGCGTCACCGCCCGGCTGCGTCCAGTTCTCGTTGACGCGCGGCGCCGGCAGCGTGATCGGGGTGAAAGCAGCGGCAAGCTCGCCCGTCTCCGGCCCGACCGCCTGCATGACGGGGACGCGCTTACCGGGAAGCGCCACCTGCTTTTCGGCGAAGGGGTTCAGGTTAGCGAGCTTAGGGAGCGATGGTCCGTCGCCGGCGCAGCCGGCAAGCAGCACGACGGCGCAGAGCCCTGCACCAACCACACCGCTCCGCGTCCCACCCCTCATAAATCCCCCGTTCAGTCCTTTTTGGCCGGCGGCATCGTGGGCGCCGGCGGTGTCGTAGCAGCCGGCGGACTTTCAGACTTTGCCGGCGCGGCAGCCGGTGCCGGCGCGTCGGCCTTCTTGGCGATCTCTCCGGCAGCGATCTCGGCCATCACGATCTGTGCTCGCTCGCTGATGCTCTGCGGCGTCGATTGATCGATGAACAACGGCGTCAGCAGCGTGCGCGCCTCCGTCGTCTTGCCGGCCTTGTAAGCGGCCAAGCCCAGCAGCTCCCGTGCACTGTACCGCCACGCGCTGTTTTCAGCCATCAGAGGGGTGAGCCGATTCTCCATCTCGGTAAAGTCAGCCTCCCCGAGACGCAGGCCAGCCGCCTGGATCTTTGCAAACTCGCGCAGCATCGGATCGGCGCCCGCATCGTTGGCGAGTGCCTCGTATGTGGAGAGCGCTTCTGCCTTCTTCCCCTGCTTGGCGAGCGCGCCACCGAGTTGCAGTTGCGCCAGTGAACGGTATCCGCCGGCGCCGTCGCCTGCGATCTTCTCGAATTCCTTCTCGGCGCTGCCGTCCTTCTTGTCGTTCAGAAGGATCAGCGCGTCCTCGTAGCGCGCGCCGGACTCCTGCGCTGCGGCGAGCCGATGGCTTTCCCAGTATTTGAAGCCGAGCACGCCAAACACCACCGCGGCTGCGGCCGCGAGGACGTAGGTGCCGTACTCCTTCCAGATCTTTTCGAGGCGTTCGCGCCTCAGCTCTTCCTCGACTTCGCGGAGAAGACCGTCGTCCTGTTGTGCCATCGCTTGCTCTTTTCAGCCCTTGCCCTTGGCGCGTTTCTTGACAGAGGCCCGGTGGGCTTCTGGATGCCGCATACATAACCGACGGCATCCCCCGCGCAAGCGATTGATCGGCCGGGGTGCCGAGGGAAGGCGCTCGTTACGCTTTGCTGCTCGGGGTTTTCGACTTTTTCGTGGCCCTGCCGGTGTTTGCCCCGACCCGCTCGGGCGCGCGGCGCTCCTTTGAGGGCGCCCCGTCCTGCATTGCATAGGTATGCTCGGGGGTGGGGAACGCGCGGGTCCGCACGTCCTCTGCATACGTGCGGATGGCGTCCTCGATGACCTCGCCGACCTTGCCGAACTTCTTGACGAAGCGCGGTACGCGCGGGCTCAAACCCAGCATGTCCTCCATGACCAGGATCTGGCCGTCGCAGGCGAGCGAGGCGCCGATTCCGATGGTCGGTATCGGAATGGAGGCCGTGATGCGCGCGGCGAGCGGCTCGGTGATCGCTTCGAGCACGATCCCGAAGGCACCGGACTCGGCGACCTGGCGCGCGTCTTCCTCGATCGCCGCCCATTCCTCGCGCTGCCGCCCTTGCGCCTTGAAGCCGCCGATCACGTTCACCGACTGGGGCGTGAGGCCGATGTGCGACATCACCGGAATGCCGCGATCGACGAGATAGCGGATTGTTTCCGCCATGCGCCGGCCGCCCTCGATCTTCACAGCGCCACAGTCGGTCTCTTTCATGACCTTCGCGCAGTTTCTGAAGGCGACGGCCGGACTCTCCTCGTAGGAGCCGAATGGCATGTCGACGACGACCAGCGCGCGCCGGGCGCCGCGCACCACGGCGCGCCCGTGCATGATCATGAGGTCAAGGGGAACTGGAACGGTTGTCTCATAGCCATGCATAACCATGCCGAGGCTGTCGCCCACGAGCAGGAAATCGCAATAGCGGTCGGCGATCGCGGCCGTGTGCGCATGATAGGCGGTGAGGGCGACGATTGGCTGGCGGCGCTTCATCGCCGCAATATCGGGCGCCATCAAGCGCTTCTGGGTGCTGTGAACCGACATGAACTGAAGGATACTCTCTTTATGGACTGGCGTCGCGGCAACCTAGTGATCCTCAGCCCCGCAAACCAGTGGCGCGGCTGCCGCGCCTTGCAATCGATCTTCGAAAGGAGTTCCTTTTCAGCGTCTTGCTAACGAAGATTTAGGGTTAAAATCATCATATAGAACGATCTCTTCCAGGACACTTCGCAAATTCCGTTTGGGGGCCTTCCGTGCAAACGATTGTGAAAATCAACGCTGGCGCCATTTCCGGCAGCCTCCGTCTCTCCACAGTAGCCATTTTCCTCGCCGCCGGATTGCTGGTTGCAGCAACGCCGGAACGCGCCGAGGCCCAGTTCTATCCCTGGGGATGGGGTAACACAGCTCCTTGGCAACAGAAGCCGCGCCGCCAACGCCGTGCCGCTCCCCGTTACGTCGAGCCGACGGACGAGAAGCCGGCGACCGCGCTGCCCAAGCCGACCGGTCCCCTGGTGCTCGTGGTGTCGATCGGGAAGCAGACGGTCACGGTCTACGACGACGGCAAGGTCATCGCCAAGTCGCCGATCTCCAGTGGCACGGCGTCGAACCCGACGCCGACCGGCATCTTCTCGATCCTCGAGAAGAACCGCTATCACTACTCCAACCTCTATGGCGGCGCGCCCATGCCGTTCATGCAGCGTGTGACCAACTCCGGCGTCGCCATGCACGCCGGCGACCTGCCAGGCTACCCCGCCTCACACGGTTGCATCCGCCTCCCCTATAGCTTTGCGCGCAGCTTGTTCGGCATCACCGACGTCGGCGCTCGCGTCATCATCACTGATGAGGATCCGACCCCGGCGGAGTTCAACAGCCCGCACCTGGTCGCACCGCTGCCTCCCGACAACGTCGTGCAGAACGCCGCGGCACCGGGCGCCTCCAATATGATCGGCGTAAGCCCCGCTACGGCCGGCGATGGCACGCGCACGCGCGGCATGGCCGCCGCCCGGCGCGCCGCCGAGCGCGACCGGCTCGTGTCGGCCATCACCGAAGCGGAGAATGCCAAGACGGCTGCCCAGAACCAGGCGATCGCCGCCGCCAAGGCCGTGCAGGACGGCAAGGACCTGATCCGCAAGGAGCGCGGCGAGGAAGGCCGTCTTGCCGAGGCCGCACGCAAGGCAGCCAAGGCCGCCGACCAGGCAGCCGACAAGTTCAAGGATCTCACCGCCAAGCTCGCCAAGGTCGACGTCGCCACCCTCGATGCTGCAACGCTCGACAAGCAGAAGGCCGAGGAGGAGACGGAAGAGACCAAGATGCTCGACGACGCCGACGCCGCCGTTGCCGCCAAGCGAGTCGCCGAAACGCAGTCTGCCAAGGCCAAGCAGGCCGTGGCCGACGCCGGTGCGCTCGAGAAGGCACGCAAGGTCGCCGCCGAGGACGTGAGGCACGCGGAAGAGGTGCTCGAAGGCGCCAAGGCCACGCTCGTCGCCGCCGACGCGCTCGATGCCCGCAAGGACTATCCGGTCTCGGTCTTCATCAGCCGCAAGACCGGCCGCCTCATCGCCAAGCTCGGCTTCGTGCAGGTCCTCGACGTGCCGGTGACCATCGCCGCCGCCGACAAGCCGCTCGGCACGCACGTGCTCACCGCCACCCATTTCACCGACGGCGAGAAGGCACTGCGCTGGAACTCGGTTACGTTTAAGCCCTCCGAGACCGCGCAGTACATCCGCCGCAAGAAGCGCCGCCACGACGACGAGGCGCCGGTGGTGGCGGCCAGTCATGACGCGGACGCTGCCGCGGCGCTGGAGCGCATCCAGATGCCGAAGGAGACCGCCGAGCAGCTCGCCGAGCTGATGAAGCCTGGCTCCTCGTTCATCATTTCCGACTACGGCCTCAGCCGCGAGACGAGTGCGCGTACCGAGTTCGTGGTCGAGCCGTGGCGCAGCCGTCCGGACAGCGCCGAGACGCGCTACTACTAAATTCGCCGGGCGGCGCGTCGGGCTGTCATCCTGGCAGCTTGATGTGCCGCTCCGGCGGTGAGCTTACGACGGCGACCTCATCACCGATCGACACGCGGCCACCCTCGAGCACTTTGCAGGTCACGCCGCCACGCCATTCGGGGTGCAGCGCTTTGAGCAGACCCTTGCGCGCTGCCTCCATGCGCGCACACGGGCTCGTCGGATAGGTGACCTCGAGCAGCGCCGCGCCGATCCGCAACGTCGCGCCGATGGCCCGCGGCAGGCGGACGCCCTCCACCAGAAGATTGGCGCGCCGCATCGTCCAATCTAGATCGAGCGCGCCCGGATCGCCTTCCGCGGCCAGCTGCGCCAGCGCCGCCTCCCAATCCTCGCGGGCGAGGATGGTCACGGCGCGGCGCTTGAACTTCGCGCCCTTGTGGTCCCCGGCAACGCCGGCTTCCAGGCTGATCTCGACAGCGTCGACCGTCTGCATCGGCGCGAACCGTGCTGGACGCCAGGCGATGCCGATCAGTCTGCCCGTCATGCACTAGTGTCCTGATCGCGAAATTCGTCTCATCTTGCGGAGGGCTCCGAACGAATTTCGCGATCTGAAGGACACTAGCGAGAGTAGATGTTTCTGGCGTGATTCAGATCGAGAAGTCCGCTTACTGAACCCAGCCTAGCGCGACGTCGCGGACCTCTCGATCATCACGCCAGCGGCGAGACGCCGATGACGAGCTCGTGCAGGTAGAGGACGATGAGCGCGTAGAGCGCCACGCCGAGCACCACGACGATCACGTCGTTGATCCACGGTCCGCTGCCCTTGCCGAGCGGGCCCAGATCGCCGCGCTTCTTCACCGAGATGCGGTCATAGACGGCGAAGGCGAGGAAGCTGCCGAACAGTATGAGCGCCGCGAGATTGCCGTTGGCCAGAAGGTGGGCGAGCGCCCAGATCTTGATGGCCACCAGCATCGGATGCTTCAGCATGACGTGGATATGCGAGGGGATGTACGTCGCGACGAGCGCGATCATCGCCGGCAGCATCAGGGCCAGGGCGAGGTGGCGCGACCAGGTCGGCGGATCCCAGAGGATCGGATTCTTACCCGGATGAAGCTGCAGCTTGTAGAAACCGAGCACGATCAGCGCGAGGCCAACGAGCGAGAAAACCCCGAAAATCGCCTTGTAGCCGCCGGGTCCGAAGCGCGCGATCAACCCGTTCTTCAACTCGACGTTGGCGGGCACCAAGTGAACCGCAAAGAACAAGATCAGTCCGATTACCATCACTAGCATGGCGTCCTCCCCAGGAATTTTCTCGCGCGCCGGCCCCATCGTTGCCACGCTGCGGCCATCTCGGTAGGCTTTTTTAGTGTTCGGACGGTTCGGCCGCTAGTGCGCTCGATCGTCCGTGGTCGCGGGGACCAGTGCCTTGTCCAGCGTTCGAGGTGCTTCATGCAGTCACCCCGCGTACCCGTGCGTCAGCCGGTAGATCGATCCGGCAGGCCTCACTTGCGTCTTGTAGCCGGTACCCAGTTGCGGAATGCGTCCGATGCCTTCCACTTCGAAGGAGAACCGGCCATGGCCGCACACGCTCAAGTAAAACCCGATTTCGACGGCGCCGACGATCGCCAGCTCGCCGACGACATCGCGCGCGCCATGCGCCATAGGCCGCTGATGAGCCGCCTTGGCCGTGTCGATGCGGTGAACGCCAAGACGCCCGCCGCGGCCGTGCGAGCAACGCCCCTTGCGGCGGTGCCGGACGTCGCCGAACCGCCGCCCGTCGCCCAAGAGGAACGCTCGATCGAGGAAGTGATCGACGACCTGGGGTACGCGGCGGCGCCGCCCCCCAGCGCTCAGTGGCTCGACAAGGCGCGCAGCGCTCAACGCGCCGAGCGCCGGCGGCATGCCATCGCGTGGGTGACGACGCTCGGCATTGCCGGGGCTATCGTCGCCTCGGCGTCGCTGCTGCTGCACATCTGAGACCTAGGGCAGAAAGCCCTTATCGAGATTGAGCGCCTGGCGCGACGTCTCGCGGCCCTTGGCGTCGCAATGCGTCGCCGTCCACGCGACGTGCGTGCCGCCGTCTTGCGAGGTGCGCGACTTCAGGCTGGCGCCGATCTTGTCGCCGCCCTTGGCCCCGATGGGCTCCAGCAGGGGAAAATAGAGCTGCTCCCAATGGGTGCGCGGGGCATCCGGCGCGGTCGACAGCGTGATGCCGGGCACCAGCTCCGCCGTCCACCACAGGGCGAAGCCATAGACGGTCGCCCCGTTTTTCAACGTCCAACTCACGTCACCTTTGCGGGTGGAGTGGGCATCGCTGCCGAACGCGATCGAATCCCATGCCTTGGCTTCGAGAAGCTCGTTGGCCCTTAGCGTGCGGACGTAGATGTTGTTGAGGCTCATCGTGCGCGCGACGGAGAGATCGAAGCCGGTCTCGTCCCAGGCGGCGAACTCCTTGTGGATGCGGTCGCTGACCACCGGCGCGACGAACTGCTCGAGGCTGCGCGGGATGATGACGCCGCGAGGCTTGAGGAAGCGCTTCTTCGCATCCGCCAGCGTCTCGATCATGTGCTCTTCGAACGCGAAGTTGCCCAGCGTCTCCGACACGACGACATCGACCTTCGGCGGATCGACCATCTCCGTCGAGTGGCAGGGAATGAGATGGCAATTGCGCGCGCCGTTGGCTTTCAGGACTTTAGCCGCGACGCCGGCCACCTCCGCAGTCTCGTAGAGGAACACCTCGCGTGCGCCAAGCTTCGCCGCCATCAGGGCCAGCAGCCCGGTGCCGGTGCCGATGTCGGCGACAGTCGTCTCGCCCTTCTTGATGACCGCGCGCAGCGCCGCCTCGAAAGCCTGGTTGCGCACGCGGTCGGCGATGAGCGTCCGATGATATTCGATGCGCATGAGATTATAGCGTCAGGTGTGGGCTGCGGATCTGATAGAGGACGAGCGCGGTCGCGACCGCCAGGTTCAGCGAGTCGAGTTGCCCGGCCATCGGAATTTTGACGAGGCGCGTGCAGGCGGCGGTCAGCGGCTCAGACAGCCCTGGCCCTTCGCTGCCCATGAGCAAGAGTGTGGGCGCACGGTACTTCACCTTGCGAAAGTCCTGGTCGGCCTCGAGGTGCGTGCCGACGACGTCGCCCTGCCAGCCGCCGAGCCAGCGCACGAATGCCTCGCGCTGCACCCGCGCCAGCGGCACGGCGAACACCGAGCCCATCGTCGCGCGCACGCACTCGTGCGAATAGGGATCGCAGCTCGCACCGATGAGGACGATGCCGGCCGCGCCGACCGCATCGGCGGTGCGGAGGATGGTGCCGAGGTTGCCCGGGTCGCGAATTTCTTCGAGCGCCAGCCACACCGCGTCGCGCTCGATGCGCGGCGCTGGCGGCAGCTCGATCCAGCGCTGCTTGAACACGCCCAGCATGCTCTGCGGATTGTCCTTCGTGGAGAGCTTGCCGAGCACCGCCTCGGAAACCTCCAGGCACTCGACGCCCGACTTCAGCGCCCAGGCGACAAGACCTTGCGCGATGCCACCCGTGGCGCTGCCCGTGCGATAGACGAGCGTCTCCGGCACAAAGCCGTTGTCGCGCGCGGTGACGAGCAACGATGTGCCCTCGGCGACGAACAGCCCGGTCTCCTTGCGCTCCTTACGCATCTCCAGCGCGCGGATCGCCTTGATGCGATCGTTCTGCAGGCTGGTGATCGATTTCGGCTGAACCGTCATGCCCCGCACCAGCGGGTGAAGAGCGACGTCGGTACGGCGCGCGTGCCGTTCTCCTCGCGAATGGCGAGCTCGCCCGACTGGAACGTGCCGCCGCGTCCGGCAAGCACCTCGCGGCAAAGCTGCTCGAAGGCGAGCGACGAAGCGCGGATGGCGTAGACGGTGAGCACCAGCGAGGCCTGCGGCGCCAAGAGCGCGGCGACGTCCTTCATCAGCGGCGGCAGGCTGGTGAACAGGTCCCACACCTCGCCTTCGGGGCCGCGGCCGAACTTCGGCGGATCGACGAGCACGACGTCGTAGGTCTTGCCGCGCCGTACCTCGCGGGCGACGAACTTCGTCGCGTCGTCGAGCATCCAGCGGATCGGTGCCGCCGAAAGCCCCGACGCCGCCTGGTTCTCCTTCGCCCAGGTGATCGCCTTCTTCGACGCGTCGACGTGCGTGACGTGCGCACCAGCCGCGGCGGCCATGAGCGAAGCCGCACCCGTATAGGCGAAGAGGTTCAGCACGCGCGCCGGCTCGCGCTTTTCCGCCAGGCGCTCGAGCATCCACTGCCAATGTGGCACCTGCTCGGGGAAGAGGCCCATGTGGCGGAAGCTTGCCAGGCGGCACAGCACCGTCGCCGCGCCGACCTTCACCGGCCAGCTCTCCGGCACCGGCTTGTCGATGCGCCAGCGGCCCTTGTCCTCGTCGTCGTCGCCGGCGAACACAGCGTTGGCGTTCTTCCAGGCGCGCTCGCCCGCGCTCGGGGTCCACAGCGCCTGCGGCTCGGGCCGGTCGACGACGACCGTGCCGAAGCGCTCGAGCTTGCGGCCGTTGCCGCTGTCGATCAGCGCGTAGTCGCCGAAACCAGCCGTCTCGATGAGTTGCAGCCGCGCCTCGACGGCGCCCGGCGCAGAGGCGCTGGCAACGTTATCGCGGCGGCGGTGGTGCTCGTGGGCCATAGGATGGGTTTGGCGCATCGTATCGCGCCTGAAAAGCGCTTTTCACGCTTTAGGGCAAAGCGTTCATGTGCGCGTCAGGTTTCGGGGCATATGGAAGTCGGCGTTAAGCGCGGAATGCCCGGACGGCGACGGAATATTTGCCACCGGGCGTTACAGTACTAGCAGCTGGCGAGCCCACGTCCCCCCTAAGGCTCCCACCGGCCGCAAGCATCGTGGTCCAGTGTATTCGTGGTAACGCCGCAGCACTGGACCACCTCGCGCGGCCCTTCCCTCGCAACCCTGCGCAGTTTGCCGCACGTCCCTGTCACGCGCGGCGGCCTCCCTGTGACATTTCCGGTCCGCCAAGCACTTGCCCTGATCCACTCGCGGCGAGCGCAACACATGCGTGGCGAGTAGGCGGCGAAATCGCCAACGGATCGGCAAGTCCGCCGCGTTCATTCCCCGTGCCGCGCAGGCGGCAAAAAACAAACGGGAGATGACACATGCATCTGAAACGCGCCGCCGTACTCGTTGGTGCTCTCGGTCTCGCTGCACTCGCCGCTCAGCCGAGCTTCGCGCGCGACCGCGGTCCCGACCACTGGGAGCAGCTCGGCTGTCAGAAGGTCGGCTTCCTCGTCGACCGCGACGTGATCCGCGTTGGCCGTCGCGACGGAAAGTTCAGCGCCATCCGCCTCGAGGTGTCGGGCAACACCGTCTTCATGAACGACCTTAGGGTGGTGTACGGCAACGGCGCGCCGGATGACATCGCGGTGCGCTCGGAGATCCGCGACGGCGGCCAGACCCGCGCGCTCGATCTGAAGGGCCGCGGCGAGCGCGTCATCGACCGCATCGAGATGACCTATCGCGCCAAGCCGAACTTCAAGGGCTCGGCGAAGGTGTGCGTGATGGGCCTCACCTAAGCGCGTTGCGGGTCCGGTGCGGGCGCCGCACCGGACCATTCACATTCTCGCTTCGTGATTAGTCGATGTCGGCGACCTCGACCTGCGCGCCGCCCTTGATGCGCTGCGCCAATGCGCTCTCGATGAACGGATCGATCTCGCCGTCGAGCACCGCGTCCGGGTTGGTGCTCTGCGTGCCGGTGCGCAGGTCCTTCACGAGCTGGTAGGGCTGCAGCACGTAGGAGCGGATCTGGTGGCCCCAGCCGATCTCCGTCTTGCTGGCGGCCTCGGCGCTCGCCTTGTCCTCGCGCTTCTTCAATTCGAGCTCATAGAGTCGCGACTTGAGCATCGCCCAGGCGATGGCGCGGTTCTTGATCTGCGAGCGCTCCTGCTGGCTCGCGACGGCGATGCCGGTCGGGATGTGGGTGATGCGCACGGCTGAATCGGTCGTGTTGACGTGCTGGCCGCCGGCGCCGGACGAGCGATACGTGTCGACGCGGCACTCGCTCTCGTTGATCTGGATGTCGATATCGTCGTCGATCACGGGGTAAACCCACACCGAGGCGAAGCTCGTGTGGCGGCGCGCGTTGGCGTCATAGGGCGAGATGCGCACCAGCCGGTGCACGCCCGATTCCGTCTTCAGCCAGCCGTAGGCGCCCTCGCCCTTGATCTCCATGGTGACGGACTTGATGCCCGCTTCTTCGCCGGGGCTCTCCTCCAGCGTCGACACCTTGTAGCCGCGCTGCTCCGCCCAGCGCATGTACATGCGCGCCAGCATCGACGCCCAGTCCTGGCTCTCCGTGCCGCCGGCGCCGGCGTGCACCTCGACGTAGGCGTCGTTGCCGTCCGCCTCGCCCGACAGGAGCGCCTCGACGCTGCGCCGCTGCGCCTCCTCGTCGAGCTTCTTGAGCATGGCTTCGCCTTCGGCGATCGAGGCGTCGTCGTCCTCCGCCTCGCCGAGCTCGATGAGCGTCACGCCGTCGTCGAGACCGCGCGCCATCTCCTGATAGGTATTGATCGAACGCTCGAGCTGCTGGCGCTGGCGCATAACCTTTTGCGCCGCCTTGCTATCGTTCCAGAGGCTCGGATCCTCCGCGCGCTTATTCAGCTCGGCAAGTCGTTGCTGGGCAGTATCCCAGTCAAAGATGCCTCCGCAGGAGACCTAGGGCCTCCTTGATGGATTCGACGAGCTTTTGCGCTTCGGCACGCATTGTGGTCTCCGGGGCGATGCGATTTCAGGATGTTTGCAAGTGATATAGTCGCGGCGGGCGCGACTGTAAACGCGAAGGCACGCCGCAGTGGCGTGCCCGCCCGTTCAGGCGCCGCGTTTCAGCAGACTTTTCACCACAGGCCGCCCCGCCCCGAGCCGTATCCCGGGCTGCTGCGTGGCGAGGAATCGTAGGCGTCGTCGGCCGAGCTTTCGTCGTCGCGTCCCGGCATCGCCCCCGTACCCTGATCCGTGAAGCCGATCACGGAATAAGCATCGTCCGGCTCTTCGCCCGGCTTGAACGCCTCCATGATGCTCTGCGGATCTTCCTCGCCGGCACGCAATCCCGTGCGCAGGTTGATGCGGGCCAGCTTGACGCCCGGCGGAATACGGAAGGGAGCGGCCGGCTGATCGGCCAGCGCCGTCTTCATGAAGCTGCCGAAAACGGGCGCGGCCACCTTGCCGCCGGTGTTGCCCTTGCCCATCGGAACAGGCGTGTCGTAGCCCATAAAGACGCCGACGACGAGGTCGGGCGAATAGCCGACGAACCACGCATCCTTCTCTTCGTTGGTCGTGCCGGTCTTGCCGGCGAGCGGCCGCTCGAGCGCTTTCAGCGACGTCGCCGTGCCGCGCTGGATGACGCCCTCGAGGATCGAGGTCATCTGGTAGGCCGTGTGCGGGTCGATGAGCTGCACGCGGTCGTCGGGGATTTCAGGCTCTTCCTGGCCGTTCCACGCGTCGGACTTGCAGCTCTCGCACACGCGCTGATCGTGGCGCCAGACGGTGCGCCCCCAGCGGTCCTGGATGCGGTCGATGAGCGTCGCGCGCACCTGATGCCCGCCGTTGGCGATCGAGCAATAGGCGGTGGTGAGGCGCAGCAGCGTCGTCTCGCCGGCGCCGAGCGACATCGACAGCACCGGCAATAGATCGTCATAGACCCCAAAGCGCTTCGCGTAGTCGGTGATGATCGGCATGCCGAGGTCCTGGGCCAGGCGCACGGTCATCTGGTTGCGGGAGTGCTCGACGCCGAAGCGCAGCGTGGAAGGGCCGGCCGAGTGCTCTTTCTCGTAGTTCTCCGGCTTCCAGATGTCCTGGCCCGGACCCTGCTCGATCTCGATGGGCGCATCGAGAATGATCGATGTCGGCTTGTAGCCGTTGTCGAGCGCCGCCGCGTAGACGAGCGGCTTGAACACGGAGCCGGGCTGACGCTTGGCCTGGATGGCGCGGTCGAACTGGCTCATGGCGAACGAGAAACCGCCGACCACGGCGAGCACGCGTCCCGTGTTGGGATCAAGCGCGACGATGCCGCCACCGACCTCGGGGATCTGCATCAGCGACCACACGCCGCCGACGTCGTCCGGGTTCTTCGGCGCCACGTAGATCACGTCGCCCGGCGAGACGACGTCACCGGCAGCCTTGGGCGCGCCCTTCTTGGTCTTCGCCCACTTCATCTCTTCGAAGGCGACCTCGACGGCCTCGCGCTTGCCGACGAGCGAGCCGTCCTGCTGCTTCTCGGGACGCAGGCCGACCGTGATCTTCGTCGGCTCGACCTTCAGCACCACGCCGAGCCGCCAGGGCTGAATATCGTTCGGGCTCTCGACCACGTCGAGCGCCTTGCCCCAGTCGCCGGCAATATCGAGGTGGGTCTTCGGACCCCGCCAGCCCTTGGTGCGGTCGAACTGCACCAGACCGTCCATCAGCGAGCGGCGGGCCGCCTGCTGCAGCCGCGGATCGAGCGTGGTGCGCACCGACAGGCCACCGTTGTAAAGCTTGTCCTCGCCGAACTGATTGAGCAGCGAGCGCCGCACTTCCTCGGCGAAGAAGTCGGCCGCAAAGATATGCGCCCCGGTCTGCCGCAGGTTGACGCCGAGCGGCTTCTCTTTCGCCGCCGCTTCTTCCTCGGCGCTGATGTAGCCGTTCTCGTGCATCTGGCCGATGATCCAGTTGCGGCGGATCAGGGCCTGCTTCTCGCGGCGGAACGGGTGATAGTTGTTGGGACCCTTCGGGAGCGCCGCCAAATAGGCGACCTCCTCGACCGTCAGATCCTGCAGCTCCTTGTTGAAATAGCTGAGGCTCGCGGCGGCGATGCCGTAGGCACCGATGCCGAAATAGATCTCGTTGAGGTAGAGCTCGAGGATCTTGTCCTTCGAGTAGGCGCGCTCGATGCGGATGGCGAGGATCGCCTCCTTGAGCTTGCGCTGCATCGAGCGCTCGCTGGACAGGAGAAAGTTCTTCGCGACCTGCTGGGTGATGGTCGAGCCGCCCTCCGCACGCCGGTCGCTGCCTTGGATCTTCGACTCGATCACCTTGAACACCGCGCGCGCGACGCCCTGGAAATCGACGCCGCCGTGATCGTAGAAGCGGCGGTCCTCCGCCGACAGGAAGGCGGCGATCACGCGCTTCGGAATGGTGTTGATCGGCACGAAGATGCGCCGCTCGCGTGCATACTCGGCGATCAGCGCGCCGTTATGCGCATGGATGCGCGTCATCACCGGCGGCTCGTACTTCGCCAAGCTCTCGTAGTCGGGGAGATCCTGCGAGGTCTTCCACAGCAGATAGCCTGCGCCCGCCGCGGCGCAGAGGAACACGACGACGCCGGCCGCGAACGTGAAGCCGAGCAGGCTCAGGAGCAGGCTCTTGCGCCGCTTGCGCCGGCGTGGAGCCGGCGGCGGATCGTGCGGATAGATCGGATCCGGCGGGTATAGGGGCTCGCGCATCAACCTCTAATTCCGTTGATCGTGCGTGGTCGGTTGATCTGGCATTCCGCGCGGGCCCGTTGGCGACAGGGAGGCGACGTCGCGAAGCAGGCACATTAACACGGATTGTGGCATCAAGTCGTCGCTCACCTGGGTTTACCTAACGTGCAGGCGATGCAGGGGTCGGTTCATCGCGCCTTGGCTGTACGCTTCGAAAAATAAGAGTCGATCGCCGTGCCTATTGCCACGGCAACGCGTCGCTGCCAGGCCGCCGAATTGAGCAATTTCTCGTCCTCGGGGTGGCTCATATAGCCCAACTCGACCAGGACCGAGGGCGTGTCCGCCTGACGCAGCACCTTGAACGCCGCCGAACGCTGCGGACGCCCCGCGAGGGAAATGCTTGTCCCCAACCCCTTGACCAGCGTGTTGGAGAAGTCGGCGGAGAAATTGGACGTCTCCCGCTTCAATAGGTCGATCAGGATGTTGCGGACTTCGCCCTCCTCCTGGAACTTTGCCGTCTGCAAGCCGGCTACCGCGTCGGAGTTGTTCTCCTTGTCAGCCATACGCTGCGCCTCCTCGTCCGAAGCCTGTTCGGAGAGCGTATAGACGGTGGCGCCGCGCACGGTCCGCGCCGCGCCTTTCTGGGCGATGGCATCGGCGTGCAGCGAAATGAACAGATCGGCGGCGAGATCGCGCGACATCTTGAGCCGCTGGTCGAGGGGGATGAAAACGTCGGATGCCCGCGTCATCCGCACGTCATAACGGCCGCCAGCCGCCAACTGCTGTTTGAGGGCATGGGCGACGGCGAGGACGATCGTCTTCTCCTTCAGATTGCCGGCACTGATCGTGCCGGGGTCGATGCCGCCGTGGCCCGCATCGATGAGGATGACCGGCTTGATGCGATCCCGTTTTAAAGCCGGGGGAGCCCGCGTTTCCGGCGGGGGAGGCGCCTCGGCTTTCGCTGCACCTGCCTTCGCTGCACCCGTGCCCGCGCCGAACGACTGGGCCGAAGTCTGTGCGAGCGCAATCTTGAGCTCCACGGCCTTGCCGCCGGTTGGCGTCATGTCGGCGCGCTTGAGGACCACCGGACCCGTGGTGTCGAGGACAACGCGCGCCTTACCCTCGGCAAGCAGGCCAAAGCGAAATGCAGAGACGAGCCCGCGTCCTTTTTCGCCCGTGCCGTCGGGAAGATGGAAGGCAACGTCGGGAAGGTCGATCACCACCCGATAGGGATTGGCGAGGGTAAATATCTCCGCCCGCACACCGGCCGACAGTGCGAGGCGGAACGTCGTCTCCCGCGCATCGCCGCTCACCTCGGCGCTCTTCGCCTCGACCGCGGCACCCTTGCGGTGAATACTCATCGGCTCGGCCGTCGCCGGCATCGGAACGATGAGCCAATGCCCGAGCGCCAATCCGATCAGAACGCCCGCCAGCCAACGCCTCGGACGAGCGCTATGTTGCAGCTGCTTCTGCATCCCCCTCCGCCCCGTAGCAAAGCCTCCCCAGGCCCCACTTTAACCAAACCTTTTCTGATTTTCCCTCAAATTGCATGGAGTTGGCCGGGAGGCTTGCGCCAAGCGCCTTATAACATGCTTGCAAGCCTACCGGCGAACCCGTACTTTCTAGTTCGTTGATGCAGCGGCGCTCTTGCTAGGACAATTGTGCGCCGCAAGATCGAGTTGAACGGGCAACCGTCCTCTCGCTCGCGCCGGTTCGCCGCTCCCCGCGGTCGCCGCCGCTGCAGACCGACGATCGAGTGGTTCGCCCTGCGCCCGCAAGCATACGCTCCGGGTCTTTCGGACGGCGGAGCCTTGAGCCTGAGGGCCAAGCTTGCGCCCGGCGCGACGCAAACCTCTCGAGACTGGCAATCACCACTTGTGCGCTCCGTCATTCGCCCGGGAAAGGCAGGCGGACGGAGCAGGCGGAGTACCGCCCGGCGCCTCGCCGATATGAGGCACCTCGCGGGAGCGCGATCCCTCGCTCTCTCGCATGCCATTGAAAGAACTTGGAATGCTGAACTTCGGCACCAGCAATCTGCAAGCTCCAGCGCGCAACTCGCGCGGAGCGCGTCCGGCATCGTCCGGCGGCGGAAGGCTGCGTGCCGCGCCATCCCCAACTTTTCATCAACCATCGCCAACAATGAAGCGCGCCCGAGACCGGCGCCTCACCGCCCGTGACCCAGTTCGCACTCGAACTGCGGCCCGAGGCGGCAGGCAGCCCTGCTGGCGCGCCAAGGATCAACGAACATGTCCAACAACAACAAGATGCTTATCGATGCCACCCACCCGGAGGAAACCCGGGTCGTGGTCCTGCGCAACGGCCGCGTAGAGGAATTCGACTTCGAATCCGCCGCACGCAAGCTTCTGCGCGGCAACATCTATCTCGCCAAGGTGACGCGCGTTGAGCCGTCGCTGCAGGCTGCCTTCGTCGAGTACGGCGGCAACCGCCACGGCTTCCTCGCCTTCAACGAAATCCATCCCGACTACTACCAGATCCCCATGGCCGACCGCCAGGCTCTCCTCGATGAGGAGGCTGCGGCCGAGGCCGAGGAGGAAGCAGCCGTCGACGCCCATGCCGAGGCGCTTGCCCGCCGACGCGCGTCGTCCCCCTCCCCCGCCGAGGATGAGGAGACGATCGACGACATCGAGCCGCTCGAGGGCGGCAACCCGCCGCCGGAAGAGGGCGACGATGCCGAGGACGAGGGCGAGCAGCCCTCGCACCGGACCATCGCCGAGGCCGTCCCCGCCGACGACACCGTGCACGAAGAGCCGGCCCAGAAGCGCGAGCAGAACTCGCTCGCCGCCAACGAGAATACTCTGGAGGCCGCTCCTGACGCGACCGACGGTGACGTCGCCCGCGCCACGGACGGGAACGGCGCCCCCGAGGTCGAGGCCAACGCCGCCCCGGTTGAGGTCGAGCGCGTCGAGCAGGTCGGCGCCGGCGATGCACTCGAGGAACTCCCCTCGCGTCCCCGCCGCCGTCCGCGCAGCTACAAGATCCAAGAGGTCATCAAGCGCCGCCAGGTGATCCTGGTTCAGGTCGTGAAGGAAGAGCGCGGCAACAAGGGCGCCGCCCTCACCACCTACCTGTCGCTCGCCGGCCGCTACACCGTGCTGATGCCCAACACCGCCCGCGGCGGCGGCATCTCGCGCAAGATCACCCAGCCTCAGGACCGCAAGCGCCTCAAGGCCATCGCCCAGGAGCTCGAGGTACCGGAGGGCATGGGGCTCATCATCCGCACCGCCGGAGCCGCCCGCACCAAGCAGGAGATCAAGCGCGACTTCGAATACCTCTTGCGCCTGTGGGAGAGCGTGCGCGACCTGACGCTGCAGAGCCAGGCGCCGAGCCTCGTCTACGAGGAAGGCAACCTGATCAAGCGGTCGATCCGCGACCTCTATAACAAGGACGTCGACGAGGTCATCGTCGCTGGCGGCGAAGCCCACCGGGAAGCCAAAGACTTCATGCGCATGCTCATGCCGAGCCATGCCAAGAACGTCACGCAGTACCAGGAGCCCGAACCGCTTTTCACGCGCTTCCAGATTGAGCGGCAGCTGAACGCGATGTTCAGCCCGTACGTGACGCTGCGCTCGGGCGGCTATCTGGTCATTAACCAGACGGAAGCGCTGGTCGCCATCGACGTCAACTCCGGCAAGGCGACGCGCGAGTTCTCTATCGAGGAGACGGCACACCACACCAACCTCGAGGCGGCCGACGAGATCGCCCGCCAGCTGAAGCTGCGCGACCTCGCCGGCCTCATCGTCATCGACTTCATCGACATGGAGGAGAAGCGCAACAACCGCGCGGTGGAACGCCGGTTGAAGGAAGCCCTGCGCTTCGATCGCGCCCGCATCCAGGTCGGGCGCATCAGCCACTTCGGCCTGCTCGAGATGTCGCGCCAGCGCCTGCGCACCGGCGTGCTCGAGGGCTCGACCTCGCAGTGCGCGCACTGCCAGGGCACCGGCATCATCCGCTCGACGGAATCGGTCGCGCTGGCGGTGCTGCGCGGACTGGAAGATGCCATCATGGCCGGCGCCCGCGCGTCGCTCATCGCCACGACGACGCCGTCGGTGGCGCTCTACATCCTCAACAACAAGCGTCCCTTCATCAACGACATGGAGGCGCGCCTCGGCCTGCCGATCATGGTGACGGGCTCCGACAAGCTCGCCGGCGCCAACTTCACCATCGAGAAGGGTGCAGCTCCCGCGCAGCCGCAACGGCGCATCGAGCGCAACGTCGTCAACATGGAGTCGGGCTTCGAAGGCGAAGGCGACGACGAGGGCGGCGAGTTCGAAGCACGCGAGCAGCCCCAGCAGGGCCGCGAGTCATCGGTTCGCGGCGATCGCCCTGAGCGCGGCGACCGTGACCAACCCCGCGCGCGTGGCGACGAGGAAGCCGGCTCACGCCGGCGTCGGCGTCGGCGCCGCGGCGGACGCGGACGCGATCGTGAGGAAGGCGGTGAGCGCTTCGCGGACGAGCCGCGCGGCAACGTCGAGGAGATCGCCGAGTTCGACGCCGAAAGTGGCGACGGCCACGAGCACAACGGGCACGAGCACAACGGCCACGATCACGGCGAGGAAGTCCAGGCGCGCGAGCCGCGCAGCGACGAGGAAGGCGGCGCGCGCGAGCGCGGTGGCCGCAGCCGTCGCCGCGGGCGCCGCGGAGGCCGTCGCGGTCGCGAGCGCGGCGAGCGCGGTGCCGAGGGGCAGCCCCAGAACGGCGGCGGCGACCAGCCCGAGTACCACGCGGCATCCGAAGACGGCGGCAGCGACGACATGAACGCTGGGCGCCACGAGGCGATTGCCGACTTCCCCAACCTCCCCGCGGACGGCAACGAGAATCTACCGGCCAAGGAAGTACGCCGAGAAAGCCGGGCGCCGGAAGCGGCTGCCCCGGAGACGCGTCGCGAACCTGCCCCCGAGCCCGTAGCAGCACCACCGCCCGCACCGCGCCGGCGCAGCGGCTCGAGCGAGCCGAAGCTGGAGCGGATCGTCGTCGGCGAGCAGGTGGCCGAGGAAACGGCGTCGTCACCCACTCGCAAGGGCTGGTGGCAGCGCAAGTAAGCCACCGCCAAACGAATAAAGCGCAGGCCACCGGTTGGTGACCTGCGCTTTTCTTTTGTCGGTTAGCGATCCCGATTAGTCGCGGCCGAAACCATGACCGTGACGACCGCCGCCCATCGCCCAGCGCGAGCCGCGCTGACCCTTACCGTCCTGACCGAAGTGGTTCAGCACGCGGCCGGCAACGGCCTTCTGGTCCTCGCTGAAGGTGGCGTACAGGGGCTTCAAAACCTCAGCGAACTCTTTGGCCTTGGCGGCGCGGGCGTTCAGCCGCTCGGCCTGCTTGGTCAGGCGCTCGCTGCGCTTCTCGATGCGCTCCGGCAGCGCCAGCTGCTCGCCCTTCTTGCCGTCATCGCCTTGGGCTTTCTTCTCCGCGCGACGCTCCTCGCGCTTCGCTTGCCAGGCCTCGCGGCGCTTGCTGCGCTCCTCGTAGTTGGCGCGGATCTTTTCCTCGACCGGCACCCACAGCTTCTCCTGATCGGGTGAAAGTTTGAGTGCCGCCTTGGCCATGGCGATGCGGCCATCCTGCAGGCGGGCCTGCGTCTCGGGGGACGGCCCGCGGCGACCGCCGTCGGTCTTCTCGACGGCCGGCTGGTCGGCGGGGGTCGCCTGCTGTGCCAGCACGATGGTGGCGGGGATCGTCGCGGCCATCAGGGCGACGGCGAGCGCACGTGACAGATTGTTCATAGGGGCTACTCCTGATCCGTTTCGGCAGCCGCGCTTGGCTTTGCGCCGCTGTTGGGCAAAGGAACGGGGGGCGCCGCGGTGTTCCGTCGGCACGGTCGACAATGGGTAAGGGAAGGGTTACCGGCGGCGCTGCGCCCAGGCGATCAACCGGCGCGCTGCCTCGGCCATGTCGGCGTTCGTCCCCGCATAGGAGAAGCGCAGGAAGCGGTTGCCGCGCTCGGCGTCGAAATCGATGCCGGGGGTAACCGCCACGCCGGCATCGACCAGCAGCGTGCCCGCGAGCGCCGCAGCGTCTTCGGTGATGTCGCTCACATCGCAGTAAAGGTAGAAGGCGCCGTCCGCCGGCGCGAAATTGGCAAAGCCCGCCTTCGGCAATTCCTCGAGCAGCAGCGCCCGGTTGGCGGCATAGGCGCTACGGTTCGCCTCGAGCTCGTCGCCGGCACCGAACGCACCCAGCGCCGCCGCTTGCGCAATCGCTGGCGGCGAGATGTAGAGGTTCTGCGCAAGGCGTTCGATCGGGCGCATCAGGTCCTGCGGCACGACCATCCAGCCGATGCGCCAGCCGGTCATCGAGAAATATTTCGAAAAGCTGTTGATCACGATGGCATCCTCGCCATGCGCGAGCGCCGTCGCCGCGGCGTGGCCGTACGTTAGGCCGTGATAAATCTCATCGGAGATGAGCCGCACCCCGTGCGCGCGGCAGGCGGCAGTCAGCTCCTGCAAGCGCTCGGGCGAAATCATGCTGCCCGTCGGATTGGCCGGACTGGCGATGAGCAGCCCCTTGATCCCATCGCGGCGCGCCGCGCGCGCTACGTCCTCCGCGGTCGGCATCCACTCCGTCGCCGGTCCTGTCTCGATCAGAACCGAGCGCTGGCCGAGCGCGCTCAGGATGTGGCGGTAGCAAGGATAGCCAGGGGACGGGAGCGCCACCGCCTCGCCGACGTCGAACAGCGCGAGGAACGCGAGCACGAAAGCCGCCGACGAGCCGGCTGTGACGGCGATGCGTTCGGGCTCGACGCGCACGCCGTACCAATCGAGGTAGTGACGGGCGATGCGCAGGCGCAGCGCGTCGTTGCCAAGCGCCATCGTGTAACCGAGCGTATCGCTTTCGAGCGCCCGCATCGCCGCCGCGCGCGCCGCTTTCGGCGCCGGCGTTCCCGGCTGCCCGACCTCCATGTGGATGATGCTGCGCCCGGCATTCTCGGCCGCCAGCGCTGCGCGCATCACGTCCATGACGATGAAGCTCGGGATGGCGCTGCGTGACGACGCCGGCACGCTTGGCGCGATCACCGCCGCTGCCGCCGCCAGCCGTTCTGTCGTCGTTTCCGCCATCGGCCTTCCATTACATCTGTGCAAGGATCGGGAGTAGCTCCGTCGCCGCCCCAATCTTGCCTGCCGCATTCGCTATTATACGGCTGCGCAACGTGAAAATTACACGTCGCAACCCGGCTTATAGGCCCGCAGCCCCGCGCCATCCAGGCTTGCGTTGACGCCGGACAGACCCCTAACTAGGGTCCACCTAACCACTGGAAATCCCTTGTAGTGAGCAAGGTCCCACTGCCGATGTCGATGCCGTCACTTGCGAAGAGGACGTGGCCGAAAGTCGCCGCACTCGGCAGCCTTATCGCCACAGCAACGATCGGCATGACAGTCCCCGCAGTGGCCCAGGGACTGCCGCTCATCCGCGACAGCGAAATCGAGGGCGTCCTCAGCGATTACGCCAAGCCGCTGTTCAAAGCGGCCGGTCTCGGCTCGGGCCGCATCAAGATGCGCATCGTGCAGAATGACGCGTTCAACGCCTTCGTGCTCGACGGCAAGAACGTGTTCGTCCACACCGGCACCCTCATGCAGGCGAACACGCCCAACGAGGTGATCGGCGTCATCGCTCACGAAACGGGCCATATCACCGGCGGCCACATGGCGGCGCTGCGTGCGCGCATCGCCAAAGACCAGACGCGCGCCTTGCTTGCGCAGATCCTCGGCATCGGCCTCATGGTTGCAGGCGGCGTTTCCGGCTCGGACGGCCTCGGCGGCGCCGGCCAGGGCGTGATGTTCGGCGGCGGCGAGGTCATCATGCGCTCGCTGCTCGCCGAGCGGCGGCAGCAGGAATCGGCTGCCGACCAGGCGGGCCTGACGTTCCTCAACGCCACCAAGCAATCCGGCCGCGGCATGCTGGCGACGTTCGAGCGCTTCGCCGCGCAGGAATACATCTCGGACGCGCAGAAGGAAGCTTTCGCCCGGAGCCATCCGCTCTCGCTGGACCGCCTTGCGCGCCTGCGCACGCTCGTGGAAACGAGCCCTTACTACGCGGTCAAGGATGGTCCCGAGCTGCAGCTGCGCCATGACCTGATGCGCGCCAAGCTGTCGGGCTACCTCGAAAAACCCGACGTCGTGTACAACCGCTACCCGGAAACCGACCAGACGCTCCCCGCACGCTATGCGCGGGCACTGGCGAGCTTTTTCCGCGGCGGTCCGGGCGCGCTCGAGACGGCGCTGGCGCAAACGGACGCCCTCATCGCCTCGCGCCCGAGCTATCCCTACTTCTGGGAGGCAAAGGGTGACCTGTTGATGCGTGCCGGGCGAACGCGCGAGGCGATCCCTGCCCTGCGCCAGGCCTTGAAGCTCGACCCGAACTCGAGCCTTATCCAAGTTCAGCTCGCCGGCGCCCTGCAGGAGGACCAAGGCGAGGCCGCGGTAACCGAGTCCGTCGGCCTTCTGCGCAAATCGTTGATTGACGACGAGAATTCCAGAGCCTATCGGCTCCTGGCCAATAGCTACTATAAGCAGGGGAAACGACCCGAGGCCGATGCGATGATCGCGCAGGCCTACTTCATCGAAGGCGACCTGAAACAAGCGCAGCTCTTCGCCAAGCGCGCGCAGTTGAAACTGCGCTCAGGCACGCCCGAATGGCTCAAGAACGACGACATCGTCAACTACAAACCGCAGACCTGATCGCCGCCCGCCCAAGCCGCGCTGCAGCGACACGATCGAGAGGCCACCGCATGTCCGTTAATCCCCGTCCCCCGCTTCTGCACGTGCTTTCCGAGCAGCGCGCCGTGTGGCTCGTCATCCCCGCCATCGCACTTCTCGCCGGCCTCGTATATCTCGGCCAAGGCGCGGTGACCGGCCCCACGACCAAGCCGGGCGAGCCCGATGTCGCCGCCGCCGCGGCCGCTACCGCCGTTGCCGCATCCGCGACCCCAGCTCCGCCGCCCGCGGCTACCGACTTCTCCGGTGCGCAGCGCAAAGAGATCGAGAAGATCGTCAAGAACTACCTGATCACCAATCCGGAGATCTTCCTTGAGGCGCAGACCGCGCTCGAGGCGAAGATGGAGAAGGAGCAGGCCGAGAAGCTCAAGGTCGCCATCGCCGAGAACGCGAAGGAGATCTACCGCGATCCGCAAGCCGACCTCGCCGGCAATCCCAACGGCGACATCACCGTCGTCGAGTTCTTCGATTACAACTGCGGCTACTGCAAGCGCGGCCTGCACGACGTGATTAAGCTCGTCGAGTCGGATCCCAACGTGCGCGTCGTGTTCAAGGAGCTGCCGATCCTGTCGAAGGGCTCGGAAGAGGCCTCGCGTGTCGCCATCGCCTCCGGCAAGCAGGGCAAGTATTGGGAGGTGCACAAGGCCATGCTCGAGGCCAAGGGCGTGATGAACGAGGCGAACGCACTGGCGATCGCGACCAAGCTCGGCCTCGATATCGACAAGCTGAAGAAGGACATGGCGTCGCCCGAGGTCGAGGCCGAGATCAAGAAGTCCGAGGCCCTTGCCAAAAAAATGGGCGTCAACGGCACGCCGCACTTCCTGGTCGGCGACCGGGCCGTTCCCGGCGCACCGGAGGATCTCTACGACCAGCTGGGGAAGCACGTGACGGAGCTGCGCAAATCCGGTTGCTCCTACTGCTGATCTATTCCTGACGTCGTCGCCCGGCGCCGAATTGCGCCGCCGGGCGAGGCTCTTAAGCTTCTCCCGGTGCGGCGCCGCGGGCGCCCTTCCGCGGCTTGCGGAAAGCTGGTAGATGGGGGGCCGTCGCCTGCGGACCGACCCCAGGCGGCACCGATCCCCCGCAGCAAGGACCTCATGGCCAAGCCGATCTACGTCCTCAATGGACCCAACCTCAACATGCTGGGACTGCGCGAGCCCGCCATCTACGGGTCGGATTCGCTCGACGACGTGCGCAAGAAGGCCGAGGCACGCGCCAAGGCGTTGGGCCTGACCATAGATTTCCGTCAGTCCAACATCGAAGGCGAGCTCGTCACCTGGGTGCAGGAGGCGCGCGACAAGGCGGCCGCCATCATTCTCAACGCCGGGGCCTATTCACACTCCTCGATCGCGCTGCTCGACGCCATGCAGGCCGCCGAGCTTCCGGTCATCGAGGTGCATCTGTCGAACATCTTTCGCCGCGAGCCGTATCGGCAGCACTCCTACATCTCGCATGGTGCGAAGGGCGTGATTTGCGGTCTCGGCGCCAAGGGCTACGAGCTGGCGCTCGAAGCTCTGGCCGATTTGCTTGCGGCCTAGTGTGATGATCGAGAAATTCGCAATCATGAACGGCCAGGTAGCGAGCGAATTTCTCGATCTGAATCACACTAGCAAGTCTATATTTCTAGTGTCCCTTATCATTCCGAAGTTCGCTCCCGATCCCAGCAGCGAACTCTGGCGAACTTCCGAATGGGGACACTAGCGTCGTGGCTAAGGGTAACGGGCGGAAGTCAAAGCCGCACAAGAAGGAAAAGCGAAGCATGACGGCCAAGGATCAGGGCGACAACTCGGGCGACGAGCAGCGATTGATCCGGCAGCTCGCCGAGCTTCTCAACGATACCGGTCTGAGCGAGATCGAGATCGAGAAGAGCGGGCTCAAGGTGCGCGTGGCGCGGACGCTCAACGTGCAGTCGACGTTCGCCGCGCCGCCGGCCGTCGCCGGCGCTCCGGCCGCCGCTGCTCCCGCCGCCAAGTCCGATCCCGCCAAGCACCCCGGCGCCGTCAAGTCGCCGATGGTCGGCACCGCCTACCGCTCTCCCGAGCCCGGCGCCCCCACCTTCATCGAAGTCGGCTCGCAGGTGACGCAGGGCGACACGCTCTTCATCATCGAAGCCATGAAGACCATGAACCAGATCCCGGCTCCCCACTCGGGCAAGGTGACGGCGATCCTCATCGAGAACGGTCAGCCGGTCGAGTTCGGCGAGCCGCTCGTCATCATCGAATAAGAGCGAATGTTCGACAAAGTCCTCATCGCCAATCGCGGAGAGATTGCACTGCGCATCCAGCGCGCGTGCAAGGAGCTCGGCATCGCCACCGTCGCCGTGCACTCGACCGCCGACGCCGACGCCATGCACGTCCGCCTCGCCGACGAGAGCGTTTGCATCGGTCCGCCCCCCGCCGCCGAGAGCTATCTCAACATCCCGCGCCTGCTCGCCGCCTGCGAGATCACCGGCGCCGACGCCGTTCATCCCGGCTACGGCTTCCTGTCGGAGAACGCGCGCTTCGCCGAGATCCTCGAGGAGCACCAGATCACCTTCATCGGCCCGACGTCGGAACACATCCGCATCATGGGCGATAAGATCGAGGCCAAGGAGACGGCCAAGAAGCTCGGCATTCCCGTCGTTCCCGGCTCCGACGGAGCGGTCAATAGTGAGACCGAGGCGATGAAGATCGCCAAGAGCATGGGCTTCCCCGTGCTCATCAAGGCCACCGCCGGTGGCGGTGGCCGCGGCATGAAGGTGGCGCAGTCGGCCGCCGACCTTGGCATGGCGCTATCGACAGCGCGCGCCGAGGCGAAGGCCGCCTTCGGCAACGACCAAGTC
Source organism: Hyphomicrobium album (assembly GCF_009708035.1). Classification (NCBI taxonomy): domain Bacteria; kingdom Pseudomonadati; phylum Pseudomonadota; class Alphaproteobacteria; order Hyphomicrobiales; family Hyphomicrobiaceae; genus Hyphomicrobium; species Hyphomicrobium album. Next base: position 1,347,034 of record NZ_WMBQ01000001.1, read on the forward strand.
TACATGGAGAAGTATCTTACGAAGCCGCGCCACATTGAGATCCAGGTGCTGGGCGACGGCCAGGGCAACGCCGTCCACTTGGGCGAGCGCGACTGCTCGCTGCAGCGCCGCCACCAGAAGATCCTCGAAGAGTCGCCGTCGCCGGCACTCAACGACGCCGCGCGCCAGAAAATCGGTGAGACCGTGGCGGCGGCGATGCGGCAGATCAAGTACCGCGGCGCCGGCACGGTGGAGTTCCTCTTCGAAGACGGCGAGTTCTATTTCATCGAGATGAACACCCGCCTGCAGGTCGAGCATCCGGTGACCGAGGCGGTTACGGGTATCGACCTCGTGCTCGAGCAGATCCGCGTCGCGTCGGGCGCGCCGCTCTCGTTCAAGCAGAAGGACATCACCTTCTCCGGCCACGCCATCGAGTGCCGCATCAACGCCGAGAACCCGCGCACCTTCCGCCCCTCGCCCGGCCAGATCACCTACTGGCATCCGCCGGGCGGCCTCGGCGTGCGCGTCGATTCCGGCGTGTACCAGGGCTATCGCATCCCCCCTTACTACGACAGCCTCATCGGCAAGCTGATCGTGCACGGCAAGACGCGCAACGAATGCCTGATGCGGCTGAAGCGCGCCCTGTCGGAGTTCGTCATCGATGGCATCGAGACGACCATCCCCCTGTTCAACGAGTTGATCCAGCAGCCCGACATCGCCAACGGCCTCTACGACATCCATTGGCTCGAAAAATACCTGGCCAAGTCATAGTTTGGTCGCCGACACAGGTGATTGACGAGTGCCAGAAATGTTTTCACGCTAGGCTCGGTCACTAGGAATGGGTGGCCCTTAGCCGTCGGACCATATGGCTTCGCGCGACGACATCGTCATCGAGATCACGCCGCAGGTGCTGCTGAAGGCGTATACCTGCGGCATCTTCCCTATGGCGGAGAGCGCCGACGACCCGGCCCTCTATTGGATCGAGCCACAGCACCGCGGCATCCTTCCGCTCGATGCGGTGCATATACCGCGCCGCCTGGCCCGCACGCTCCGCACCTCGCCCCTTGCCGTTAAAATCGACACCGACATCGAGGGCGTCATCGAAGGCTGCGCCGCCTCGCGCCCCGGGCGCCGCTCCACGTGGATCAACGAGCGCATCCGTGGCCTCTATCGCGATCTGTTCAGGCTCGGGCACTGCCACACTGTCGAGGTGTGGGACGGCAACCGGTTGGTCGGCGGGCTCTATGGCGTCGCCCTCAACGGCGCCTTCTTCGGCGAGAGCATGTTCTCCTACGAACGCGATGCCTCGAAGATCGCGCTCGTGTACCTCGCCGCGCGGCTCGCACACGGCGGCTTCCGGCTGCTCGACACGCAGTTCGTCACCGATCACCTGCGCCAGTTCGGCACCGTCGAGCTGAACCGCGAGGAGTTCCACCGGCTCTTGGAGAAGGCGCTCGACGTCGAGGCCGACTTCCACGCCCTGCCCCTGGATGCGAGCCCCGATCAGGTGCTGGCGGTTCTCGAAGCCAACGCCGCGGCGCCCTGATAGCCCGCCCCGCCACCGGTGTTCCGCACGGAACAGCGGCGGCCTTCCCCCTGTCCTACTCATCATCTCGAGCCGGCTGACCTTAACCGGGACCGCGGCTCACGGGGCGCGCCGCCGTATATTGGGCGGCGCGCTCTCAACCGGGACAGGAGAACGCCATGAGATCATCCCTGCAAGCCGCCCTACTCGCCGGCACCGCCGCACTTGCCGTCGCCCTTGGCGCCGTCGCCGCGCACGCCGACGAGACCGACGCTTTACTCGCCGCTCAGCAGCATGCCGCCGCACTCGATGCCGCCACCGGCGGCGACAACCTCGTGTCGAGGGCCGTTAAGGATGAAGACAGCTCCAAGGAGGTCATCGACACCCTGATGAACCTGATCGAGGAGGTCGCCGACCAGTAACCTTTGCGCTGCGCCGTACGTATTCCAGAGGAACGCCGCGCAGCACCCGATTTGCCAGCACCCGATTTGCAGGCCCCGATTTCCCGGCCGGATTTGCCTCCCCCGTCCACTCCGGCCGTGGCCAGCCCTCCAGCCCTCCCCCTGGCTGGAGGGCACATTTTTTTGGGGCTACCCCGTTCAAATCTCGCCGGCCGACCGCACTATCGCCCGGCTGCCGCGATCTCAGCCGTCAATCCGAACTCGGCGGATACGTGTCCGGCAAACGCGATGGTCGTCAGATCCTCCAAGAACGGCCCGATGAATTGGGCGCCGATCGGCAACCCGTCACGCGTGCGCCCGATCGGCGCGGCCGTCGCCGGGAGTTGCGGCATGCCGGCCATCAGCGGCCAGGCGTGCTGCGGCGCATAGGCGACATCGACGCCGTCGATGCGAAGGGTCCGCTTCAGCCCCGGCCAGGGATCCTGCTCGGCGAAATGGGGAAAGGCCGGCACGGAATAGCAAGGAGCGATGACCACATCGAAGGACTGGAAGAAGACGTCCCACTTCCGCCGGATCACTTCCTGCCCGGTGATGCAGTCGACGTAGTCCTTGACCGTCGCCTTGGGGGGTGGGCCGCCGAGAGACGGCATGCGCGCCCGGGCGACTTCGGTGAACCTTTCGACCAGAGCCTGGGACTCGGCCAGCGACGGCAACAACTCGCTGTGTCGCGACACGGAGGCGCCGGCCCGTTCCAGATTGGCCGCCAGCGCGTCGATGGCGGCGACGATTTCGCTGTCGACGGACGCCGTCGGGTGCTCGGTCAGGACGAACACGCGATAGTCTCCGAGCCCGTTGTGCCGTGGCGGCGGCAACGCCAGCCGGTAAGCCACGGCGTTGCGCCCTTCCACACCGGCCAGCACGCCCAGGGCGAGCGCGAGGTCGTCTGCGGTGCGCGCCATCGGGCCCGCGGCTGCCCAGCTACGGCCCTGGGCGATCATGCCCCCGCCTGGCGGCCCAAAACCTTCAAGGGAAATGATGTCGAACGACGCGAGGTGTCCGAAGACGCCGCAGAAAGACGCCGGCACGCGGATCGAGCCTCCCGCGTCACTCCCAAGCTCCAGGGGGACCATGCCCGCCGCAAGCGCCGCCGCGGACCCGCCCGAGGAGCCTCCGGGCGAACGTGACAGGTCATGCGGGTTGTTGGTCCGGCCGTAGACGGGGTTGTCGCTCTGGTAGTCCGTGAGGCCCGCTGGGACATTTGTCTTCCCCAGAATGATCGCGCCCGCATCTTTCAATCGCCGCACGGCGTCTGCGTCTTCGGTGGGGCGGTAGTCCTTGGCGAACTCAAGCCCGAACGTGGTCGGCAGTCCGGCCACGTTGAAGCTCTCCTTCACCGTCATGGGGACGCCGGCGAGCGGCAGGTCGGCGCCCTTCACTACGGCCAGGTCGACCTGCCGCGCCTGGTCGCGCGCGCGGTCGAAGTCCCGCACAACCACGGCATTGATCGGACCGTCGAGAGACTCAATTCGCGCGATCGCGGCGTCGGTCAACTCTAGCGCGCTGACGGATTTCGTGCGGACGGCCGCAGCCAGCTCCTTTGCGCTCGCGGTCGCGAGCGCAACATTCAATTGCTGCATCATTGGCTCCTCTGGCCTACGCGCGAAAACGGCGCGTTAGGCGGGCTTTTTCCCATGGGAGTTTTGGGACTTGCAATTCTTGAACTTGAAAGACTTGGCCCCATATCCAGCTGGGATGAAGAACCGGACGGCCCCGGTCAGCGCGCGCCTAGCTTGGCGCTCAACGCCGCCAGCCTCAAATCTCGTCGGCTTCCTGCACCTGCATGACGATCGGCGCTTTGTGATGCTGCGTGTGTGCGCCCATGAAGCTGCCGCGCAGGTGCACGTCCTTGCCGATCAGGGAGCGCAACGTCTTTTGCAAGCCATCATCGAGCGCATAGACGTGGATCTCGCCGCTGGCCGGAACATTGTCGCTGTCCTCACAGCCCTTGAGGCAGATGGGCTTCGGCAGCTTGAGGATGATCGCGTCGTCGCGCTCGATCAGCCGGCCTTCGGCGATCGCGCCGTCCTCGCCGGCGGCGTAGCAGGCGTCCTGCGCGGCGCACGGCGCCGCCGCCATGACAAGAGCGCACAGCAAGCCCACTCCTCGACGCCACATCGCCGTCACTCCGAGACCGATCCGTGGCCCTCCTATAGCACGGCCGCTTGCCCCCTTCCGCCGCCCGCGCTAGCCAAGCCCGCATGCAGACCTACCGTATCGTAGAAGCCGGCGCGAACGACCTAGCCGATGTCGCGAAGCTGTTTCACGCCTATGCCGCCGAGCTGCCCGTCGACCTTGCCCTGCAGGGGTTCGTGGCGGAGCTCGCGGGATTGCCGAGCGACTATGCGCCGCCCAAGGGCGTGTTGCTGATTGCGCGTGGCGCCGACGGCGCCGCCCTGGGTTGCATCGGCCTTCGTCCCATCGACGATCGCATCTGCGAAATGAAGCGGCTCTACGTGCAGGCCGCGGCGCGCCAAACCGGCCTCGGCAAGGCATTGTCTGTCGCCGTCATCGAAGCGGCGCGGCAGCGCGGTTATCGCGAGATGAAGCTCGACACGCTTCCACAGCTCAAACAGGCCATCAACCTTTACCGTAGCCTCGGTTTCGCGCCCATCGCGCCCTACGGCGATCACCCCTATGAAGGGACGCTCTGCTTCGGCAGGATGCTCTGACGGCAAGCCAATTCCGGTACCCCATGGCGAAGACCACACGCGCCACGCAGACGCTCGCCAAGCAGGGCGTCACCTTCGAGGTGCACAGCTACGATTACGACCCCGAGGCGCAACGCACCGGGATGCAGGCGGCCGAGGCCCTGGGCGAGCCTCCGGACCGCGTGCTGAAAACCCTGATGGCGCTGGTCGACGGCAAGCCAGTGTGCGCCGTCGTGCCGTCCGACCGCGAGGTGTCGATGAAGAAGCTCGCCGCCACGTTCGGGGGCAAGAGCGCCCAGATGATGAAGCCAGCGGACGCGGAGCGCGTGACCGGCTACAAAGTCGGCGGCATCAGCCCGTTCGGGCAGGCGCGTAAGACGCCGACGGCGATCGAGGAGGCGGCTCTCGCGCATCCGTACGTATTCATTAACGCGGGGCAGCGCGGGCTGCAGGTGAAGCTCGCCCCGAAGGACGCGGTTAAGGTGCTCGATGCCATAGCTGCCGGGCTGGCGGCGCAATCAGGAGACCCGACATGAAGCGGCTGGACGGCATCAAGGCCTGTGTGTTCGATGCGTACGGCACGCTATTCGACTTCGCGTCGGCAGCAGCTCGCTGTCAGGACGTGCCCGACCAGAAGCTCGGGGCGCTCACCACGCTCTGGCGGGAAAGGCAGCTTCAGTACACCTGGCTGCGGTCGCTGCAGGGCAACTTCGCTGATTTCTGGCAAGTCACCGGGGACGCGCTGGCCTTCGCCCTCGACAGCCTCGACATCGCGTCGCCCGAGCTGCACGGGAAGCTGATGGACCTTTATCTCACGCCGGCGCCATTTCCTGAGGTGCCGAGCGTCCTCGCGCAATTACGCAAGGCAGGGTTCAGGACGGCGATCCTCTCGAACGGCTCGGCGACGATGCTCGACTCGGCGGTTCGCGCCGCCGGCCTCAGCGATCTGTTCGACGCCGTCCTGTCGGTCGATGCCGTACAAGTCTTCAAGCCCCATCCGCGTGTCTACGCTTACGGACTGGAAAAGCTCGGTCTGCGGGCGGACGAAGTGTCGTTCCAGTCGTCGAACGCCTGGGACGCCTACGGCGCCTCTAACTTCGGGCTGCGTGTCGTCTGGTGCAACCGCTATGGCCATCGTCCGGAGCGGCTGCCGGGCGCGCCCGACCGCGAGATCCGGGATTTGTCGGAGCTGCCCGAGCTTCTCGCACCGCCGCCGAAGTAGCCGCCGCCGAAGCATTCTCCGTGGGCACGCATGGCACAAGCGATTGAGCTGGGACTGGATACGTTCGGCGACGTCACCAAGAATGCCGGCGGCCAACCGCTGTCGCACGCCGAGGTCATTCGGAATGTGGTCGAAGAGGCCGTCCTTGCAGACCAGCTGGGCGTCGATTTCTTCGGCGTCGGCGAGCACCACCGCGCCGACTTTGCCATATCGGCGCCCGATGTAGTCCTCGCCGCCATCGCCGGGCGAACGAGCCGCATCCGCCTCGGCTCCGCCGTGACGGTCCTCAGCTCGGATGATCCTATACGCGTGTTCCAGCGCTTTTCGACATTGGACGCTGCATCGAGCGGTCGCGCCGAAGTTATTCTCGGGCGCGGGTCCTTCACCGAGTCGTTTCCGCTGTTCGGCTTTCAGCTGAGCCAGTACGACAAGCTGTTCTCCGAGAAGCTCGATCTGTTCGTGAAGCTTGTGCGCGACGAGGCCGTGACCTGGCGCGGCGAAACGCGGCCACCGCTCACTGACCAACGCGTCTTTCCGCCCATCGAGCGCGGAACGTTGAAAACGTGGATCGGCGTCGGCGGGAGTCCTGAATCCGTCATCCGCGCGGCGCGGTACGGCTTGCCTCTCATGCTCGCCATCATCGGTGGCGATCCCAAGCGCTTCAAACCCTATGCCGAGCTCTACCTCGCATCCCTCAGCGAATTCGGCCAACCCGTCTTGCCGATCGGCATCCACTCACCGGGGTACGTGGCGGAGACCGACGAGCAGGCGCGCGAGGAGCTCTGGCCCGACTACAAGCGCATGCGCGATCAGATCGGCGCCGAACGCGGCTGGCCGCCGATGCGCCGCGCCGAGTTCGAGCATGAAGCGGAGCACGGCTCACTCTACGTCGGCGCGCCGGAAACCGTTGCCCGCCGGATTGCCGCGACAGCCAAGATGCTCGGCGCGTCGCGCTTCGATTTGAAGTACAGCGCGGGGATGCTGTCGCACGAGAAGCTGATGCAGTGCATCACGCTCTACGGCAGCAAGGTCATCCCGCTGGTGCGCGAAATGCTTGCGTGAAGCTCAGCGATCGAAAGCTTCTTTGTAGATCTCGGGCTTGAAGCCGACGAGCAGCTTGCCGGCGCTGAGATCGAGCACCGGCCGCTTGATGAGCGAGGGCTGCGCCAGCATCAGGTCGATCGCCTTGCGCTCGTCCACGCTCTCTTTGTCGGCGTCGGAAAGCTTGCGGAAGGTCGTGCCGGCACGGTTGAGCAATGTCTCCCAGCCGACCTTCTTGCTCCACGTCTCGAGCCGCTGCCGGTCAATCCCGGCTTTCTTGTAGTCATGGAAGTCGTACGCAACGTCATGGCTTTCGAGCCAGGCGCGCGCCTTCTTCATCGTGTCGCAGTTGGGGATACCGTAGATGGTCACTGGCTTCATGTCCGGGCCCGATGTTCATCAGCGCAAGACGCGTCCCGTATAAACTGCGGCTGACTGACCGCAATGGCGTTAAGCCGCCGCACCAAGACGGTGTGGCGGCCTAGGACCTGGGCATCGCCGAGTCGATCGAATCTGCATTTCCGAGTGAAGGCGGCCGGTAACTCAGCGCGCGCTCGGCCCCCCCCTTGCATGCCGCCAATCCGTGCGTTAGATACTGAACCACATGGTTCAGTATCCGACAGCCCGTCTCGATGCCTCGTTCGCCGCGCTCTCGGACGCCACCCGACGCGGCGTTCTGGAGCAGCTCGGACGTGCAGACGCTTCGATCACGGACCTTGCCGAGAAGTTCCACATGACCCTCACGGGCATGAAGAAGCATGTCAGCGTCTTGGAGCAGGCGGGGCTCGTCACCACGGAGAAGGTCGGGCGCGTGCGGACCTGCAAGCTCGGCCCGCGCCGACTGGCGGAAGAGACTGCATGGATCGAGGCGTACCGCCAGCTCTGGGCCTCACGCTTCGACGAGTTGGACAAGGTTGTCGAGGAACTGAAACAGAAGGAAAAGGCCGATGGACGCAAAAGGAGAGGGTGATCCCACCTCCGGGAAGAACCGCACGACGGTGGAACGGAAGTCCGAGCGTGAGCTAGTCGTCACGCGGACCTTCAACGCCCCGGCGCGCATCGTGTTCGAGGCGTGGAGCAAGCCCGAGCTGTTCAAGCGCTGGTGGGTACCGAAGTCGATGGGCATGTCCCTGCTTTCCTGCGAGATGGATGTCCGCGTCGGGGGCAAGTACCGTCTCGTGTTCGGCGTCGGTGGCTCCAAGGTGATGGAGGTCTTCGGCAAGTACATCGAAGTGACCCCCCACTCGCGCCTCGTCTGGACCAATGAGGAAGGTGATGAGGGGGGAGCCATCACCACGCTGACCTTCGAGGAAATGGGCGGCCAGACGCTGTTGGTCAAGCACGACCTCTATCCCTCGAAGGAAGCTCTCGACGGTGAGCTCGCCTCCGGGGCGGCGGATGGGATGCCCGAGCAGCTCGACCAACTGGACGAGTTCCTCGTCACCCTGGGCGGGAGCTTGGGGCGGTGATTGCCGCTTTCGCCGCCCTCACTCCCACTCGATCGTGCCGGGGGGCTTCGAGGTGATGTCGTAGACGACGCGGTTGATGCCGCGCACCTCGTTGATGATGCGCGTCGCCGTGGGGCCGAGGAACGAATGCGGGAAGTCGTAATAGTCGGCGGTCATGCCGTCGGTCGACGTCACGGCGCGCAGCGCGCAGACAAAGTCGTAGGTGCGCGCGTCACCCATGACGCCGACGGTGCGCACCGGCAGCAGCACGGCGAAGGCCTGCCAGATCTGGTCGTAAAGCCCCGCCTTGCGGATCTCGTCGAGGTAGATGGCGTCCGCCTGGCGCAGGATCGCCAGCTTCTCCTCGGTGATCTCGCCGGGAATGCGGATGGCGAGGCCCGGACCAGGGAACGGGTGGCGGCCGACGAAGTGCTCGGGTAGCCCCAGCTCGCGGCCGAGCGCCCGCACCTCGTCCTTGAACAGTTCGCGCAGCGGCTCGACCAGCTTCAGGTTCATGCGCTCGGGCAAGCCGCCGACGTTGTGGTGCGACTTGATGGTCACCGAGGGGCCGCCGGTGAACGACACGCTCTCGATGACGTCGGGATAGAGCGTGCCCTGGGCGAGGAACTGCGCGGGTGCTGCGTCGCCGCCGAGTTTTCTTGCCTCCTCGTCGAACACGTCGATGAACAGCGCGCCGATGGTCTTGCGCTTGGCCTCCGGATCGCTTTTCCCCGCCAGCGCGGCAAGGAAGCGCTCGCGCGCGTCGACGTGAACGAGCGGGATGTTGTAGTGGCCGCGGAACAGGCGCACGACCTCCTCTGCCTCGTCCTTTCGCAGCAGTCCGTGGTCGACGAAGATGCAGGTGAGCTGGTCGCCGATCGCCTCGTGGATCAGCACCGAGGCGACGGCTGAATCGACGCCGCCCGACAGGCCGGAGATGACACGCGCCTTGCCGACCTGGGCGCGGATCTTCGCGACCTCGGCGGTGCGGAAGTGCGCCATCGTCCAGTCGTTCTTCAGCCCGGCGATCTTGTGCACGAAATTGGAAAGCAGCCTGGCGCCGTCCGGCGTGTGCACCACCTCGGGGTGGAACATGGTCGTATAGATGCGCCGCTTCTCGTCGGTCGCCACCGCAAACGGCGCGTTCTCGCTCGTCGCCTTCACGGTGAACCCATCGGGGAGGCGCGTGACGCGGTCGCCGTGGCTCATCCACACAGGGTAGCGCTTGCCGACCTCCCACACGCCGTCGAACAGCGCCGAGGCTTCCTTGATGTCGACCTCGGCGCGGCCGAACTCTGCCGCGTGCCCGCCCTCGACGACGCCGCCGAGCTGCACCGCCGTCGTCTGCTGGCCGTAGCAGATGGAAAGGATGGGTAGGCCGCTCTCGAACACGGCCTGCGGGGCGCGCGGCGAGCCGTCGGTCGTCACCGACGCCGGGCCGCCGGAAAGCACGATCGCCTTCGGATTCAGCCGGGCCATCGCCGCCTCGGCCTGGTTGAAGGGGACGATTTCGGAATAGACCCCCGCCTCGCGCACCCGGCGGGCGATGAGCTGCGTCACCTGGCTGCCGAAGTCGATGATCAGAACGGTGTCGGTCACGGAACGTCCAAGGTTAATGCCCTGAGCGGCCCCATAGATCACCCGGCCGGTGGAGCGTCAAGGCGCGCTGGCGCCGCGATTTGCCAGCAATTCCAAGGGTCCAAAAAAAATCGCACGGGCATGTCGATTTCGCAGCGGGCCGTTCGACGTGTCTGTAGAGCGAGGGGTGAGCCCGGCTCGTCAACGCACTCAGGAGGAGAACAACGATGCGATTCATCGTGATGGTCAAGGCGTCGAAGGACTCGGAAGCTGGAAAGATGCCGTCCGAGGAGCTCCTCGGCGCCATGGCGAAGTTCAACGAGGAGCTGGTCAAGGCGGGCGTCATGCTCGACGGCAACGGGCTGCAGCCGAGCTCCAAGGGCGCTCGTGTGCGCTTCGCCGGCAACAAGCGGTCGGTCGTCGACGGCCCGTTCGCCGAGACCAAGGAGCTGGTTGCCGGCTACTGGATCATCCAGGCGAAGAACCTCGCCGAGGCGGTGGAGTGGATGAAGCGCTGCCCCAATCCGCACGAGGACGACGGCGAGATCGAGATCCGCCAGCTGTTCGAGCTCGAAGATTTCGGCGAGAGCCCGGCCATCGATCACCACCGCCGGCTCGAGCAGGAACTGAAGTCGTAGGAAAATTCGCACGCGGATGTCGAATTGGCGGCGCGCCGTTCGACGGGATAGCAGAGCGGGGTGAGCCCCCGCCCCTCAAACTGACGGGAGATGACAAATGCGATTCATGTCGATGGTGAAGTCGTCCGAGAATTACCGCCTCGGGCCGCCGCCTCAGGCACTCATGGACGCGATCAACGAGCTCGGCCAGGAAATGACCAAGGCCGGCACCATGGTCGATATGGGCGGGCTGCTGCCAACCGCCATGGGCGCCTACCGGGTGCGGCAATCGCGCGGCAAGCTGAGCGTCACGGATGGTCCGTTCAGCGAAGCCAAGGAGGTGATCGGCGGCTACGCGGTCTTCGACGTCCAGTCCAAGGAGGAGGCCATGGAATTGACCATGCGGTTCATGGAACTCCATCTGAAGCACTGGCCCGAATGGGAAGGCGAGACCGAGGTCAGGCAGATGTTCGAGGGGCCCGGCTGTCCCGACGTCCAGGCTGCCTAGGGCCCGGAACATCGTCCCCATGCTGCGTCGTCCCGGATTGTCAGCCGCCTCGATCAGCAGCTCAAGTCGTAACGGAAAAAATCTGCGCGGCGTGTCGATTCCACGCTGCGCCGTTCGACGACAGTGCAGAGCCGGGCAGCGACCCGGCTCTCCACCGCCAACAGATGGAGAGAGGATCATGAAGGTTTTGGGCATGCTGCGAGCCGACCCATCGAGCGAAGCCGGCCAGCCGCCGACGAAGGACCAGATGGAGCGCATGGGCGCCTTCCTCGAAGAGGTCACCAACGCCGGCGTCATCCTGTCGGGCGACGGGCTGCGGCCGACCAAGTACGGCAAGCGCGTCAGCCTGAAGGACGGCAAGTTCAGCGTCGTCGATGGGCCGTTCACGGAATCGAAGGAGCTGGTCGCGTCGTACGCGCTGCTCCAGGTGGATTCGATGGAAGAGGCGGAAAAGTGGACGCGCCGCTTCCTTGAGGTGTTCGGCCAGGGTCAGTGCGAGCTGCGCCCGATCATCGAGGCATCGGATTTCCCATCCGACGTGTTCACGGCCGAGGAGCAGGCGCGCGAAGCGAAGACCCGCGCGCAGATGGAAAAGAACGCCCGGCATAGGTAGCGCCGGGCCGCGCACTAACGACGGCTTTGCTGCGCCTCGCAATCGTCCGCGCGAGCGGTAGCGCAGCAAGGTCTCCATCCAACCAAGAGGAGCCAATCATGAAGCTGGCAGCGCGCAAGCTCACGACTTGCCTGTGGTTCGACACTGAAGCCGAAGAGGCAGCGAACTTCTATGCCTCGATTTTCAAGGATGCGAAGGTCGGAAAGATCACTCGCTACGGAAAGGAGGGCCACGAGATCCACGGCAAGGCTGCCGGGTCGGTCATGACCGTCGAGTTCGAGATCGCCGGACAATCATTCATTGGGCTCAACGGCGGCCCGCACTTCAAGTTCAACGAGTCCGTCTCCTTCCAGGTTCACTGCGAGACGCAGCAGGAGATCGACAATTTCTGGGAGAAGCTCAGCGCGGGCGGCAAGGAAGGCCACTGCGGCTGGCTGAAGGACAAGTTCGGCGTCTCTTGGCAGGTCGTTCCGGCCCCGCTCGCGAGGATGCTGGCGGATGCGGACCCCAAGGCGTCGGAGCGCGTGACCAAGGCGTTCCTGCAGATGAGGAAGTACGACATCGCGGAGCTCGAACGCGCGTTCGAGGGCGCGAGCCAATAGCGCCGAAGACCGCCTTAACGCCCGACGCGAGTAGCGGCGCTTGCAGCGGCGATGCGATGATGCTGTGATCGGTAGCCGTGACGGCTACCGATCCACATCGCGCCATCGAGGCGGTGTTCCGCATCGAGCAGGCAAAGCTCATCGCCGGCCTGGCGCGGATGGTGCGCGACGTCGGCCTGGCGGAGGAGCTGGCGCAGGACGCGCTGGTGTCGGCGCTGGAGCAGTGGCCTGAGGCCGGCATTCCCGACAAGCCGGGCGCCTGGCTGATGGCCGCCGCCAAGCGCCGCGCCATCGACCGCTTCCGCCGCGCCAAGCTGATCGACCGCAAACACACCGAGCTCGAGCACGAGCTGGCCGTCAACGGCGAGGGCCGGATGCCCGATCTCGACGCGGCTCTCGACGACGACATCGGCGACGACCTGTTGCGCCTCGTGTTCACCTCCTGCCATCCGGTGCTCGGCCCCGACGCGCAGGTGGCGCTGACGCTGCGCCTCATCGGCGGCCTGACGACGGAGGAGATCGCCCGCGCCTACCTGGTGCCGGAGGCGACGATCGCGCAGCGCATCGTGCGCGCCAAGAAGACGCTGGCAGAGAAGCGGGTCCCCTTCGAGGTTCCCCGCGGGGAGGAACGCGACGAGCGGCTGGCGGCGGTTCTTTCGGTGGTCTATCTCATTTTCAACGAGGGCTACGCGGCGACCGCCGGAGGCGACTGGACACGGCCGCAGCTGTGCGAGGAAGCGCTGCGCCTCGGCCGTATCGTGGCGGAGCTGGCGCCGGCCGACCCCGAGGTGCACGGCCTCGTCGCGCTCATGGAGCTGCAGGCTTCGCGCCTCGCTGCCCGCCGCGGACCCGACGGCGAGCCGGTGCTGCTGCTCGATCAGAATCGCGCTCGCTGGGACAGGCTCCTCATTCGCCGCGGGCTGGCGGCCCTGACGCGTGCCGAGGCACAGAACGACGAGCCGGGCCCTTACGTGCTGCAGGCCGCCATCGCCGCCTGTCATGCCCGCGCCCGCACGCCGGAGGAAACCGACTGGGCACGCATCGTCGGGATCTACGGCGCGCTCGGCGAGGTCATGCCCTCGCCCATCGTCGAACTCAACCGCGCGGTCGCGTTGTCTATGCTCATGGGACCGGAAGCCGGGCTGAAGATCGTCGATGCGCTCACCACCGAGCCGCTGCTCAGGGACTATCACCTGCTGCCGAGCGTGCGCGGCGATCTCCTGGCCAAGTTGGGGCGAGCGGCCGAGGCGCGTGCCGAATTCGAACGCGCCGCCGGAATGACGCAAAACGAGCGCGAGCGCCGGCTGCTGCTTCAACGCGCCGCCGACTGCGCAAGCTGAGAAATCGCGCCGTTATTAACCCTACCTGCGGTCCCGCACCTCCCAGGCGGACTGGCACGCGACTTGTTTGGAGATTGGTAAGCCCCAGGCGCGCAGCTTGCCGCTGCCACCGCCACGGCAACCAGCATCGGGAGGAAAGCCTTGGCCAACGTCGCCGGAACGTTCCTGGAAATCATCGCCGAGGATGACGAGGAGAGCACGGCCGCGCTCCGCCGGCGCCTGTTCCGCGAATCGCCGAAGGAGAAGCTCATCCGCTGGGTGATGGGCACCGCCTACGCCTGCCAGCCCAAGCGCCTCCCCGACGTTCCCTACCTGCTCTGGAACATGGCGACCGATATGGCTCGCGGCGGCACGCGCGTGCCGAGCGAGGCCACGACGCACGCCCGGCCCGACACGTTCGCCGGCGTCTGCCGCGACATCAGCCCGGAGACCATCATCGCGGCGGCGCGCCGCGGCTTCTTCCCCTGGGCCCACGTAGGGCCGCTCAAGTGGTGGACGCGCAGCGAGCGCATGGTCCTCACCCCCGCCGATTTCCGCCACTCCAAGGATGCCAAGCGCCTGATGCGCCGCGGCACCTATCGCGTCACGTTCGATGAAGCCTTCGAGGAGGTGGTCAAGGCATGCGCGCAGCCCCGCAAAGGGCGCCCGCTCCTCACCTGGATCACGCCCAAGATCATGCGCCTTTACTCGGCGCTGCACGACATGGGTGTCGCCCATTCGTTCGAGGTGTGGAGCGCGGACGATCGCCTGGTCGGCGGCGGCTACGGGATTGCCGTCGGGCGCGTGTTCTATACGGAATCGCAGTTCAGCCGCGAGAGCAACACCTCGAAGATCGGCTTCGGCTGCCTCAACCACCACCTCGCCAAGTGGGGCTTCGTGCTGAACGACGGCAAAGACTTCACGCCGACCATCAGCGCCATGGGCTTCCGCACCATCCCGCGCCCCGAATTCGAGCAGATCCTCGCCGAGCACGGGACGCAGACGCCGCGCGCCGGCCGTTGGGCGGTCGAAGACGATCTGGCGGCAATCGCCGACGCGCCGCCCGCACCGGGCGTCAAATCTTGACGATGCCCGCGGCCGACAGGACGTAGGCCGAGTACCAGCCGACGTACCACATCATCTGGTAGCTGATGACGTTCGCCACGTACGATGCCGGCATATAGAGCAGCGCCGCCTTCCAGACAGGCATGTCCCAGAAGCGCCGGTGGATACCGATGAAGTAGACGAGCATGGCAACCATCAGCGCTATCGAGGCCCATGCCGTCGGCTTCAGCCAGTCGTCGAGCGTTATCTGCGCGCTGATCGACGACGTGCCTACGCCGCCCAATACGGAACGCGCGACGAACTCGTAGACGCCGTAAATCGGCGCCACGAAGCCGAGCGCGATGGCGTACAGCTTGAAGTAGGCGTGGAGCGGCCGCTTCACCCGCGAGAACAGGCGAAAGACGAGGAAGGCCAGCAGAAACGTTATGACTATGCCGGCGTAGACGCCCACCTGCGACAGGATCTTCATCAGCGTCAGCAGGCTCTCGCTGACATTTGTCCCGGGCGGCGCCACCTGCTGGATGACGATCGGGACGATAAGCAGGACGTAGAGGGCGATGCCGGCTAGGGCGAACGAGACGTAGCCGCGATAACTCGGATCCTCAGCAAAGGCGACGGTCTGGCGGATCGGCGCGCGCAGGATCTTCAGGTAGACGGCGGGAAAGCTGCGCCGCACGGGCGCAGCGGTGCGGCCGAGGAACGACAGGGAGCTTGCGCGCAGATCCGCGCCGCAGGACGAGCAGAAATTGCCGGAGGCCGGTGCACCGCAATCGCCGCAAGCGACCGCGGCCGGCGAAGGTGTTCCCGCGTGCAAGGTCATCTGCGCCCCCCGAGTTGTCGCGCAAATCTAGCAACGCAACACGACGACCGATAGCGGGCGCTCTTCAGCTGTTGAGGCGCCAGATCTCGAAATTGAGGGCCGCCGCGAAAGATACCCACAGCAGATACGGCACGAAGAGCAGCGCGGCCGAACGGCGGACCGGCCAGGCGACGACGATGAAGGTCAGGATCGCCAACCACAGCGCGGAGATGTCGATCAGCGCCGAGGTGATCTGCTTCTCGCCGAACATCAGGTAAGACCACGCGCCGTTGAGACACAGCTGCAAGAGCCACAGCCACAGCAGCGGCCCGAAGCCTTGCGCTCGCCAGGCGATCCATCCGGCCAGCGCGATCATCACGTAGAGCACCGTCCAAACCGGCGCGAACCAGTTGTTAGGCGGCGTCCAGGCAGGCTTCTGCAGGGCGGCGTAGAAGGGCCCCGGCTCGTACGTCATGCCGAAGTACGCGGCTGTTGCGACCAGCGCCAGGAATACGAACAGCCCTGTGTATCTCGTCACTGTGCCGCCTCGACCTGCGGAGCCGTGCTCTTGCCGACGACCGACAGGCGCTCGACCGCCGCTCCGAGGATCTGCCCGAGCAGCTCCGAGTACCGCATGCCGGCGAAGCCCGCCATGAGGTTAACCTTGCCGTCCCAGCACCAGCCGGGGTTGGGGTTCACCTCGAGCAGCTTGATCTCGCCCTTGGAGTCGGCACGAAAATCGAAGCGCGCGTAGTCGCGGCAACCGAGCCGCTCGAACAGGCGCGCCGAGTGCTCGACGAGCTGCTGTTGCTGCAGCTCCGACAAGTCGGCCTCGTGATAGGACACCTGCGTCCAGTAGGGGCTTTCGGGCTCCCACTTCGACTCATAGCCGAGGATCTTCGGCAGCTTCGGGTCGAGCTTGGTGAAGTCGACCTCGAGGATGGGCAAAGCGCGCAATCCCTGGTCAGGATTGCCGACGAGCGTCACCGAATACTCGGCGCCGGTCAGATACTCCTGCACCAGCACCGGCCGTTTCGGGAACGCGACGCGCAGGCGCTCCAGGTAGTCGAGCAGCCCTTTCTCGTTGCGGACGACGGCGTCTGCCGTGATGCCCTGGGAGCTGTCGCCGTAGTTGGGCTTCAGCAGCGCGGGGAACACGGACGGCAGCGTGGCGCCCTGGTCGCCCGGACGCACGTGCGTCTCGAGCGGAACCGGCACATCGAGCGTCATCGCGACGGCGCGCACGAGACCTTTGTCGTAGCAGGCCGCGAGGGCGGGCGGGCCAGAACCGGTATACGGCAGGTCGAGCGCCTCGAGCATCGCCGGGACGTGCAGCTCCTTGAACGGGTCATTGTTGAAGCCTTCGTCGCACAAGTTGAAGACGAGGTCGGTGCGCAACTCCGTCAGGTCGCGGTCGAGCGTCGCGTGGTTATCGAGGTAGCGGAACTTGTAGGCCGGCAGCTCCGACAGCGCGTCCTTCAACCGGCGGATCGTGTCGTGGTCCTCGGCGTTGAAGGCACCGCCACGCTTTACGGCGTCGGGCAGACGCGGATCGCCCATGACCACCGTCACGTCGATCAGTTGCACCTTGCCGCGCTTGCGAGCAGGAAGCTGCGGGGCGTCGGCGGACAGAAGGATACGGCGCGCCATCATGCCGAGATCCTGATCGCGATCCGACAGCGCCTCGGCATTGCCGTGATGGCGGACGTTGCGGAAGCCGGTCTTCTCCATCAGCTTGCCGATGGTCTCGCGCGTGTAGAGGCGCTCGGCATAGAACTGATCGGCGATGACGCCCAGCTCGTCGTGCACGATGACCTCGCGCGAGATCAGCCGGTCACGGTCGCTGGACAGCGAGCGTTCGCGGCAGACGAAATGGTGTTCGTCGATCCATTCCCACGAGCGGCGCTCGAAGTGATCGGCCATATAGGCGCCATCGGTAATGTCGAGCACGAGCTGGCCGGAGGGACGCAGTATCTTGCCGACGGCGGCGAGCACCTTCTCGTCGTCCTGCTTGTTGGAGAAGTAGCCGAACGAGTTGCCCATGATGGCGACGCAGTCGAAGCTCGTCTCCGGCAAGCGCGGGTTGCGCGCGTCGCCTTCCTTGAACACGACTTGCAGGCGCTCGTTCTGCGCCCGTTTCTTGGCGAGCCGCACGAGGTAGCGCGAGCGGTCGACACCGGTGACGTTCTTGAACCCGCGGCGAGCGAGCTCGAGGCAGTGGCGCCCCTGGCCGCAGCACAGGTCGAGGATCTGGCTGTGCGGCTGCACCGGCGCGGCAGCGAGGATGAAGTCGACGTCGCGGCGCGTGTTCTCGTTGTTCTCGACGACATCGCCGTCGGTTTTCACATAGAGGGCGTTGAAAAGCTTGCGCCACCACTCGGCGGGCAGATGCGCTTCAAGATCCGCAACCGGACCGAGACATGAGCGCGGGGTCGGGCGCTTGGGGCGCTTCGCCTTGGCAAGGGATGCCATGATGGACGTCTGTCCTCAAAGGGCCGCGCTCTGGCTCAGGGCCTCTTCTGCCCCCGTCAGCCGGCGATCGGCCGAACAAAAAAACTAGGCCCCTCTGGCCTCGATGTTTCGCGAACTTATTTGCCAATTGCGACTTTGCAAGAGGCAACTTTGATTTTTCCGCCCCACACCGCGCGCCGCGCCGATCACTGTTGGTGTCGACGCAGGAGGGCGATGAAAAATCCGTCAGTAGCGTGTCGCGCCGGGGTGAGCTGCAGAGTGTCCTCGGCGCCGTCGGCCGAGCGTGGCGGCTCACCGCCGACGCGTGCGCCCCAGGCCGTGGTAAATGGCTCGACTGAAAAGTCGGCGTGGCGCTTGAGAAAATCTGCTACCTGGTCGCGATTCTCCTCGGGCAGTACCGAGCATGTCACATAGGCGAGCGTGCCGCCGGGCTTGGTGAGGCCGGCGCCGACGTCGAGCACGCTCACCTGTTCGGCGATGCGCTCGGGAATATTCGAAGCCTTCACCCGCCACTTGGCATCGGGCTTGCGCCGCCAGGTGCCCGAGCCGGTGCAGGGAGCATCGACGAGCACGAGGTCGAAGCGCGGACCCAACGCCTGGAGCGCCGCCAAGTTCCCGGCATCCAGCACCTGCACGTTGCGCGCGCCGGCCCGCTTCAGCCGCTCGAAGATGGGGCGGAGCTGCTTCTTGTCGGCGTCATAGGCGTAGATCTGGCCGGTATTCTGCATCACCGAGGCAAGTGCCAGCGTCTTGCCGCCGGCCCCGGCGCACAGGTCCAGGACCTGCATGCGCGGCCCGGCACCGGCGAGCAGCGCGGCGAGCTGGGAGCCCTCGTCCTGCACCTCGAACCAGCCCTTGCCGTGCGCCGTCTCGGCCTCGAGGTGGGGCGCCTTGCCGGCACCTTCCGGGGCGGGCACGCGCACCCCGGTCGGCGCCAGCGCCGTCGGAGTCGCCCCGTAACGCTCCAGCGCCTTCAGAACCTTCTCCTGGGTGGCCTTCAAAGCGTTGACGCGCAGGTCGACCGGCGCACGTGCAGCGAGCGCTGCACCTTCCTCGGCCGCGGCAGGACCGAAAGCGCGCTCGAACGACGGCAGCAGCCATTCGGGAAAGTCGCCGGCAATGTGAGCCGGCGTGCCCGCCGGCAGCTCGGCGGAGAGCCCGGCCCGCTCGGCGTCGGACAGCGGCGCCAGCGCGTGCTCCGACCCGTCGGCTGCCGCTGTCACCTGCTCGGCGGTGAGCCCCAGCGCGCGAGGTGCGGCCGCCAGCGCGAGCGCGCGCGGCGTATCGGCACCCATGCGGGCGGCGAGCGAGGCGCGGCGGCGTAGGGCGTCGAACACGAGCGTGCCGATGGCGGCGCGGTCGCCGGAGCCGGCGAAGCGGTGCGCCTTGCCCCAATCGGCCAACGCCGCTGGCGCTGGCCTGTGTCGGTTGAGGATGTCGTCGAGGACTTCCGCCGCCGCCGCGATCCGCGCGCCTGCGCGCATGGCTCTAAGCTCCGGTGACGAGGATGCGGATGGCGAAGATCACCCACATGGCCACCAGCGCAAGGGCGCTCACGCCGATCGCCATCGAGCGCGACAGGACGTCGTTCGCGCCGGTGTGGATGTAGGCATGCACCAGTCGCGACAGCACGAAAATCCAGGCGAGGAGCACGAACACTAAGCTGTTGGTGGAAGTAATGAGGATGAACGCTACCACCACGTAAAAGAGCATCGGCAGCTCGAGCTGGTTGTGGAAGCAGTTGGCGACCTGCAGCGTGCGCGGCGGCCAGGCGGGCTGGCGCAGCGCGATGTCGGATGGCTTCACGGCGCCCGAGCTCAGCGCCCGGCGGCGGAGAATGC
Organism: Hyphomicrobium album; assembly: GCF_009708035.1. NCBI lineage: Bacteria > Pseudomonadati > Pseudomonadota > Alphaproteobacteria > Hyphomicrobiales > Hyphomicrobiaceae > Hyphomicrobium > Hyphomicrobium album. The sequence continues at coordinate 1,366,772 of NZ_WMBQ01000001.1, forward strand.
CCATCCAGAACATGAGGAAGAAGGTCAGGCCGACCTCGACGAATACCGGCAACAAGAGGTCGGAAACCGTCATTGCCGGTGCTCCTGGATGTTAGACGTTGCCGGGATAGTTCGGGCTTTCGCGGGTGATGAGGACGCCGTGCGGGTGGCTCTCGTGGATCGCCGCCGGCGACACGCGGATGAACTTGGCGGTGGCGCGCAGGTCGGCGAGCGTCTTGGCGCCGAGGTAGCCCATGCCGGCGCGCAGGCCGCCGACCAGCTGATGCAGCACGTTCTCTGCCGGCCCCTTGTAGGCCACCTGACCCTCGATGCCTTCGGGCACGAGCTTCAGCGAGTCCTTCACCTCCTGCTGGAAGTAGCGGTCGGCCGAACCGCGCGCCATGGCGCCGATGGAGCCCATGCCGCGGTAAGCCTTGTAGGTGCGGCCCTGATAGAAATAGGTCTCGCCCGGCGCTTCGTCGGTGCCGGCCAGCAGCGAGCCGATCATCACGCATGAGGCGCCGGCGGCCAGCGCCTTCACGGCGTCGCCGGAATACTTGATGCCGCCGTCGGCGATGACGGGCACGCCCTGCTTGGAGGCTTCGTAGGCGCAATCGATCACCGCAGTCAGCTGCGGGACACCGACACCGGCAACGACGCGCGTGGTGCAGATCGAGCCGGGGCCGATGCCGACCTTGATCGCATCGGCGCCGTTGTCGATCAGCGCCTTCGTGGCCTCGGCGGTGGCGACATTGCCGGCGACGACCTGGACGCGGTTCGACAGCTTCTTGATGCGGTTCACCGCCTCGAGCACGCGGCTCGAGTGGCCGTGCGCGGTGTCGACGACGATCAGATCGCAGCCCGCGGCCATCAACAGCTCGGTGCGGTGGAAGCCGTCCTCGCCCACGGTCGTGGCGGCGGCGACGCGCAGGCGCCCCTCGGCATCCTTGGAAGCGTGCGGGTGCTTCTGCGCCTTCTCGATGTCCTTGACGGTGATGAGGCCGATGCACCGGTAGCTGTCGTCAACGACGATCAGTTTCTCGATGCGGTTCGAGTGCAGCAGCCGCTTCGCCTCTTCTTGAGAGACAGACCGATCGACCGTGATCAGCTTTTCCTTGGTCATCAGCTCGGAGACCGGCTGATCGAGATTGGTGGCAAAGCGGGTGTCGCGGTTGGTCAGGATGCCGACCAAGCGGCCCTTGTCGGAGCCGCTCTTCGGCGTCTCGACGACAGGAACGCCGGAGATGCCATGCTCGGCCATGATGGCTAGCGCTTCGCGCAGAGATGCGGCCGGAGGGATTGTCACCGGGTTCAGGACGATCCCGGATTCGTACTTCTTCACCAGCGCCACCTGCCGCGCCTGCTCTTCGGGCGTCAGGTTGCGATGAATGACTCCGATGCCGCCCTCCTGCGCCATGGCAATGGCGAGGCGCGCCTCGGTGACCGTGTCCATCGCGGAAGATACGACGGGGATACTCAGGCGGATGGAGCGGGTGATCTGTGTTGAGACGTCGGCTTGGCTGGGCAGTATTTCGGAAGCGGCGGGCACCAGCAGGACATCGTCGAACGTCAGCGCGACGGCGGAATCGATGGTGAGCGGGCCATTCCGTGCGGCCATCTTGCGGCTGTCTCCTGAGGGCTGGGGCGACAAGGTTCCGGGCCCAGCGCGGGAACGATGTCGGCAGCCCTATACCACCGGAGTCGTGGCGAGGGAAGCGAGCCGGCCTGCGACGGGTTGGGCGGCGGTGGACACGCTTTACGAAGGGTGCACCCCGGCATCGCCTCGCGCACCGGCGAGCTTACGTATTTGTATGTATTCCAACGATTGTTTTCGGCGGTCGCGGGGATGATGCTGGCCACCACCGAACCCCCAGGAGGACGCCATGCGAGCATTGATTATTCTGGCTGCCCTCGTTTGCCTGGCCGGCCCGGCACTTGCCGACACCTGCTCGGCGCAGGCCACGGCAAAAAGCCTCAACGGGGCAGCTCAGATCAGTTTTATAAAGAAGTGCACGGCCGACGTAACGGCGAAGTGCGGGGCGGATGCCAAAGCGAAGAAGCTGCACGGCGCGGCCGAAACGAGCTTCACCGCCAAGTGCGTGCACGACGGTTCCGGCGTCTAGAGCCCCGGCGCCCGATGAGCGACATCGCCCGCGAGATTTATGACACGCGGCTCCCCAGGGCCGGTCCAGGCATAGGCATGACCGGAAGTCACGGCGGCCGTCGGCAGCGGGTTGGTGGGAGCCACCAGCGCGTAGAGGAATAGGATGCCCAAACAGGCCGTCGAGGCGGAAAGGGCGGACAGGCAGATCATCATCAGGCGGCGCATGGCTAAACCCGTAGAACGGACACGGACGAACTTATCTCTGCCGAACAAACTCGGGGCCGAGGCGCCGGGTTCCGTCAAACGTTAACGTAGCCTGTGAACTCGGGGCCGCACCCGCCGGAAACCGACGGCAAGCGAATCGCTCGCGCTATCAACCCAGCCGCGTCTCAAGCCTTTGCGCGAGCCTTCTTATACTTCGCGTCCCACGTGGCCAGCTCTTCCTTGAGATGCCGGGCGAAGCGCTCGGTCGCCTTGCGTAGCTTGTTCGTTCCCGGCGCTTCCTTGTCCCCCAGCGACTGCACCAGGCGATCGGCGTTGTCGATGGCGCGCAGCGTGTCGTGACGCACGGCCCTCACATACTCCTTCATGGTCCTCTCCAATGCGGTGGAAGAAGGAAAGAGCGCAACGAGGCGCCGGGTTCCACATCGCGGAGATGTCAGGCGGCGTGGGCGGCTTTCCCCGAAGCCGGCAGCATGGCGCGCAGAGCTTCGGCGGTGACCGGCGGGCTGAAATAGTAGCCTTGCGCGGCAATACAGCCCTCGGCACGCACCAGCTCGAGCTGCTCTGCGGTTTCCACGCCCTCCGCCGTCACGGCGAGTTGCAGCGCGTGGCCCAAGCCGCAGATCGCCCGGATGACCGCCTGCGCCTCCTTCGGCTGGGCATTGGAGAGGAAGCAGCGGTCGATCTTGATCTTGTCGAAGGCGAACTTCTGCAGGTAGCTCAGCGACGAGTAGCCGGTGCCGAAGTCGTCCATCGAGATGCCAATCCCAAGATGGTGCAACCGGCACAGAGCGGCGAGCGTCGGCTGACTGTCCTGCAGCAGCACCGACTCGGTCACCTCCAGCTCGAGCCGATCGACGGCGAGCCCGCTGTCGCCCAGCGCCTCGCATACGGTTTCGACCAGGCGCGGACTGGTGAACTGCACTGGCGACAGATTAACCGCGAGCTTGATACCCGACGGCCAGCTTGCCGCTTCGGCGCAGGCTTCGCGCAGCGCCCATGCGCCCATCTCAATGATGAGCCCCGTCTCCTCGGCGATCGGAATGAAGCGGTCGGGCGTGATGAGCCCGCGCTCGGGATGCCGCCAGCGCATCAGCGCTTCGGCCCCGCACACTTCCATCCGCTCCAGATCGACGAATGGCTGATAGAACATCTCCAGCTCGCCCCGCTGAAGAGCCTGGCGCAGGTCGCGCTCCATCTCGTGGCGCTCATGGGCCCGCGCATTCATTTCCGGCTCGAAGAACAAGTAGCTGCCGCGCCCAATTGCCTTGGCCGCATGCAATGCCATTTCCGCCTGGCCGATCAGGTCGTCGGCTGAGACTCCTTCGGAAAGTGGGACAGCGATCCCGACACTCGTCGCCGCGCGTATGTCGTGGCCCTTCACGACGTATGGCGCGCCGATAACCTCTATGACGCGCTCGGCGAGATCGGCCGCGTGCCGCCAAGGGTCGGGACTGCATTGGATGATGACGAACTCGTCTGCACCGATCCGCGCCACGGTATCGCTCTCGCGCACGCAGCCGAGCAGCCGGCGCGCCACCTTGCGCAACAGGGCGTCGCCTACGGGCCGGCCGAAAGCGTCGTTGACCGACTTGAACCGGGACAGGTCGAGGCACAGTACGGCGACATGCTCGTCGCGCCGGCGCGTAGTCAGCGCCGGCTCCAGGCGCTCACGGAGCAGCACGCGGTTCGGCAGGTCGGTGATGGGGTCGTGCCGTGTGATGTGCGCGATCCTGGCCTCGCTCCGGTAGCGTTCGCTGAGGTCGCGGATGGCATAGACCTCGTTCGAGTGCACTCCGGAGCGGAACGGTCTCCGGATGACCTCGACGGGCGTCAGCTTGCCATCTGCACTACGGATCGCCGCCTCTGTCTCGCTCGCCGCCGCGAGATCGGCGAATGGCAGACCGTGCAGCAGGTCGACTGTCGCATGCTTACCGACCAGCTCGCTGACCGGCCGGCCGCACATTTCGGCGATCCGGCGATTGGCATTGACGATGATGCCGTCATGGCAAATGAGGATGCCCTCGCTTGCTGCGTCGACGAGCTCGCGCACCTGGTCGATGTTGACCTGCTGCGTCCGGTGATCGATGACGGCCACGATGATCCCGGCAAAGATCACCAATCCGACCAGGCCGGTGACGGCCAGCGCCAGCATGGTGGCGTCGGCGGAAAAGCCGGTGGACACCGTCACCGTCGGATCGGGCATGATGATCGCCGCCGCCATAGCGGTGAAGTGCATCGCACAGATGGCGAGCGTCAGCAGGACTGCGCCAGCCGCTATGCCGAGCCGGCCTGCAGAGAGCTTCTCGTACGCCACGACGGAGGCAGAGCCGAGCGCGATTCCGAGGATCACGGCGACGGCGACATACGTCCAGCCCCATTCGAGGGTACCGCCGATGATCAGCGCCTTCATGCCGGTGAAGTGCATGAGGCTGATGCCGAGGCCGATGATCGCGCCGCCTATCGCCGCGTGCCGCACGCCTCCGCGCGCACATACGGCGAAACCGGCGGTCGTGGCGATAATCGCTATGACCAGCGAGCCGGCAGTCAGGCCCGGATCGTAGGCGGTGGGGATGTTGTCCTCGTAGGCGAGCATCGCCACAAAGTGCGTCGCCCAGATGCCGCTCGCAGCACACACGCCGGTGACCAGCAGCCACATCGTGCGCAGCGAGCCGCGGGCGTGCGCGACCCGGGAATAGATGCCGAACGTCGTGCCGGCGGTGAGCGCGCAGATGATTGCCGCCAGCAATACGAGGCGGATGTCGTGCTGGTCGATGATGCAGCCGTAAACGCGGTACACGGGGCGACCCCAGTTGACCAACCATGCGGCCGCCGAGCGGACCGCCGTAGCAGAGTCATAACCCGCGCAAAACTATTCAGCGTTTATCCGATAGCAGATTGTCCGACTTGCACCTTCTCGCCGCTTTCGCCGTGGCTCGATATGAAACATTTCCACTTAGCGTAGTGGAAAGTGCTGGAACGCGCGCAAGCGTACGTCGAATGACGGGAAACATTCATTCACCCCGGTACGGAACGCTCTCCCTGCTCCCGTCATCAGGTCGGGAAGGCACATCGGCGTCTCTGTAGACTCCAGCGCCTTTGACGGGCACCGGGCTTCCGGATACTTGGGGGCCTCAACTGGGGGAATTGCCGACGATGAGCGGCCTGCTGGCACTGCTGGACGACGTGGTCGCCTTGACCAAGCTCACGGCCGCGACCTTGGATGACGCGGCGAGCCAGGCCGTGCAGGCCAGCGCCAAAGCAGCGGGGGTCGTCATTGACGATGCGGCGGTGACCCCGCGCTACGTCACCGGCCTCGCCGCGCAGCGCGAGCTGCCGATCGTCGGCCGTATCGCGATCGGCTCGCTGCGCAACAAGCTGCTGTTCCTGCTTCCTGCCGCGCTGCTGCTCAGCGCCTATTTCCCCGATGCGATCACGCCGCTCTTGATGCTCGGCGGCCTCTACCTCGCCTTCGAGGGCTACGAGAAGGTGCATCACCTGCTTGCGGCCCGGAGCGAGACCGAGCAGGGCCTCAAGGTCGTCGCCGAGCTGGCAAAGGGCGACACGGCGCTCGAGGATCAAAAGGTCGCCGGCGCCATCCGCACCGACTTCATCCTCTCCGCCGAGATCATGGCCATTGCGCTGGCCAGCATCACCGCGCCCGATCTTGTCACCCAAGCGCTGGTGCTCGCCGCCGTGGCCATCTTCATCACCGTCGCCGTGTATGGCGTCGTCGCGCTGATCGTGAAGGCCGACGACCTCGGCGTGCGCCTCGTCAAGCGCAACGGCGCAATCTCCGGTCCCATCGGCCGCGCGCTCGTCTACGGCATGCCCGCGTTTCTGGAAACGCTGAGCCTCATCGGTATGCTCGCCATGCTGTGGGTCGGCGGCGGCATCCTCGTCCACGGCCTCGCCGAGTTCGGCATCGTCCAGCCCGAGCACGTCATCCACCACATCGCCGAGGCGGTGGCTGGCGCCGTGCCGCTGGCAGGCGGCGTCGCCTCCTGGCTGGTCACGGCAACGGGATCGGCGATCGTCGGGCTCGTCGCAGGCGCCGTCACGGCCGCCGTCGTGGCGATCGGCGGCGCGCCCTTCCGCAAGCGCCAAGCCGGGCACTGACGCGTGCACCCGATGGCCACGAGGGAGCCGCGTTGAGTGTCATGTAATTCCGTCGATCGCTTTCAGGGCCGGTCCGGCGAAATCAACGAAGGCGCGCACCGCCGGCCTGAGGAAACGCGAGGTCGGATAAACGACGTAAAGCTCGCTCGGCCTCACCTCGTACTGCGGCAACGCTCTCACTAGCTGCGTGGTCCTCAGCTCGTTTGTCACCAGCGGAAGCTGCACCGGTCCCACACCACGGCCGGCGATCAGCGCGGCAATAAGCACCTGGGCGTTATTGGTCTTGAGAATCGGGGATACCGGTACGGCGAGCTGCTGCCCCCCTTTGCAGAGCGCCAGCATGCCCTGCCGCGACAGGACGGCATCGGTGACGATGACATCGTGGTCGGCGAGCTGTCTTGGATTGCGCAGCGCGCCACGCGACGACAGGTACGCCGGCGCCGCCACCAGTATCCGCCTAATCAGGCCGATCTTGCGCAGGATGTAACTTTGCTCCGTCGGGCGGCCGATCCTGACGGCAAGATCGATATTTTCGTGCACGAGATCGACGCTGCGGTTTTCCAGCGTCAGCTCCACGGCAACACCGGGGTGGAGGCGCTGGAAGTCCATGACAATGCGCTGCAGGTGGCTTTCGCCGAGGCAGACCGGGCCGTGCAGGCGCAGTGTTCCCTTGATCTCGCCCATGTCGCTGCGAACCCGCTCCAGGGCAGCATCGATCGTCGCCAGAGAGTTGCCGCTTGCTTCATAGAGCACGAGCCCGATCGGCGTGGGCTTCACCGCACGCGACGACCGCTCGAGCAGGCGCGCACCCGTATGGGCCTCCAGATTGCGGATGAGCTTGCTGACCGCGGGCTGCGAGACACCGAGGTCGCGTGCCGCGGCGGTAATGGAGCCGCGCTCGATCGTGCGAATGAAAGCCCGTAAAGCGGCGGTGACGTCCACGCATAACTCCAGGTTATGGATATCATGAAGCCATAACACGTGGACGGATCAGCGGCCAACGGCATGATGGCGAGAGCACGAAGCTCAGTCGATGAGGCCTACATGCTTACCGACCGCCGCTCGCTTGTTCTTGGATTGTCGCGCACCCTGCTCGCCAGCATGGCAGCCGGCGCGGCGGCTCGTTCGGCCGAAATTGCACAAGAAGCTGGACCCGCGTCCGTAGGGTCGACGGGATTACCCGCAGGAGCAGTGAGCCGCTACGTACGCCTTAACGACGTGGAGCTGCACTACATCGCCGCCGGCGCAGGCCCGCTGGTGATCCTGCTGCACGGGTGGCCGCAGACCTGGTACGCGTGGCACGCGATCATCCCGCGGCTCGCCGAGCGGTTCCGGGTGATCGCTCCCGATCTCCGGGGCACGGGGCTCTCCGAACGGACGCCGGGCGGATACGACAAGCGGACCATCGCCGAAGACCTGCGCGCCCTGATCGCCCACGCCGGCGCCTCGCCGGCAGCTGTCGTCGGGCACGACATGGGGGGCAAGGCCGGATACGTTCTGGCTCATCTCTTTCCGGATGCGGTGGCGCGGTTGGTGCTTGTCGACTGTCTTCTGCCGGGAACCGAGAACATGGATGCGCTCCGCGGCGGCGCTTGGCACTATGGATTCCACATGGCGCCGGAGATGCCGGAAATGCTCACGCGGGGGCGCGAGCGCGCATACATCAGCGCGCAGATCAAGGCATGGTCGCATCGCAGGGATGCCATCAGCGAGGCGGCAATCGACGAGTACGCCCGTCACTATGCGGCCCCGGGAGGCATGACCGCCGGCTTCAACTACTACCGCGCGTTGCGTGATGACGCGCCGTTCGCCGCCACCCTGCGCGGGCGCAAGCTCGCGATGCCGGTCTTGGCCATCACGGGTCGCTTCGGCGTGGGCAACAAGCTTGCCGATGCTCTCAAGGGCGAGGCCGACCGGCTGACCGCCGTCGTCGTCGAGGACAGCGGGCATTTCGTTGCCGAGGAGGCGCCAGAAACTTTCATCCACGAGCTGCAGCGGTTCCTCGCCGCCTAAGCCTCCGCCGGAGGCTGCGGCTGCAAATTGGCAAGCTACTGCTGCGGGTAGGTTTCGATCGCTGCGGTGTCACCCCCAGCCGGGCACTTGCGCTCGCGCGACACGGGCACCTCGTTGCACTCGGCGCCGAAGCTCGCCGTGCCGTCCTCGGTGATCGGCTGCAGCGTCGCCTTGCACAACAGCGACTGGCCGCCAGGCGTGTCGGCGCGAAGCTGCACGCTGCGCCCGACCGTAACGGGGAAGCGGAACGTGCATCCCTCGCCCATCGGGCGGAGGAGAACGGTGACGACGTTGTCCTGGCGCGAAATCTGCTCGACCGCGAAGCTGTCGCCGTCGCCGCCGCCGAGCGTCACGACCTGCTGGGGCGCAATCGCGAACGTATCGTCCTGAGAATGCGCCAGCGAGACAGGCAACGCCGCAAGGGCAAGAGCTGCAAGACTGGTTCGAACGAGACACGGAAAGCGCATTACCGTGAGCCTCTCTTCAGCGCGCGAAGCATGTTACCTGATCCCCATCACAAAGTCCTTAAGCTCGCGGCTTCTGCACCGATGAAATTCTCCGAACAATCGATGCCGAGCCACAGCTGGGTTCATGTTGGTTAAGGAGCGAGGGCGCCGACTGTTCCCTCAGGAACTCCGTTCTCTTATGTCGCAGTCTTGTGACGGCCCTTCAGCGAGGCCACATCGGCGGGGGAATCGGGCGGTGATATCCTCTCGTCCGCCATATGCTGCGACCATGCCGAGGACCGATGCCGAACATGAGGAAGAGACTGGTCGCCGTGCTTCTCGCGGCGCTGGCGATGTCATCGTCTCAACTGCGCGCCGACCCCTACCTCGCTGACTTCACCTACCCCTACCCCGTCCAACGCTTCGACTTCCGCTCGCAGGAACAGGATCTATGGATGTCCTTTATGGACGTCGCCGCCGCGCGGCCGAACGGGCGCACGGTCGTCCTCCTGCACGGCAAGAACTTCTGCGGCGCCACCTGGGAGGGCGTCGTCCCGGCGCTGTCGGACGCCGGGTATCGCGTCGTCGTCCCCGACCAGGTCGGCTTCTGCCGCTCCGCCAAGCCACGCGCCTACCAGTTCAGCCTGCACCAGCTCGCCGCCAACACGCACGCGCTGCTCGAGCACCTGAGGGTCGAGACGCCGATCGTGCTCGGCCATTCGATGGGCGGGATGCTCGCCATGCGCTACGCGCTGATGTACCCGGCCGACACGGGCGCGCTGGTGCTCGTCAATCCGATTGGGCTGGAGGACTGGAAGGCCAAGGGCGTGCCGCTCGCCACCGTCGATGAACTCTTCGCCAAGGAGAAAAAGACCACGCGCGAGAGCATCAAGATGTACCAGCAGAAGGTCTACTACGACGGCAAGTGGAAGCCCGAGTACGACCGCTGGGTCGACATGCTGGCATCGATGTATCTCGGCAAGGATGGCGATCTCGTCGCCTGGAACCAGGCGCTGACCACCGACATGGTGCTGTCGCAGCCGGTGATCTACGAGGTCGACAAGATCAAGGTGCCGACTCTGTTGCTCATCGGCATGAAGGACACAACCGCGCTCGGCAAGGACCGTGCCCCGCCCGAGGCCGCCAAGTCGCTCGGGAACTATGCGGCCCTGGCGCCGGCGGTGGCGAAGCGCATCGAGGGATCGTCGCTCGTCACCTTCAATGACCTCGGCCACTCGCCGCAGGTCGAGGACCGCGCTCGCTTCAATGCCGCGCTGCTGAAGGGGCTGGAGGCGCTGCCGGCGGCCGCTAAGCGGTAATCGCATACCAGTTCAGCCGAACTGCACCTTTACATTTGAACCTCGGGAAGTGACCCAGGGTTCACTCTGTCGCCAAACCTTGTGTCCCCGGGTGCGGCCGCACATGTTCAATAGGTAGCCCGTCCCCGCCGGAGTCCAGCATGTCCACCAATCCCCACCGAATTTCCGGCATCGACAGCGAACACCAGCAGCCGCCCCGCAGCAGCGGCAAACCTGCTCCGGCAGAGACCTTCGATCAAAAGCCGAGGATGACGGACCAGCCCTTCAAGGGCGTGCGCCGCATGACGATCAAGCACGCCGTTGCCGGCGTCGAAGACTACAAGGGTCCGGCCGGCGGCTGGGGTGCTCTCAAGGCCGTCGCCAAGGCGCTGAGCCACGAGATGGCAGTGCCGCGCGACGTGCGCAGCCTGCTGTCCATGAACCAGCCGACCGGCTTCGATTGTCCCGGCTGCGCTTGGCCAGACCCGCGGCATACCTCGTCCTTCGAGTTCTGCGAGAACGGCGCCAAGGCGGTGGCGTGGGAGGCAACGAGCAAGCGCACGACGCCTGAATTCTTCGCCGCGCACACGGTCTCCGAATTGTGGAACTGGTCCGACTACGCGCTGGAGGGCGAGGGCCGGCTGACGCATCCGATGGCCTACGACCACGCCACGGATACCTATCAACCGATCGCCTGGGAGGAAGCGTTTGCGCGTATTGGCGGCGCGCTCCAGGCGCTGCCCGATCCAAACATGGCGGAGTTCTACACCTCGGGCCGCACTTCCAACGAAGCAGCATTCCTCTACCAGCTCTTCGTGCGCGAGTACGGAACCAACAACTTCCCCGACTGCTCCAACATGTGCCACGAGGCGACGAGCGTCGGACTGCCGGACTCGATCGGCGTCGGCAAGGGCACGGTGACGCTCGAGGATTTCGACCACGCGGATGCGATCTTCTGCATCGGCCACAACCCCGGCACCAACCATCCGCGCATGCTCGCCACGTTACGCGAGGCCTCCAAGCGCGGCTGCAGGATCGTGGTGTTCAACCCGCTGCGCGAACGCGGGCTCGAGCGTTTCCAGGCCCCTCAGAACCCGTTCGAGATGGTGACGCTCGGCTCGACGCCCATCGCCTCGTCCTACTACCAGGTCGGCATTGGCGGCGACGTCGCCGTCCTCAAGGGCATGATGAAGGCCCTGCTCGAAATGGACCGCGCCGAAATCACGGCCGGCAGGCAGGGCATTCTCGATCGCGAGTTCATTGCCGAGCACACGCGGGGCTTCGACGCACTCGTCGCCAACATCGACGCGACCGATTGGAAGCAGATCGAGCGCTATTCGGCGCTACCGCGCGCCGACATCGAGTCGGCGGCCAAGGTTTACGCCGAGGCCGAGCGCGTCATCATCTGCTACGGCATGGGCATCACGCAGCACCGCCACGGCACATCGAATGTCAACCAGATCGCCAACCTGCTGATGATGCGCGGCAACATCGGCAAGGAAGGCGCCGGCATCTGTCCGCTGCGCGGGCACTCCAACGTGCAGGGCGACCGAACCGTCGGCATCACCGAGATACCGTCGAAGGAGCTGCTCGACAATCTCGAAGCGACTTTCCCCATCAAGGTGCCGCGCGCCAAGGGCCACAACGCGGTGGAGGCCATCGAGGCGATCGTCAATGGCCATTCGAAGGCTCTCATCTGTCTCGGCGGCAATCTGGCGGTCGCGATGTCCGATCCTGACGTGACCTTCCCGGCGATGCGCCAGCTCGACCTTGCCGTGCACATCGCGACCAAGCTGAACCGGTCGCACCTGCTCATCGCCAAGGAAAGCATCATCCTGCCGTGCCTCGGTCGGACGGAGCTCGACATCCAGGCGACCGGGCGGCAGAGCGTGACGGTCGAAGATTCCATGGCGATGGTGCATGCCTCGTCGGGTGGACTGAAACCCGCGTCGGAACACTTGAAGTCGGAGCCGGCCATCGTGGCCGAGATGGCGCTTGCGACGATACCTGCCACGAAGGTCAACTGGCGCGAGCTCATCGCCGACTACGGCCGCATCCGCGACAAGATCGAGGCGGTTTTCGCGGACTTCTCGGATTTCAATAAGCGCGTCGCCGAACCCGGCGGGTTCCGCTTGTCCGTTCCCGCTTCCGAGCGCGTATGGAAGACGAAATCGGGGAAGGCCGAGTTTCTCGTGGTCGGCGGGCTGGAGGAAGACCCGCGTTGTGAGCAGCCGGGCGCCCTCATCCTCGCGACCGTGCGCAGTCACGATCAGTACAATACGACGATCTACGGCCTCGATGATCGCTATCGCGGCATCACCGGACGCCGCGACATCATTTTCATGAATGCCGCCGACCTCGAAACGCGTGGACTGCAGCACGGCGACGTGGTCGACATCGAAACGCTCTGCAATGAAGGGGAGGAAGCGCGCACGCTGTCGGGTTTGACGGCGGTGGCCTTCGACATCGCAGCAGGCTCCGTCGCCACGTACTATCCAGAAGCCAACAGCCTCATCGCCATCGACAACTACGACCGGCGCAGCGGCACGCCCTCGTACAAGTCGGTCCCGGTCGCCGTGAAGCGCGCCGCGCCCCAGATCTAGGACCGCGACCGCTTCGCCCGCGCTGCTGAAGGGACTAGATGCCTCGGGCCGGCGGCGAATAGACAGACACGGAAGTCTTCCGCCGCTTTTGTGATTTGTGTGTCCATCCGGGCCGACCTATCGTTCCCTGAGAACGCCAGAAGGCGTCCTGGGGGGGCGGCTTTGACAGCAGCGCAACACCCTGCCGCGTCGCATCACCTGCCGTGGTTTCTGACGGCGCCGGGCGAATCCGACGTGCTGTTCACGATCACCACGATCATGCTGCTGCTCATCGTGTTCGGCCTTGGCGTCGTGTTCTTCCGGCTGCACTCGCTGCCCGAGCGCCTCGGCCACAAGAAGCTCCAGTTCGAAATCGTCGCCGTCCTCTGCCTGCTGTCGCTGTTCACGCACGTCCACCTTTTCTGGGTGGTGGCACTGCTGCTGGCGCTCATCGATCTGCCCGATTTCCAGACGCCGCTGCGAAGCATGGCAGACTCGCTCGGGCGCTTGGCGAACGGTGGCAGCGCCGAACCTCCGCAAGACCCGCCGAAACCCGCGACGCCCGCCGAGCCGGGAGCCTAGCCCATGCTCGAAGTCGCGCTTTGCTCGCTGTTCACGATCCTGCCCGACTTCCTCTTCCGGCGTTATTGGCAGGGCCGCCAGATCACGATGTACTCGATCTGGTACGAGCTGCGTTGGGGCCTAACCGCCTGCCTGATGCTGACGGTCGTTCTGATCACCATCATCTTCTATTACCATCCCTCGACCACTTCCGCGGCGCCGCTGTTCCGCACGGTGGCGATCCTGCCCGAGACCAACGGGCGCGTGAGCGAGATCTTCGTCAAGTGGCGCGACAAGATCGAGAAGGGCGCCCCGATCTTCAAACTCGACAGCACCAAACAAGAGGCCGACCTCGAGTTGGCGAAGCGGCGGATCGTCGAGGTGGATGCAGCGATGGTCATGGCGCAGGCCGACATCGCCGCCGCGGAAGGCAAGATCATCGAGGCGAAAGGCGCCCTGCAGCAGGCGCAGGATGAGCTCGACACCAAGCAGGAACTCCGGCAGCGCAACGCCGGCGTCGTCGCCGAGCGCGAAATTGAGCGTCTCACTGTCATGCTCGACGGGCGCAAGGGTGCGGTTGCCGGCGCCGACGCCGCCAAGCAGGCCGCCGAGACGCGCCTGTCGACTTTGCTGCCGGCGCAGAAGGCCAGCGCCGATGCCGCCCTCAAGCAGGCCCAGGTCGAACTCGACAAGACCGTCGTATATGCCGGGTTCTCGGGCCTGGTAGAGCAGTTCACGCTGCGCGTCGGCGACATCGTCAATCCGTTCATGCGCCCGGCGGGCCTGCTGATCCCCGCAGAGGCCGGGCGCCAGCAACTTACCGCCGGTTTCAACCAGATCGAAGCGCAAGTGATGCGGGTCGGCATGCCCGCGGAAGCCACCTGTGCCTCCAAGCCCATGGTCATTATTCCTATGGTCGTCACCGGAGTGCAGGACTACATCGCTTCCGGCCAGTTCCGCTCGGCCGAGCAGTTGATCGACGTGCAGCAGCTGGCCAAACCCGGCACGCTCCTGGTTTTCCTGGAGCCGCTCTACGAGGGCGGGCTCGATGGCGTGACGCCCGGCTCCAGCTGCATCGCCAATGCCTACACGAACAATCACGACCGGCTGGAGAAGGAGGATCTCGGCTTCTTCCACAGCCTATTTCTTCACATGGTCGACACGGTCGGCGTGGTGCACGCCCTCATTCTGCGCGCCCAAGCCTTGCTGCTACCGGTTAGGACGCTGGTCCTACAGGGGCACTGACGCGCCTGGCTCTGCGGAGTGGAATGAATGGCGTCGGCCGACAGTGAAAAACTCCGCAGCATCGGAATTTCGATCATCGCCGTCGGCGTCGTCATCGCCGGGCTGGTGCTGGGCCGCTCGTTCCTCATCCCGCTCGCCATCGCCGTCCTCCTGTGGAACCTGCTGGAGGCCCTGATCGACGGCTTCCGGCGCGTCGGCATCGGCCGCGTGCGGCTTCCACGCTCGATCGCGGCATTGCTCGCGATCGCCGCGGTGAGCTTTTTCGTCTACCTGATCGTCAACATCCTCCTCGCCCAGGGTGGCGCCGTCGCCGAAGCATGGCCGCACTACGGGGAGCGATTGAAGTCCATCGCTGCGGATCTGGCGCTATGGCTCGGTCCCGATTACTCGGCGAAGGTCAGGGAGGTGATCGGGAGAGTCGATCTGACGCGGCACGCGGCCGGTCTCTTTGTCACCGCGCAGTCGTTGCTCCTCAACGCGATCCTCATCGTGCTGTACGTCGGCTTCCTGATGGGCGAGCGGCGCTATGTGAGCCAGAAGATCGCCGCGCTATTTCCGGACGCGGGCCAGGCGCGCGACACCGACAAGATGCTGTCGGCGATTTCCGGCGGCATTCGCCGTTACATCTGGATCAAGACGCTCATCAGCCTTCTCACCGCGCTCCTAAGCTACGCGGTCCTGCGCGGCTTGGGTGTCGACTTCGCCGAAACCTGGGCGCTGCTGATCTTCTTCCTCAACTACATTCCCAACATCGGCTCCGTCATCGGCGTAATTTTTCCGACCGTGCTCGCGCTCGTTCAATTCGACACGCTCGTGCCGTTCTTCACCATCGGTATCGGGCTCACGGCCATTCAGCTGATCATCGGCAACGTCGTCGACCCCATGCTCACCGGCCGGTCGCTCAACATGAGCTCCTTTGCCATCGTTCTGCTGCTCGCCTTCTGGGGAACGATCTGGGGCGTGGTCGGCATGTTCCTGTGCGTGCCGATCATGATGCTCATGATGATCGTGTGCGCCAACGTGCCGAGTTGGCGTTGGGTAGCCGTCTTGCTCTCCAAGGACGGCCGCATCGACGTGCAGCCGCCCGGCCCCATTCCGAACTCACAGAGATAGCGGCTCGACCAGCCCTTGCCGCATGCAGAGATAGACGAGCTCGATATCGGAGCGAACTCCGAGCTTAGATTTGATCTCGTAGTGGTAGTTGGCCACGGTCTTGGGGCTGAGGTTGAAGGCGGCGGCGATCTCGTCCGTCGATTTGGCCTCGAGGATCATGCGCAGGATCTCGAACTCGCGCGGCGACAGCTCGTCCACAGCGGAAGCCTCGCCGCACAGCCGGTTCGTGGCGATGGCGGCGTTGATTTCCGCGCAAAGGGCGGGCCGACCCGCGAACACGCTGCGGATCGCGCTCACCAGCATGTCGGGCGGGCTGCTCTTCGTCACATAGCCCCGCGCACCGGCGCGAAACGCCTGCTGCGCGTAGGTGGCGCTCGCGTGCATGGTGAAGATGAGGATGCGGGCGTCGGGGTCGCGCTGGCGTATCTGCCGGACAAGGTCGATGCCGCCTCGCCCGGGCATCGAGATGTCGGCGACGACGACGTCCGGATTGCAGGTCTTGAAGGCTTGGTAGCCGGAGGCGGCATCGTCTGCCTCGGCGACGACGGCGATGCCCGGCTGCATCTCGATCAGCCGGCGGTAGCCCTCGCGCACCACGGCGTGATCGTCGACCAGCAGGATGCGAATGCTCGCCGCCATTACGCCCCTCGCTGCAGCGTCGGAAACTCTACGTGCAGGCGGAAGCCGCCGCTCGGCAGCGGGCCGGCGTCGAACCGGCCGCTCAACGCAACGACGCGCTCGCGCATGCCGATCATCCCGGATCCCGCGGGAGGAGACGGCTTGTCGTCGGCAGATAGACCCCCTCCGTCGTCAACGACCGAGAGCGTGATCTTTTCGTTGCCTGTTTCAGCATGCCGGCTCAGCAGCACCCTGACGTTGCGGGCTTTGGCGTGTTTGGAAGCGTTGGTCAGCGCCTCCTGCACGATGCGGTAGACGTGTGCACTCGTCTCCGCCCGGAGATGCTCCACTTCGCCGTCCGCCTCTATGGAGTAGCACGTCGATCCGCCTGCATTCTGGTTGTGCTGGGCGACCAGGGCTTTGAGGCTTTGCACCAGCCCCAGGTCATCGATCTCCTGCGGCCGCAGGTAGGTGAGCGTCCGGCGCAGCGATATCATCAATTCGGCCGCCATCTTTTCGAGCTCGCTCGCCTCGCCTGCCACGCGCGGCGCCTCGTGCTGCGCGGCGGTCCGCACGCACGCCGCGCGGGCGCTGAGTGCGGAGAGCTTCTGGGCGATGTCGTCGTGCAGCTCGCGCGCGATGTGGCGCCGCTCCTGCTCCTGCGTATCGACAAGGCGGCGCGCAAGCTCGGTCCGCTCGGTCGTCGCCTTGCTCAGCTCCGCGGATAGACCGTTGAACACCTCGCTGATCCGGTTGAGCTCGGCCAGACGGAACGCCGGCAGGCGGCACGCAAGGTCGCCGCGAGCCAGGCGGTTCAGACCCGCGAGGATTTCCATGGTGGGCAGCAGCGCGCGATCAATTACGAGATAGGTCACGACGCACAGCGCCGCCACGAACACCGCCGCAAAGCCGAGCAGGGGCGCGATCGTCGCCCAGGCCTGCCCGGCCGTCGCCACCGGATCGTGCGCGGCGACAAGGGTGCCCTGCGGCTCGCCGCGATAGGAGACCGGCCGCGTAGCGGCGAGCCCGCCGTTGAGCAGCGACCTGTAGGCGCCGAGGAACCATTGGGGCGCGCTGACTGTCGCTGCATCAATCCCGGCGCAGCTCGAGCGTTTGAGGGCGCCATCGACGCCGCGCAGCTCGATGCATTGACCCGGCTGCAGCGACAAGCCCGCGACTAGATCCCAATCGGGGAAACGCGCAGGGAGGTCGGTCGACCGGCCGATGCGGGACAGTTGCAGGTCGAGCTGCCGGCCGACCATGTCCGCCAGCTCGATGTTGTGCCGCTGGGCCTCACGTGCGGTCAGGTAGATGGCGAGCGCCGAGCCGGCGACGAGGCAGGCGAGCGCCACCAGGGTGATCCGCCTCACCAGCAGCCACTTCAGGTCCATGCCGCTTCCTCGCCTCACAATCCTTCGGTCAGGCTATGGGCGCCGGGCAGGCCTGTGAAGGGGCGCCGGCAAACGTCAGGAAATTTGCCCAAGGCACGGCGGGGGATCCTCCATTGGCCGGGTGCTCTGGCCGGCCAATCCTTACCGCAGAGGTGCCGGGGAGACTGGCGAATGCTTCGGGTCGCGTATCGCAAGGCAGGGGCGCCACGCTGGAGAATTCCGCTGGCCGGAACGCTGGCGATCGCCCTCGCGGCCTTTGCCGGGCTTGCCCTGCAATGGGGCACTCAGCCGGTTGAACCGGATGCGGTCGAAGCCCTGTTGGCGAGCGCATCCGCCCGCTGCGCATCCACGCCCTCGATATCAATGGAGAAGGAGACGGAGATCGTCATGAAGAAAAGTCTTGTCGCTGCCGGGCTGATGGCGCTCGCAGGTGCGGCCCTCGCGCACGACACACCGAACATGAACGAAGCGCGCGAGCTGACGCCGGAGTCGATCACCTTCAAAGACGATCCGGCGTTCCCGAAAGGCGCACAGACCGTCCTTCTGCACGGCGATCCAGCAAAGCCGGGGCTATTCATCCTCCGCATAAAGTTTCCGCCCAACTACGTCGTTCCTCCCCACACGCATCCGGGGTTCGAAACCGTCACGGTGCTGTCCGGCAGCATGGGAAGCGGCATGGGCGAGAAGGCCGATCTGACGAAGGGCAAAATGCTGAAGGCCGGTGGCATGCTCGCTCTCCCCGCCAATCATGCGCACTACGTTTGGACGACGGACGAGGAAACGATCATCCAGGTCGCGGCGGTCGGGCCGTTCGATCTCGTCTACATCAATCCGGCCGATGACCCGCGCAAGAAATAGGACAGGTCTCTACGTGCTCTCCGGACGGAAGCCGGTGGCGAGCACGTAGAGCTCGGCCGAGTCGGCGCGGCTCGCCGGCGGCTTCACGTGCTGCACCTTGGCGAAACGCTTCTTCAACAGGTCGAGCAGCTCGCGTTCGGTGCCGCCTTGCAGCACCTTGCCGACGAACGCACCGCCCGGCCGCAGCACGTCGCAGGCGAAGTAGGCGGCCGATTCAGCGAGACCCATGATGCGCAAGTGGTCAGTGCGCGTGTGGCCTGTCGTCGGCGCAGCCATGTCGGAGAGCACGATGTCGGCGCGGCCGTCGCGCAGCATCGATTTCAACCGCGCCTCGGCGCCCTCGGCAGTGAAATCGAGCTCGATCGCCTCGACGCCCGGCAGCGGCTCCATGGCGAGATAGTCGATGGCGACCACTTGGCCCTTGCCGGCGACGGACTGCACGCGCTCCGCCGCGATCTGGCTCCAGCCGCCCGGTGCAGCACCGAGGTCGACCACGACCGCACCCGGCTTCAAGAGACGGTGCTTGTCGTCGATCTCCTTCAGCTTGTAGGCGGCACGCGAGCGCATGCCATCACGCTTGGACGCCGCGACATAAGGGTCATTGAGCTGCCGCTCGAGCCAGCGCTGCGACGACGGGCGATGCTTGCGCGCCGTCTTGAGGCGCACGTGCATCTGCCGCTGCCCGCCGCCCGGTCCCTTGCTGGAGCCGCTAGCCTTCTTCGTCATGTTTATTGCCTCTAGGCCGGCCGGCGCCGGCGGCGCACCGGCAAAAGAACGCCGTCTTCGACCATCAGCGTGGTCAGGATACCCTCGCGCAACCCGCGGTCGGCGACGCGCAGGCGCTCGCACGGCCACATGCGCAGGATGGCTTCGAGGATGGCGCAACCGGCGAGCACCAGGTCGGCGCGGTCGCGGCCGATGCAGGGCTCGGCGATGCGCTGCTCGTAGCTGCGGCCGAGCAGATCGGTGGTGACGCCGCGCACGTCGCCGACGCTGAGCCAGCAGCCGTCGACGCGGTTGCGGTCGTAGCGCGTCAGGCCGAGTTGTATGCCGGCGACGGTGGTGACGGTGCCCGAGGTCCCCAGCATGTGCATGCGGCGCCCCGCGGTGCGCTCGGCGACACTGTGCTGCGCCTCGAAGTCGCGCAGCAGGCGCACCGTCTCGGCGACCATCGCCTCGAAATCTTCGGGCGCCACGTGCCGGCCGCCGAAGCGTTCGGCCAGCGTGACGACGCCGATCGGCAGCGAGGTCCAGGCGACCATGCAGTGCTGCGCGTCGAGGCGTCCGGCGAAGCGGCGGTCACGCTGGCGGCTGCGGCGCGTGAGATCGAGCAGGATCAGCTCGGACGATCCGCCGCCGATATCGAAGACGAGAACGTAGTCGCAGGTCGGATCGATGAGCGCGGCGGACCCCGACACGGCGAGCCGCGCTTCGACCTCGCGCGTCAGGATCTCGATCTCGAGCCCGAGCTTGTCCCGCACACGGGCGAGGAACTCGCCCCCATTCTCGGCAACGCGGCAGGCTTCCGTGGCAACGAGCCGCGAGCGGCGCACCTTGGCGCGGCCGAGCTTCGCGGCACAAACCTTCAACGCGTCGAGGGTGCGCGCCATGGCCGGCTCGGAGAGCCGCCCCGTCTGGCTCACGCCCTCACCGAGACGGATGATGCGCGAGAACGCGTCGACGACGCGGAAGCCGCGCCGCGATGGGCGCGCCAGCAAAAGCCGGCAGTTGTTGGTGCCGAGGTCAAGCGCGCCATAGACACCCTCGGGGCGCGCGTCGCGGGCGAGCTGCGCAGCGGCCACGTTGCCGCCGCCGGCGCCGTTCGAATGCGCTGTCGGAGAACCGGATTGAGCGATGGGGGAATACTGTGGGGAGAGCCCGGCGGGAAACTCGCCGCTGGCCATGCCGTCAGGCGCTTCGGAGGCGCCGCCCTCGTCGGGATAGCCCTGCACAATCCCTCGCTCCAGCGCCTGGCATACGGCCGTAACTCGATGCAAACATTTGCAATTCGGCCGCGTCATCAGGCGTCTTCCTGGATGACACTTGTGTGCAGTCTAAGCAGCAAAAGGCAGGCGGTAAAGCGCATCCGGCAAGATCGGGCTATCCTCGCCGCCCCGTAGCTGAAATAGACTTAACCGATGCACCCTTTTGCCTGCCTCTCGATCGGCGTTGTTTTGGCCCTGCTGGCGCCGGGCATCGGCCATGGCGCCGAGCTCAGCCAAGCCGACCGCGCGCGTCTGCTCGAGGCCTATCCCGGGCTGCTCGAGCGTATCGACGGCAACGATCTCGTCTGGCGCGACGGCACGCGCATGCCGCTCAATGATGGCAAGGGTGACAAGCCGTTCGAGCAATGGCTCGATAGTCCCGACGTCGCGGACATGTTCGCCATCCCCTATCCGGTCGGCGCCGCAGCGAAGCCGCCGGCGAAGGACATCGACCCGGGCCGCGCGCGCACCGCCGCCTTCTTCGACAAGGTTTACGGCGACTGCCGCAAGGGCGCGGTCGAGGGGAATTTGACGACGGTCGAGTGGCTACCAACCAAGGCGAAACAGAAGCTGCCGTTCAACAAAATGAACGGCGCGGCGGCCGCACTCGCCGCAGCGAGCCGCGAGCTCGACGCGCTGGCGCCGTCGTTCGACGTTTTCCTCACGCCGTCCGCCGGCACCTACAATTGCCGCGTCATCGCCGGCACCAACCGCGTCTCCGCCCACGGGCACGCCATCGCCATCGACATCGCGCTGAAGCGCTCGAACTACTGGCGCAACGATAAGCCGGGCAAGGACGGAGCACTTCTCTACAGGAACGAGATCCCTATGGAGATCGTCCGCATTTTCGAGAAGCATGGGTTCATCTGGGGCGGCCGCTGGTATCACTACGACACCATGCACTTCGAGTACCGTCCCGAACTCATCGGCGTGAAGGGCGGCGCCGGGCCCACCGCGAAGGCGCCGCAGCCATCAGCCCCGTGATGCACTTATCACCGGCGGCGAAAGGCGTTGGCGCGCCAGCGGTTGCGAGGTCCCGGGGTTACTGTTATATGCGCCCCTCCGGCGGCCACGTGCCGCCGCGGATCCCGGCAATGGGGGATCGTCTAATGGTAGGACTGCAGACTCTGACTCTGCCTGTCTAGGTTCGAATCCTAGTCCCCCAGCCAACATTAATTTGTCACGAAAACTCAATGCATTCGGGCCTAGAGCCCATGTCTGTCGGTACGACTTATTGACCGGCAACTGAGATGCGCACAACCGCTCGTGTCGTGGCCGACGAACCCCTGGCGTTTCAGGGGTCGTCTTTCGGAGGCAGCAGCGGCCTTGGTAGCGGAATGAGGTCGATGGCTTTTGATTGACCGCCCGGCGCGGCTGGATCGAAGAGCCCGCCGCCAGATGGATCACCGCCCGGCATCGCGCCCTGCGACACGTCCCTGATGTTGACACCGGCCGGCGCGCCCCCGCCAGCTCCATAAGTTGGGACAAAAGCCTGGCGGGTGCCGGCTTGCGGGTTGCCCTTTTTTATCTCCACCTGCGCCGTCGAGACCTTTTCGGCCAGCGTCGGCGAATATGGCACGACGAATGCGCGTGGTTCACCGCTGGCGATGTTGCGCTCATCCAGCTCCTCCACCCACAGCTAGATCTCGCCCGGCAACTGCTGTGAGGGGTTGGGTTCGACGACGCGCGTCCACAGAACCTGGAAGCGCTCCGGGACGGCGGTTGCCGCCGCCCACCCGAGCATGCTCTGCGAGAAGAAGAAGACAGCGGCGTAGAAGACGGTCATCGCGGTCACGAGCGCCATCTTCGCCGTGCGCCCATCTCGAGAGCTGGGCGGAATCGCACCATACGCATCTGCGGATCTTCGGCACTTTCATGAGGCTGGTGGAAAAACTCCCGAACCTGAAGCTGTATCATGAGGTGTCGGTGTTCGACGCCGACGCGCAGCACTACGAGTACATCAACTGCCACCCCAACACGGGGCTGATGCGCGCAGTTTGAGATGAGGCGTCGGGCGGCCGCCATTTCCGCCATTTGCGCGGCGGCCCTCGCTCCCCAAGAGCTCGTGGCGGCGCAACATACGCCGCCGATGACGCCGGCATGACGAACTAGTAGGTTGCGGCTGCCGATCGATTCCCACGGACCAAACGGAGAGCCGCATGGAACTTGCACCGATGTCGTTTCTTGGCTGGTTGCTTATCGGAGCGCTTGCCGGCTGGCTGGCCGGGCGGATCGTCGAGGGCTACGGCTTTGGCCTCGTCGGCAATATCGTCATCGGCATTGTCGGCGCCTGCATCGGCGGCCTGATCCTGCCCAAGCTCGGAATTATTCCGACGACGACCGGCGGCAACTTCCTGGCGGCGACGTTGGGCGCGGTCGTCCTCCTGGTGCTGCTCGGCATCATGCGCCGCTGATACAGCCGACGCGAAAATCCAGGCACCCGCGGTGCAATTTGGGCATTCCTGCGATGCTTCCAATTTCACCTAGTTTCTAGACAAGCCATAAATGCTCGTCGCCACAGAATGCCTCGCGCAATGATCCGTCATCGGATCACACCTTGGGGCACCAATGACGCTCGACCTGCCCACCATCTCGGTCGTCACTTTCTCCGCGACGACGATCGT
Organism: Hyphomicrobium album; assembly: GCF_009708035.1. Taxonomy (NCBI): domain Bacteria; kingdom Pseudomonadati; phylum Pseudomonadota; class Alphaproteobacteria; order Hyphomicrobiales; family Hyphomicrobiaceae; genus Hyphomicrobium; species Hyphomicrobium album. The sequence goes on from NZ_WMBQ01000001.1 coordinate 1,389,930, forward strand.
CGGACTCGTACTGTGCTTCGTCTGGTGGCAGGAACGATCTAGCCCGCTCATCGGCTGGTGGGGTGTCGCCCAGCTGGTCATGGCCTCGGGTATCGGGTTCGCTGCCGCCGCTTCCCTCTCAAATAGCCCACAGCTGGTGGCCTTCGGCCAGGCGCTGATGATCCTGTCCGCCGCCATCATGTGGATGGCGGTGCGCGAGTTCAACGGCCGATCGCTCAATCCGCTGCTCGTCGCCGTGTGGCCCTCCGGCTTCGTCATTGCCTCCGCCTTCGGCGTCGCCCAATCGCTGAACGGCAGGCTCATACTCTCCTCGACGCTGCTGGCCGCGCTGTTCCTGATGACGGCGTTCGAGTTCGCGCGCGCGCACTCCGAGCGGCTGGCCTCGCGCTGGCCGGCGAGTCTTCTTCTGGCTCTCATCGGTGCGGGCTATCTGACGTGGATGCCGCTGGCGCTGACCATGCCGATCAAGGACGTGTCGCACGTCTACGGCAGCCACTGGTTCCCAGTCGTAATCGTCATCGCCTTCCTCGGCCGCGTCGCGCTCGCCTTCGTCATCCTCGCCATGGTCAAGGAGCGGCAGGAGATGCGCCAGCGCCTCTTCGCGCTTACCGACCCTTTGACCGGCCTACCCAACCGCCGCGCGCTGTTCGAGGCGGCCGATCTCGTGGTCTTGCAAGATAGAGTTCGCAAGGAAGACCCCCTTTCGGTCATGCTCTTCGACCTCGATCACTTCAAGAAGATCAACGACACCTACGGCCATCGGTTCGGCGACCGCGTGCTCCAGCTCTTTTCCCAGACGCTCGTCGACGAGCTAGATCCCGACTGCACCATGGGGCGCCTCGGCGGCGAGGAGTTCGCCGCCATAATGCCGGGCACGGGGCTGAGCGTCGCCGCGGCCAAGGCCGAGTGCGTGCGCGCCGCCTTCGCCCACGCCGCCTCGTTCATCGACGGCATGCCGGTCGGCGGCACCGTGAGCATCGGCGTCGCGGCGCACGACAACATCGCTTGCGACATCGGGGCGCTTTTCCACCGCGCCGATGGGGCGCTCTATGCCGCCAAGCAGGCGGGACGCAATCGCGTGCAGGTCATCGGACCGCAGGAGGGGTTGCAGCACGAGGAACGCGAAATCGACTCCGTGTGGTATGGTGAGCGCGGTCCGCTTCTACCGGCGCAACGTTTGTCGCGACGGTACCGGGGAACGGGCGCCGACGCCGCCTAGCAGCGGATCGCGGGCCGCAAGTTTCGCCCGAATCAGCGTGTCGAAGTTGGACTGACGTGCGGTGCATGGAAGCATCGCGTCTTGGCATCCACCGATGCTAGAAGGCAGGCTCCGCCGCGCAGCGCCAATGGCGCCACCTCCGCCGGCGGAGTTCTGTAAGGGGGGAATGAGCATGGACGCAGCGACGCTCTATATCGTGATGGCAGTCGGCTCCGGGCCCAAGCGCATGTCGACCTCCAGGTTTCCGACCATGGAGATTTGCCGGGAAGCCGCGGACAAGATGCGCAAGCGCGCGTCGATGAGGGCGGCGACCCTCTATTGCGTGAAGCGCGCGCCCGACAAGGACGAGAAGCGCTTGGCCGCTCAGGCCGCCGCCGCGCGTAAGCGCCGCATGCAGGCGGGACAAGCGCAGGCCCAGCAACAGCCGGCAGCGACGCCGCCCGGCATGCCCCGTGAATTCTTCAGCGGCACCACGCCTAAGATGTAGAGGCTGCACCTTGCGCGCGCCCGATATAAGCGCCGCTGGGATGGGGGGAGGCGAGCGTGCTGAGAATAATCTCATATCTGCTGGTGGGTCTGGCCGGCCTTGTCGGTATTGCCGCTGCGTCCATCGGATTGTTGATGGCGGATGAGGCGTGGGACAAATATCAATTTGCGCGGCGCTCGCCGTTGGCCGCCGACCTACCGCCCGAATTTGCGCTCGCGAGCCAGGCATTTCCGTCCCGGATTTTGGGCCGGTTCCCTATCGGCACTCCGGCGGCCGAGTTCGTCAAGGAGCTCACTCAGCAAGGGTTTTCCTCGGAGAACGTCTACCACGACAGCTTCTGGCTGAAGCATGGCCCCCGTCTCCCCAATCTCCTTACCCTGACGCCTGGGCCAGGCGGGAGCTTTGCTTGCCGCCTTGTATGGAATGTCGCCTGGCGAGCTGACGAAGCGGACCGGATCGCCGAACTTGATGCCGAGTATCACGGCATTTGCCTGTAGTGACAGACGTCACATCGCGTCATCGGCTTTTCCGTAGGACGTTGCGCCCGCTACAAGAGAGGCGGAATGGCCCGGATCGGGGAGCGCGATGTTCAAGCTGCAGGAGAACGGCACGACGGTCAGGACCGAGCTGCTCGCCGGCCTCACCACCTACGTGACGATGGTCTACATCGCCTTCGTCAACCCGACGATCCTCGCCGAGGCCGGCATGGAACGCGGCGCGGTGTTCGTCGCCACCTGCCTCGCCGCCGCGTTCGGGTCGGCGCTGATGGGCCTTTACGCCAACTTCCCCATCGCCATGGCGCCCGGCATGGGCCTCAACGCCTACTTCACGTACTCGGTGGTCAAGGGCCTGGGCGTTCCCTGGGAGGCGGCGCTTGCCGCCGTGTTCGCCTCCGGCGTTCTGTTCCTTCTGGTCAGCATCACGCCGGCGCGCCAGTGGATCATCGATAGCATCTCGCGGTCGATGAAAATGGCGATCTCGGTCGGCATAGGCTTGTTCCTCGCCGTCATCGGCATGAAGGGCGCCGGGCTCATCGCCGCCGATCCGGTGACGCTGGTGACCCTCGGCGACCTGAAGACGCCGGCCGTCGCCATCGCAGTCGCCGCGTTCATCCTCATCGCGGCGCTCGACGCACGCCGCATCCACGGTGCCATCCTGATCGGCATCGTCGCCGCTTACGTCGCCGCGTTGCTGCTCGGCCTCGCGCCGTTCTCGGGCGTCGCCTCGCTGCCGCCGCCGATCGCGCCGGTATTCCTCAAGATGGATCTCGCGTCGCTCTTTGACATCGGTATGGCCGCCGTGGTGCTGACGCTCTTCTTCGTCGTGCTGTTCGACAACACCGGCACAATCCTCGCAGTGGCGCGCGCCGGGGGCATGATGCTGCCGGACGGCTCGGTGCCGCGCTTGGAGCGCGCGCTCGTCGTCGATTCCACCGCAGCGATGGCCGGCGCCGCGCTCGGCACCTCGACGACCACCAGCTACATCGAGAGCGCCGCCGGGGTGAACGCGGGCGGGCGTACCGGACTTGTGGCGGTAACGGTCGCCATCCTGTTCCTGGCGACGCTGTTCTTCGCGCCGCTCGCCGCCTCGATCCCGGCATTCGCCACGGCGCCAGCTCTAATATTCGTCGGCTGCTTGATGATGGCGGCAGCGAAGGACATCGAGTTCGACGACCCGACCGAGTACCTGCCCGCCGCGGTGACGATCATCTCGATGCCGCTCACCTTCTCCATCGCCGACGGCATCGCCTTCGGCTTCATCGCCTACGCCGGCATCAAGGCGCTCGCCGGCCGCTGGGCTGAGCTCCGCGTCGCCGTCGTCATCCTGGCGGTGCTGTTCGTCTTGCGCTTCGCGCTGCTGTGATCCGTCAGTGCATGGCGTCGACGGAGGCTTCGCGAACCTCGCCGCGCGGCGACGGCGTACGCCGCGGAGCCGCGGCTTGTCGCGGCAGCGGGGCGGAACGCGGCTCGGCCGAGAAAGTGGCATCGCGCAGCGCAGCTTTGTGCCCCGGCACGTCGATGGCTGCGGTGCCTGGCGCCACGCTCAGGGTCTCGTCATAGACGCCGGCGTTCATGTAACCGATGAGCGCGACCAGGGCGGCGATGCACAGCGCGATGAGGGGGATCTGGAGGCGGCTTCGCGCCGGTCGCCACACGACCCCGTCGGAACGCGACCGCTTGCCCATCGAAGCTTCCTCCACAGAACGCTACCCCCTATAGGAGCGCAGAAACAGTTTGCCGCCAATGGGGTGGACGTGACGAGCTGTTGATCAGCCGGCGGCGCGGCGCAGCTCTGGTTAAAATGCGGACCGAGTGTTGCCGGGCAGCCCACCCCTCGCTGAACCGAGATTTCTGCCGGGCCCTCCCCACCCTCTGTTACAAACACAGCGTAGGGGACCCCGCCGAACGACGGCTTTTAGCCCTACCGTCCGTTTTGCTGCCAGGCGCCGCAGTATTGCCGTTTTGCGGCCGCTGCTCTGGGCGGGGCTAGGACAGGATCCGTAGGTGGGACGCTTCTTCAAATCGGTGCTCGCTGCCCTGGTGATAGGGGCCGTGACGGCGGCTGCCCTGTATTTTACCCAAGGCGGCGACCAGCCGGCCCGCGGACGCCGCTGGGCGCGGGCGGATGGCCCCGTGCCGGTGCTCGCCACCCAGGCCAAGCTGGCCGACGTGCCGGTTTGGCTGGAGGGGGTCGGCTCGGCCAAGGCGCGCAACCTGGTCACGGTCCGCCCCCAGGTGGACGGCAAGATCCTCTCGATCGATTTCAAGGAGGGGCAGGAGGTCAAGAAGGGTGACCGTCTCGCCCAGATCGACCCCGTCACCTTCCAGGCGCAGCTGGACCAGGCGATCGCCAAGAAGGCCCTCGACGAAAGCCTGCTTGCCAACGCCCGCCGCGACCTGGAGCGTTACACGTCCCTTTCCGCCAACGTCATCGCCGCCAAGACCGTCGACACCCAGCGTGCGCTGGTTGTCCAGCTCGAGGCGCAGATCAAGCAGGACCAGGCGGCAATCGAGAACGCTCAGGCCATCCTCGGCTACGCCAGCGTCGTGGCGCCGATCTCGGGCCGCACCGGCATGCGCATGATCGACGTCGGCAACCTCGTACGTGCCTCCGACGCCGGCATCGTCGTCATCACCGAGGTGCAGCCGATCTCGGTGCTGTTCACGCTGCCGCAGCAGGACCTGCCCGACATCAACCGCGCGGTCGCCAAGCGTGCCCTGAAGGTCGAGGCGCTGGAAACTGACTCCCACAACGTTCTCGACACGGGCGAACTGCAGGTCATCGACAATCAGGTCGATCAGACGACCGGCACCATCCGCTTGAAGGCGGACTTCCCGAACAAAGATCTGCAACTCTGGCCGGGCCAGTTCGTCAACGTCCGTCTGTTGTTGAATACGCTCGAGCAGGTGGTCGTCGTGCCGACCTCGGCTGTGCAGCGTGGCCCCGACGGGACGTTCGTCTACGTCGTCGGCAGCGACAACAAGGCCGGAGTGCGCAATGTCACCGTCGTCCAGCAAGACGAGAGCCTGGCCGTCGTCAGCAAGGGCGTGGCGGCCTCCGACCTGGTGGTGACGACCGGCTTCGCGCGCTTGAAGGACGGCGCCGAGGTCAAGGTCGGCGAGGACAGTAAACCCACTGGCGCGTCGGGAAGCGGCACCCCGCAGGCGAAGAATGCCACTCCGCCGGCCGGCGACACCGCATCGATCAACCCGAGCACGCCCGCCAACATGCAGGGCGACCTGCGCGGCGATTTCCGCCAGGGCAAGCGCGAAGGCAAGCGCGGCGACGGCCGGCGCCGGAGGGAAGCGGGTAGCCCGCCCGCCGCCACGCAATGAGCGTCGCCCCATGAGTGTGTCTGCCCCCTTTATCACGCGGCCGATCGCAACCTCGCTCCTCGCCTTCGCCACCGTCTTGGGCGGCGCGCTCGGCTACCTCTGGCTGCCCGTGTCGTCGCTGCCGCAGGTCGACTTCCCGACCATCCAGGTCTCGACGCAGCTCCCCGGCGCTAACCCGCAGACCATGTCGACGCTGGTCACCGCCTCGCTCGAGCGCGAGTTCGGGCAGATCCCGGCGCTGTCGACCATGACCTCGACCAGCTCCTACGGCCTCAGTCAGATCACACTCCAGTTCAACCTCGGGCGCGACATCGACGCCGCCGCCCAGGACGTGCAGTCTGCGATCAACGCCGCCGGCTCGACGCTGCCGCGCAACCTCCCCTATCCGCCGACCTACGCAAAAGTGAACCCGGCCGACGCGCCCGTCGTCACGCTCGCCATCACCTCCGACATCGTCTCGATGCGCGAGCTGAGCGATCTCGCCGACACGCTGATCGCCCAGCGGCTGTCGACGGTGACCGGCGTCGGTCACGTGTCGGTCGAAGGCGGCATCCGCCCGGCGGTGCGCATCCAGGCGGACGTGGCGCGGCTCGCCTCCTACGGGCTCAGCATCTCGGATCTCAACACCGCCGTGACCTCGGCCAACGTCTCGGGGCCGAAGGGCTCGCTCGACGGCCCGGCGCAGAGCTACACCATCGCCGCCAACGATCAGATCTCTTCGGCGGAGGCCTACCGCGAGATCGTCGTCGCCTACCGCAACGCGGCGCCCGTGCGCTTGAAGGACGTGGCGACGGTCGAGGAAGGGCTGGAGAACGCCCGGGTCGGTGGCTGGTACCAGGGCACGCCTGCCGTCATCATCGACGTGCAGCGCCAGCCCGGCGCCAATGTCATCGAGACCGTCGATCGCCTGAAGGCGGAGCTGCCGCGCATCGAGCGGGCGCTACCGACCAGCGTGAAGCTTACGCTAGTGCATGACCGCACCGACACGATCCGCGCCTCGATTCACGACGTGCAGTTCACCCTCTTGTTGTCGGTCGCCCTCATCGTGATGGTCGTGCTCGTGTTCCTGCGCTCCGGCCGCGCCACCATCATCGCCGGCGTGGCGCTACCCGTGTCGCTCATCGCCACCTTCGCGGTGATGTACTTCTGCGGCTTCTCACTCGACAACCTGTCCTTGATGGCGCTGACCATCGGCACCGGCTTCGTCGTCGACGACGCGATCGTCATGATCGAGAACATCGTCCGCCACATTGAGAAGGGGCAGAAGCCGCTCCAAGCCGCCCTCGATGGCGCCCGCGAGATCGGCTTCACGGTGATCTCGCTCACCGTGTCGCTCATCGCCGTCTTCATCCCGCTCCTGTTCATGACCGGCCTCGTTGGCCGCATGTTCCGGGAGTTCGCACTGACGCTGACGATCGCCGTCGTCGTCTCGGCGATCGTCTCGCTGACGCTGACCCCCATGATGGCGGCGAAGCTCCTGAAGCATGAGCCGGAGAGCCGCGGCAATTTCGTCAGCCGCGCCTTCAACTGGATGCTCGACGCCGTGGTGGAAGGCTACCGGCGCAGCCTCGAAATGGTCTTGCGCCACCAGACGGCAACGCTGTGGATCACCGTGCTCACGGTCGGCATCACCGTGTGGATGTACGTCGCCATCCCCAAGGGCTTCCTGCCGGCGCAGGACACCGGCCTCATCACTGCGGTGCTGGAGGCCGAGCCGCAGGTCTCCTTTACCGAGATCTCTCGCCTGCAGGCCGAGGTGACGGCGGCCATACGCAAAGACCCGGCCGTCGAAGGCGTCGTGTCGGTCGTCGGCGTCGGCCAGCTCAACCCCACGCCCAACGTCTCGCACATCAAGGTCACTCTGAAGCCACGCGCCGAACGCAAACTGCTCATCGCCGACGTGATCACCCGGCTGGAGCGCGAGGTGTCGACCATCCCCGGCGTCACCGTCTATTTCCAGCCGGTGCAGGACGTGCAGATCGCCACCCGCACCAGCCGCGCGCAATATCAGTACACGCTCGTCAGCACCGACGCGGCGGAAGTGAAGGAATGGACGCAGAAGCTCGGCGCCGAACTGAAGCTGTCGCCGGCACTGAGCGACGTGAACCTCGAGACGATGACCACGGGCCTGCGCGCGCGTATCGACGTCGATCGCGAGGTGGCGGGCCGGCTCGGCGTCACGGTGCAGGCAGTGAGCGACGCCCTGAACGACGCTTTCGGGCAGCGGCAGGTGTCTACCATCTACGCCCAGGCGAACCAGTACCGCGTCGTGCTCGAGGCGATGTCGCAATTCCGCAGCGACCCGTCGCGGCTGAACCGCCTCTATATCCCTTCGTCGAACGGCAGCCAGGTTCCGCTCACGGCGATCGCCAAGATCAGCTACACGACCGCGCCGCTCGCCGTCAGCCACCAGGACCAGTTCCCTTCCGAGACGATCAGCTTCAACCTCGAGCCGCACGCGGCGCTGAGCGACGCGGTTAGGATCATGAGCGACGCCGAAGAAAAAATCGGGATGCCTTCATCTGTCACCGGCAGCTTCTTCGGCGACGCCAGCGAGTTCGCCTCCTCGCTGCGCAGCCAGCCGTGGCTGATCCTCGCCGCGGTCGTGACGATCTACATCGTGCTGGGCGTGCTCTATGAAAGCTTCGTCCATCCGTTCACGATCCTCACCACCCTGCCGTCGGCCGGCATAGGCGCCCTGCTGGCGCTGATGTTCACCGGCCTCGACCTGTCGCTGGTGGCGCTGATCGGCATCGTCCTGTTGATGGGCATCGTCAAGAAGAACGCCATCATGATGATCGACTTCGCGCTCGACGCCGAGCGCGAGCGCGGCCTCAACCCGCGCGATTCCATCGTCGAGGCGGCACTGCTGCGCTTCCGGCCCATCATGATGACGACCCTCGCCGCGCTGTTCGGCGCTTTGCCGCTCGCCATCGAGAGCGGCGTCGGCTCGGAGCTGCGCAACCCGCTCGGTATCACCATCGTCGGCGGCCTGCTCTTGAGCCAGCTACTGACGCTCTACACGACCCCGGTCATTTACCTCGCCATGGAGCGGCTGCGCGCCCGCATCTCCGGTGCCCCGGCGCATGCGGCGGCCAGCGCCAACCTCCCCGCCGAGTAAGCGTCATGAACTTCTCGGCCCCCTTCATCCTGCGACCGATCGGCACCAGCCTCTTGGCCGCCGGCCTGTTCCTTCTGGGGGCCACCGCCTACTTCGAGCTGCCGGTGGCGAGCCTGCCGGCCATCGACTTCCCGACGCTACGCATCCAGGCCAGCCGCCCTGGCGCCGACCCCGAGACCATGGCGTCGACCATCGCCGCGCCGCTCGAACGGCGGCTCGGCGAGATCGCCGGCATTACCGAGCTGACCTCGGTGAGCTCGCAGGGCTCGGCCAGCATCTCCGTGCAGTTCGACCTATCGCGCGATATCGACGGGGCCGCCCGCGACGTACAGGCCGCGCTTAACGCCGCCGCTGCCGACCTGCCGCCCGACCTCCCGCAGGTCCCCACCTTTCGCAAGTACAATCCTTCCTCCTCGCCCGTTCTCATCCTGGCGATGACCTCGAAGAGCATGACGCCCAGCGCCCTCTACGATGCCGCCGACACCGTCGTCGCCCAGCGCCTCTCGCAGGTGCCGGGCGTGGCGCAGGTGGAGGTCAGCGGCGCCGAGCAGCCGGCCATCCGCGTGCGCGTCAACCCGACGCTGCTGGCCTCCATGGGCCTCAGCATGGAGGAGGTGCGCAGCGCCATCGCCGCCGCCAACGCGATAACCCCCGTCGGTGTCGTCGAGGGCGACGCCCAGACCATGACGATCGACACCAACACGCAGCTGCGCGATCCGAAGGACTATGGCGCCATCGTCCTGAAGACCGGTGCCGGCAACATCGTGCGACTGTCCAGCGTGGCGAGCGTCGCCAGCGGCTCACTCAATACCCGTTCCATCGCCATGTTCGACCGCGAGCCGGCGGTGCTGCTCATCATCCGCAAACAGCCGGACGCTAATGTCCTCGACACGGTCGATGGCGTTAAAGAGCTGCTGCCCAACCTGCAGCGTTGGATACCGGCTGGCATCGATATCCAGGAGTTGACCGACCGCACCAAGACGATCCGCGCCAGCGTGCACGACATGCAGTTCACGCTGCTGCTCGCCATCGCCCTCGTCATGATGGTGGTGTTCGTATTCCTGCGGCGCATGACGCCCACCGTCGCCGCCGGCCTCACCGTGCCGCTGTCGCTGGCCGGCACCTGCGCTGCCATGTGGCTGCTCGGCTATTCGGTCAACAACCTGACGCTCATGGCCTTCGCCATTGCCGTCGGCTTCGTCGTCGACGACGCCATCGTCATGCTGGAGAACGTCTACCGCAACATCGAGAAGGGCATGGGGCCGATGCAAGCGGCCCTCGTCGGGGCGCGCCAGATCGGCTTCACCGTTATCTCGATCAGCGTGTCGCTGGTCGCGGCGTTCATCCCCGTGCTGTTCATGGGCGGCGTCGCCGGCCGCATGCTGCGCGAGTTCTCGGTGACGCTGGTCGTCGCCATCGCCGTGTCGGTCGTGGTGTCGCTTTCGGTCACGCCGATGATCTGCGCGCACTTCCTGAAGCCGCACAAGGAACAGAAGGTGCGCCGCTTCGACCGCGTCGTCGAAGGCGTGCTCGGCTGGATGGTTTCGGCCTACGCGCGCACGCTGCGCGTCGCTCTGCGGCATCAGGCGGTGACGCTGTTCTCCCTTCTCTGTGTCGTCGTACTGACGGTTCACCTTTATGTGCAGATCCCCAAAGGCATGTTCCCCGAGGACGACACCGGCCTGATCATGGGATCGACGGAGGCCTCCGCCGATATCTCGTTCGAGGCGATGCTCAAACTGCAGGCGAAGGCGCTCGACATCATCTTGAGCGACCCCGCCGTCGAGCACGTCGGCTCGTCGATCGGCGGGACGGGGCGAGGCCCGGGCGGCACCAGCTCCAACCGCGGACGCATGTTCATAAACCTGAAACCGCTCGACCAGCGCGGCGGCGAGTCCACGTCGCGCGTCATCAATCGCATGCGCACCAAGCTCGCCAACATCAATGGCCTCGAAACCCGCATGTTCGCCTCGCGCGACATCCGCGTCGGCGCCCGCCAGGGCGACTCTCTCTATCAATATACGCTGTGGGACCCCGACCTGGACGAGCTCAACGAGTGGGCGCCGAAGATGCTCGAGCGGATGAAGACCATCCCCTCCATCGTCGATGTCTCGAGCGACCGGCAGGCGGGCGGCCTGCAGCTCGACGTGAAGATCGACCGCGACGCGGCGGCACGTCTCGGCGTGCGCATTGCCGACATCGACAGCGCGCTCAACAACGCCTTCTCGCAGCGGCAGATCTCCACCATCTACACGCAGCGCAACCAGTATCGCGTCATCCTCGAAGTCGACCCGCGCTTGCAGCGCGATCCGTCCGACATAAAGAACATCTACGTGCCGAGCTCCAACGGCGGGCCGCAGGTGCCGCTCACGGCGGTTATCCGCGTCAGCGAAGGCACGACGCCGCTGGTGGTCAACCACCAGGGCCCGTTCCCGGCGGTAACGCTCAGCTTCAATCTTGCGCCGGGAAGCACCCTCGACCGCGCGCTGCGCGACATCGACCAGGCGATGGCCGAGCTGCATACGCCTGCCGGCTTGCGCGGCGAGATGGCCGGTGATGCCCGCGCCTTTGCCGAACAGGCCTCGCAGCAGCCGCTCCTGATCCTGGCTGCGCTGGTCGCCGTCTACATCGTGCTCGGCGTGCTCTACGAGAGCCTGGCGCACCCGCTGACCATCATCTCCACGCTGCCGTCCGCCGGATTGGGCGCTCTGCTCGCCCTCTATGTCGGCGGCATCGAGCTGTCGATGACCGCGCTGATCGGCGTCATCTTGCTGATCGGCATCGTCAAGAAGAACGGCATCATGATGGTCGACTTCGCGCTCGACGGCGAGCGCCAGCGCGGGCTGCAGCCTGCCGTAGCCATCTACGAAGCGTGCCTCGCCCGCTTCCGTCCCATCCTGATGACGACGCTAGCCGCGCTCTTGGGCGCCATTCCTCTCGCCATCGCCGTCGGTCCCGGCTCGGAGATCCGCCGGCCCCTCGGCATCACCATCATCGGTGGACTGATCGTATCGCAGATGCTCACGTTGTATACGACTCCGGTCATTTACCTCCTGCTCGACCGGCTGCACCGCCGCCTCGGCGGAGCCCCCCGGCCGGCGGAAACCATGCCCGCCCCAGCTCCGAATTAGTCACGCTCCGTTACGGATTGCCGGGCACCGTTTGTCCTGATACGGAGGGCTATACAGCCCTTCCGCCGCGCAAGTGCCGCACCAGGTCCTTGCTGTAACGAATTCGGGCGGGGCAGCGAACGGTCTACGAGGAGCTTAGTGGCTCAAACGCAGCGCGAGGAGGAATGGGCCGCCTTGATGCGGGCAGCCATAGATGGCGACGCAGCAGCCTATCGTGAGCTGCTTCAATCGCTGTCTCTCAGCCTGCGTAGTGCGGTGCGCCGCGGCTTCGCTCAGGCAGGGGCGCCTCTCGGAGATGTCGAGGACGTGGTGCAAGAGACATTGCTCGCGCTACATCTGAAACGAAACACGTGGGACGCGTCCCAGCCTCTCGGCCCGTGGGTCCGCGCTATCGCGCGTCACAAGCTCATCGACGCATTGCGCCGGCGAGGACGTCGCATCCAAGTACCGATCGATAGCGTTCTCGACACATTGGCGGCCGAGGACAACACCAGCGGCGTAGATCGCCAGGACGCGGAAAGGCTCGTGGAAGGTTTAAAGGGCAAACAGCGGGAGGTCGTGCGGGCCATCGGGCTCGACGGTCAATCGATCCGCGATGTGGCCCAGCGCATGCAGATGAAGGAAGTCGCGGTGCGCGTCGCGTTGCACCGCGGCCTGAAGACACTCGGTGCACGGCATCGGAAAGACAACGACGAATGAAGACCGACGACCTGATCAACGCCATTGCCGCCGACGCCGAGACGGGGCGCGCCCCCATCGCGCGCACCGTGTGGATCGGTGTGGGCGTCGGCGTCGTCGTCACCGCCTTGCTCTACCTGTCGCTCCTGCCCGTTCGCCCCGACCTCATGTCGGCGATGGGCGAGTGGCATTTCCTGCTGAAATGGGCATTCAGCCTGACGCTGCTGGGCACCGCCCTGGCGCTGATGCTGCGGCTGGCGCGGCCACAGAGCATTCCAGGCCTCGATTGGCTCCTACTGTTTGGCGCACCCCTGGTGCTGACCCTTGGCGTCGTTACCGAGATGTTCGCCATTCCGTCGAGCACGTGGTTCGACACGATGGTTGGAACCAACGCGTGGGGATGCATCGTCTACGTCCCCATCCTCGCGGCATTGCCGCTCATTGCTATGCTCCTCGTCATGCGCCAGGGCGCCACCACGCACCCCGCGCTTGCCGGTGCCGTCGCCGGGCTCGTCGCCGCCGGCATCGCGGCGACCTTCTATGCGACCCACTGCCAGAACGACAGCCCGATGTTCCTCGCAGCCTGGTATGTGCTGGCGACCCTCTTCGTCGCAGCGGTCGGCGCCGCGCTCGGTACGCGCCTCCTACGCTGGTAGCAGCTGCCAGCATTCCCGTTGAGCACCCCCGCACAGATGGTTACGCTCTTTCCTCCTAGGGATGGAGACAGGAAGAGGTAACCAATGACGCGACAAGAACTCGAGACCGTTTGGGCTCCGCGGTTGCTGGGCGTACTGCGCATCGTCGCCGCCATACTTTTCATCGAGCACGGCACCCAGAAGCTGTTCGGCTTCCCGCCGCCGTCGCGCCCGCAACCTGAAATGTTCGAGCTGACCTGGTTCGCCGGCATGCTCGAGACCTTCGGCGGCCTGCTGCTGCTCATCGGCCTCTTCACCCGCCCCGTCGCCTTCGTTCTGAGCGGTCTGATGGCCTCCGCCTACTGGATCGCACACGCCCCGCAGAACACCTATCCGGTGCTCAACGGTGGCGATGCGGCCATCCTCTTCTGCTTCGTATTCCTCTACATCGCGGCCGCCGGACCGGGCGCTTTCAGCCTCGATGCGGCGCGCGACGGAAAAGCGGTCGCCTAGCCGTTGCATGCTGGCTGGCCGGTTTTCCGGCCGTTCATAATTCGAAGACGGGCACCGGGCGCCCCGATCCAGGGTTGGGGCGCCCGCAAACTCGCTTGAAACGAGAGACGGGGGTCGGCCGATTTACCTTTGCGGGGGTAAGCTCGTTCGGATTCCAGCCGCCGAAAGGCGTAAACTAGGGCTGCCCCGGGGGCAGCCTGATCTGGGAGCGGTAATGCGTCCGAGCTACGTCGTGCTGATCCTCGTTGTGGCTGTCGCTGCGATCATCGCAGCGCTCGGACCGATGCGTGGACGCAGCGTCGAGTCGGGCTTCGCGGATATAAAGAACGCCGTCGCCTCTCTCGGCAGCAGCACAGCTCCCGCCGCCAAACAATCGGCAGGCAAGCTGCCGGAGCTGACGGTCAGCCGGCCCATCTCCCGCAAAGTCATCGAGTGGGACGAGTTCACCGGCCGCTTCGACGCGGTTGAATCGGTGGACGTGCGCGCGCGGATATCGGGCTATCTCACCGAGGTCAAGTTCACCGACGGCGAGGACGTGAAAGCAGGCGAGCTGCTGTTCACCATAGACCCGCGCCCCTTCGAGCGCGCGCTCGATCAGGCGAAGGCGCAGCTCGACCAGGCCAAGGTCAGCGTCAGCAACGCCAAGCTCGACGTGGAGCGCGGCCGTCCGCTTTTGAAGAGCGACTACATCTCCCGCAAGGCGTTCGACGACCGCGAGAACATCGTGCGCGACGCCGAGGCGCTGGTGAAGATCGGCGAGGCGCGCGTCAAGGCGGCTGAGCTGGAATTGAGCTTCTGCCGCATCACCGCGCCGATATCGGGCCGCATCAGCCGCCCCCTCGTCACGCCGGGAAACTTTGTGAGCGGCGGCGGGGCGGACACCGGCTCGACGATCCTCACCACCATCGTCATGCAGGATCCCATCTACATCTACTTCGACGTCAGCGAGAACAACGCGCTGAAGTACCAACGCCTGTCGCAGGCGAGCGGCAAGGGCTCGGCCGGCATACTCGGCGCCAGCGTCGGGATCGGCCTTCCCGACGAGACGGGCTTCCCGCACGACGCGAAGCTCGACTTCCTCGAGAACCGTCTCGATCAGTCCACGGGCACCCTCCGCGCCCGCGCCAAGCTCGCCAACCGCGACCGGCTCTTCTCGCCCGGCATGTTCGCGCGCGTGCGCTTGCAGGGCTCGCCCGAGTACAATGCGCTGCTACTGCCCGACGAGGCCATCGGCACCGACCAGGCCAACCGCTTCGTCTACGTCGTCGGCGAAGACAACGTCCCGCAGCGGCGCGTCGTGGAGCTCGGGCCGCTCGACGGCGGCATGCGCATCGTCCGCAAGGGCCTCGAGCCGGACGACTGGGTGATCCTGCGCGGCCAGCAGCGTGTTCGCCCTGGGCAGAAGATCGCGCCGCGTCGCGCGCCGCTGACGGTGTCTGATGCCGCTGGTGACGGCGCTGCCGTCACCAAGCCCTGAGGCGAACGACGATGCGCTTTTCGCATTTCTTCATCGCCCGCCCGATCTTCGCTTCCGTCGTCTCGCTCGTCATCCTCATCGTCGGGACGATCGCGTACTTGACGCTGCCGGTGGCGCAGTTCCCCGAGATCGTGCCGCCCACCATCTCTGTGACCACCTCGTATCCGGGCGCCAACGCACAAACCGTCGCTGACACGGTCGCCTCCGTCATCGAGCAGGAGGTGAACGGCGTTGAAGGCATGATCTACATGTATTCCCAGTCGACCGACGACGGAAACATGTCGCTCAGCGTCACCTTCGACGTCGGCACTGATATCGACAAGGCGCAGGTGCTCGTCCAGAACCGGATCGCGGTGGCCGAGCCGCGCTTGCCGGAGGAGGTGCGCCGCAACGGCATCTCGGTAAACAAGCGCTCGCCCGACCTGCTGCTCGTCGTCCACCTCGTCTCGCCGGATCGCACCTACGACCAGGTCTACATCTCCAACTACGCGCTGCTCAACGTGAAGGATGAGCTGGCCCGGATCCCCGGTGTCGGCGACGTCACGCTCTTCGGCTCGCGCGAGTACTCGATGCGCGTCTGGCTCGACCCCGAGCGCATCGCGCTGCGCGGCATGACGGCCGACGAGGTGATGTCGGCGTTGCGCGCCCAGAACCTGCAGGTCGCCGGCGGTGCGCTTGGGCAGCCGCCGCAGCCCAACATGGGCGCCTTCCAAATGTCACTGCAGCTGAAGGGGCGCCTGCTACAGCCGGCCGAGTTCGAGAACATCGTCCTGAAGACGGGCACCGACGGCCGCGTCGTGCGCGTCAAGGACGTCGGCCGCGTCGAGCTCGGAGCGCTGAGCTACACCACCTACGGTTACCAGGACAGCTACGCTGCGACCGTCATGCCGATAACGCAGCAGCCGGGCTCCAACGCCATCGAGACGGCGAGGCTCATCAAGGCAGAGATGGCGCGTCTGGCGGAGCGCTTCCCCAAGGGGCTCGAGTATCGCATCATCTATAATCCGACGGAGTTCATCGAAGAGTCGATCTCCGAGCTCTACCTCACGATCCTGGAGGCGGTGTTCCTCGTCGTCGTGGTCGTGCTGCTGTTCCTGCAGACGTGGCGGGCGACGGTCATCCCGCTGGTCGCCATCCCCGTATCGCTGATCGGCACCTTCGCGGTAATGGAAGGGCTCGGCTTTTCCATCAACATGCTGACCTTGTTCGGCCTGGTGCTGGCGGTCGGTATCGTCGTCGACGACGCGATCGTCGTGGTGGAGAACGTCGAGCGCAAGCTCGCCGAGGGTCTGTCGCCGACGGAAGCGACGCGCATCACGATGAACGAGGTCGGTGCGGCGCTCATCGCTATCGCGCTCGTGCTTTCGGCCGTGTTCGTGCCGACCGCCTTCATCGGCGGCATCACCGGCGCCTTCTATCGCCAGTTCGCGGTAACCGTCGCCACGGCGACCATCATATCCGCTTTCAACTCGCTCACCTTGAGCCCGGCGCTATGCGCCATTCTGCTGAAGCCGCACACCGGACACGAGCAGGACAGCTTGCTGATGCGGCCGGTGCACGCCTTCTTCGGGGCGTTCAACTGGGCCTTCGACAAGCTTGCTGCCGGCTATGCCCGTCTGATCCGCGGCGCGATCGCCATCTCGCCACTAGTGCTGGCCCTCTACGCCGGTTTGCTCGGCCTCGCCGGCTGGCTCCTCGTGCACACGCCGACGGGCTTCATCCCCAAGATGGACCGCGGCATCATCACCGTATCCCTGCAATTGCCGCAAGGCGCCTCGCTGCAGCGAACCGATGACGTCGTCCGCCGCGTCAACCAGATCGTGCTCGACACGCCCGGCGTGAAGCACACCTCGACGTACACCGGCCGCTCCGGCTCCACCGGCTCCAACTCGAGCAACCTCGGCATGGTCAACGCGGTGATGGACGACGCGCGCGAGCGCTTTGCCAAGGGGCTGACCGCCGACAAGATCGCCGACGACCTCACCGCCAAGCTGAGTGCCATCGAGGAATCCAAGACAACCGTCACCATCCCGCCGCCAGTGCGCGGCATGGGCGGACAGACGGGCTTCTCCATGCGCCTGCAGAACCGCGCAAATATGACTCCCGGCGAGTTCGAAAAGGTCGCCAACGACTTCATCGCCGCCGCCAACGACATGGCCGGCATCAAGAACGCCTTCACCACATACTCGACAAGCACACCGCAGCTCTACGTCGACGTCGACCGCACGAAGGCGCAGATGCTGCACGTGCCGCTGGAGGCGATTTTCGAGGCGCTGCGCGTTTACCTCGGCTCCGCCTACGTCAACGACTTCAACATGTTCGGGCGAACTTTCCGCGTCACGGCGCAGGCCGACGCGGGCTTCCGCCTGCAGCCGGAAAACATCGCGCGCATCCGCGTGCGCAACGACAGCGGCCAGATGGTGCCGCTCGCCAACCTCGTCAACTTCCGCCACATCTCCGGCCCCGACCGCGTCCCGCGCTACAATCTCTACCCGACCGTGGAGGTGAACGGCGCCACCCAGCCGGGCGTCAGCACGGGCCAGGCGATGCAGATGCTGTCTGAGCTCGCCAAACAGGAACTGCCCGAAGGCATCACCTACGAATGGACCGACCTGTCGTATCAGGAGGCGAAGGTCGGTAGCACCGGCTACTACATCTTCGTCTTGTCCGTAGTGTTCGTGTTCCTCACGCTTGCGGCGCAGTTCGAGAGCTGGTCGCTGCCGCTCGCCATCATACTCATCGTTCCGATGTGCCTGTTGAGCGCGTTGTTCGGCGTCCGGTTGCACGGGCAGGACATCAACATCCTCACCCAGATCGGCTTCATCGTACTGATCGGCTTGGCGGCGAAGAACGCCATCCTCATCGTCGAGTTTGCGCGCCAGCTCGAGGACCAGGGCCGCGACACCGTCACCGCGGCCGTCGAGGCCTGCAAGCTGCGCCTCCGCCCCATCCTGATGACCTCGCTCGCCTTCACGCTGGGCGTCGTGCCGCTCTACATCGCCACCGGCGCCGGTGCCGAGATGCGCATCGCGCTCGGGACCGGCGTATTCTGGGGCATGATCGGCGTAACGATCTTCGGCCTTATCTTCACGCCGGTGTTCTACGTGGTGATCCGCCGCCTCTCGACGCGGCGCCGCGAGCCGAAGGCGCTTGCCGCCCCGGCCGAGTAATCAGCGACGCAGGATCAGAGACTCCAAGTCGACGCGCTGCTGCCAACCGTGGCGCTCGAGCTCCGGATCGACGTGCTCCTCCGCCGGCCAGCCGAGGCACAAGTAGGCGACGAACCGCCACGCGGCGGGCACCTCCAGCGCCTGCGCCACAGCCTCGGGCTCGAGGATCGACACCCAGCCGACACCGAGCCCGTGCGCGCGCGCCGCAAGCCACAAAGTCTGGATGGCGCCGACCACCGAATAGCGCAGCGTTTCGGGCATGGTGCGGCTGCCGAGCCCGGCCCCGGCCTCGGTGGTCTCGTCCGCGAACACCGCCAGATGCACAGGTGCGGCGCCAAGCCCTTCCAGTTTCAGTCTGGCATAGAGGCCGCGCCGCTCGTCGGCGTAGGTGTTTAGCGCCTCGGCGTTCGCGCGGGCGAAGGACGCACGCACCGCCTCACGCCGTTCGGGGCTTTCCACCAGCACGAAGCGCCACGGCTGGCTGAAGCCGACCGACGGCGAACGCGCCGCCAGCTCGATCAGCGACACGACGAGTTCCGGATCGACGGAGTCGGTGCGGAAGCGGCGGACATCGCGGCGCCATAGGACGAGGTCGCGCAGCGCGGCGCGAAACGCCTCGTCGAACTGCGGCGGAGCATCTTTGCCAGGACCGGTCATGCGGCGGCATCGATGACATGGAAGAAACTGCCGGTCACGACCCCGCGCCGCGAGCCGCGTTCGGCGACCCGCGCGCCGTCCGTACCGCGGATGTCGGCCAACGGCTCGTCGGGGTTCGCCAGCACGTTGGCAAAGTGGAACTCGTGTCCGACGAGCTGCGCGCCCGTCGCGATGACGCGCGCCCGCCGATAGCCGAGGTGCATGCGCGGCGCCGCGAACGACGTCTCGACGCCTAGCAGGCCGAGCATCGCGTGGCGCACGCCCTTGCCGTCCTCGAGCCCGGCCCCGAGCACCATGTAGCCGCCGCACTCGCCGTGGATCGGCACGCCGCGCTGCGCGGCGTCGTGCATTCCGCTGCGAAAGCGTTGAGCCGCCGCGAGTGTGTCGGCGTGCAGCTCCGGGTAGCCGCCCGGTAGCCATACGGCGTCGCAATCGTGCGCCGGCGCCTCGTCGGCGAGTGGCGAGAATGGCACGATCTCGGCGCCCGCCCGCCGCCAGCCGGCGAGGATGTGCGCGTAGGTGAAACAGAACGCGCGGTCCTGGGCGAGCGCGACGCGCTGGCCAGGCGGTGCCAGGTCGGTCGTTGCGGCGGAAGGGGCAAGCGCCAGCGGCCGCGCGGCGGCGAGCACCGCGTCGAGGTCGGTCCCGGCGCTAACCGCCTCCGCCATGATGTCGAGCCGGCTTTCCAGCGCTGCCGTCTCTCCGGCCGTTACGAGACCCAGATGCCGCTCCGGCATCGTCATGTCGGGCCGGCGCTGGACGGTACCGAGTACCGGCAGCCCAATGCGCGCCATCGGCGCGGAGATCATCGCCGCGTGTCCGGGGGTGCCAACCATGTTGAGTACGACGCCGGCGAAGGCGATGTCCCGCCGATAGGTCGTAAGCCCTAGCGCGATCGCAGCAGCGGTCTCCGCTTGCGCGCCGACGTCGAGCACCAGTACCACCGGCCAGCCGGTGAGGGCAGCGAGATCCGCCGTCGACCCGCTGCCGCAGATGCCCGGCGCGCCCGCCCCATCGTAGAGACCCATGACGCCTTCGGCGATGCAGATCTCCGCGCCCGCCGCCGCGCCGCGCGCATGCTGCGCAATGAGCTCCGGCCGCATCGCCCAGGTATCGAGGTTGAAACTCGGCCGTCCGGCCGCGGCGCTGTGGAAGGCCGTATCGATATAGTCAGGGCCGCATTTGTAGGGCTGCACGGCGATGCCACGGCGGCGCAGCGCCCTGAGCAGGCCGAGCGTCACCGTCGTCTTGCCGGAGCCCGAAGCGGGCGCGGCGATGATCAGGCCGCGGGGATTTGCCGACATCGCTCGTTTGCCTCAAGGCACGGCATGAAAACTAAGTTGCGGTGCCCGCTGCCGAAATTCGCTTTTCCCTTGCCGGAAAGCTTTGCCGGTTTGATAAGAGTTGCCCGCTTCCCCCGTCAACCGAATTTGCCTCCATGCCCGAACTGCAGCTGCCTCGTCTAACCCTCGTGCTCGGCGGCGCACGCTCGGGCAAGAGCCGCTACGGCGAGGAGCTTGTCGGGCGTACGGCCCCGCCCTGGACCTACGTCGCTACGGCCGAGGCGTGGGATACCGAGATGGCCGAGCGCATCGCCCACCACCGCGCGCGGCGCAACGCGAGCTGGCAGACACTCGACGCGCCGCTCTACCTGGCCGCCGCCGTCGCCGGGCTCACCAGGCCGGCGCTCGTCGACTGCCTCACCCTCTGGCTGAGCAATGTCATGCTCGCCGGCCGAGATGTGGATGCCGAGAGCGAAGCCCTGCTGGCGGCGCTGGCCTGCGCGCCGGGCCCGCTGGTCGTGGTATCGAACGAGGTCGGGTTGGGCATCGTGCCGGACACGCCGCTCGGTCGCGCGTTTCGCGACGCGCAGGGCCGGCTCAATCAGCGCGTCGCAGCAGCAGCCGACCGCGTGATCTTCATGGCGGCCGGCCTAACTCTCAACTTGAAGTGAGCGGTGCTCAGATCGTCCGCTCGACGGCGTTGCGGCCGATGAGCCCGGTAGCCACGGCCAGACGGTGCGCGATCAGCAGGACGACGAACGCAATCGCCTCGACCGTGCTGACATAGGCCATCACGTCGTAGTTGAAGGCACCCTCGCCGCGCGGAAGTACGTACGACGCGACGAACAGGGCCGCCTCATAGGCAAGGAACGCCATCACCAGCGAGCCGAGCAGCATCGCCACGATGCCGTAGGGCGAGAGTGCGGTCACGGCCGCGCGCGCCGCGTAGTAGCCCGCCATGGCACCGATGCCCATGAACAAGCCCCAGCCGAGCGCTTGCGCCTCCAGCGGATAGCCCAGAACGGCAAAGCCATACACCTGATTGGCGAGCCAAACGGCGCCGACCAGCAGCGGGCCGTCGTTGTGCTCGGTGTCGAGCGCCGCCAGGGCCGCCAGGGCGGCGAACGGAATGGCGCAGGCAAAGACGCCCGTCGCCAGCAGCGTCGCGACGGTCAGAAACCCGATCCAAATCAGCCGGCGCTCGGCGCCACCGGTGGAAGCTTGCATGTCCCGAATTCCCCTAATCCCGGAATTTTTTGCGCAGCGGGCGCGTTGGCCGGAAGCTATGCCATTCGCAGGGCAATGAGAAGCAGCAAGATGGTCTCGGTCACTTCGACGCTGGCACCCAGGCAGTCGCCGGTAATTCCGCCTACCCGGTATCGCCAGTAGGCGGCGATCGCCGGGATCACGAGCAGGGCGGCGAGCAGCATCGGCGCCAGAAAAATGCTGAGCAGTGCCAAGACTGCGGCCTCCGCGCCGACGATGCGCGGGTCGATCTCCCAGGCGAAGCGCTGTCCAGATCCGTCCGCCAGCGGCGGCACCACGAGGCTCCAGAACGGCGCACCGAGCCGCGCCCAGGCGGCCACGAGGATCAAGGGAATAAGCGCCTCGCTGCGGCCCCCGGCAATCTCGGCCAGCAGCACCAGCTTGGCGATGAGCTGCAGGCCGATCGCCATGACGCCGAAGGCACCGACGTGCGGATCGCGCAGGATCTGCAGGAAGCGCTCGGGCGAGCGGTGCGCACCGGCCAGCGCGTCGGTGACGTCGGCCAGACCGTCGAGATGCAGCCCGCCCGTCACCCACACCCAGGCAAGCAGCGCCAGCAAGGCGCCGACTGCCGGCGAGGCCAAAGCGCCGAGCCAGAGTGCCGCCCCGACGATGGCGCCGACGACAACACCGACGACAGGAAACCACAGCGCCGAACGCGAGAGGTCGACGGGGTCGAACACGTCGATACGCGGCGCCGGCAGCCGGGTGAGGAACTGCAGCGCGTGCGAGAAGGAACGGAGCTGCGCCTTGATGTTCATGGCTGCACGACCTCGACGATCTCCCCCCACAGCCCCGCCGTATTATCACGTCCTGCGCGCAGCGTGATCCGCGTCCCGGGCTTGATGCTGAACGCCCAAAGATTGGCGAACGGAATGGCGCAAGTAAGGGCGAGCGTCGCGCGCATCGGACCGGCATGCGTGACGACGAGCGCGGTCGACGCGGCGGGCTCGGCCAGCACGCGATCGAGGGCGCGCGCAACCCGGGCGACGAGCGCGCTCCAGGTTTCGCCGCCGGGCGGGGCGGCCGCGTCGGGCGAGCCATAGAATGCGGCGAATGCCTCGGCGGCCTCCGGGTCGGCGCGCACGTCTGCCGGCAGACGCCCATCCCAGGCGCCGAAGTCAAGCTCCGCCCAGTCCGCATCGATGCGCAGTGTCCTGCCGCGTTTCGCCGCCACGCGCGCGGCCCCCGCCTCGGTCCGCCGGCGAGGCGACGCAACGACGACGTCCCACGACCGACCTGCCGTCTGCCGCTCCATCTGCCGCCATCCCGCCTCGGACAGCGGCGGATCGGTGCGGCCCAGCAGTCTGCCGGGCATCTGCGTCTCCCCGTGCCGCATGAGGTCGATCAGCATCATGACTCCGGGCCGGAGATGTGTGCGTCGGCAAAGGTCGCCATCTCGGAATGCAGCGCACAGGCAAGCCGCAACAGCGGCAGGGCCGCCGCGGCACCCGAGCCTTCACCCAGGCGCAGCTTGAGATCGAGAAGGGGCTCGGCCGCGAGCGCATCGAGGACCACCCGGTGGCCGCGCTCAAGCGACCGATGCGAATAGATGAGCCACGGCGCGCACGACGGGTTGAGGCGCACAGCGCCGAGCGCTGCCACGGAGACGATGAACCCGTCGACGAGCACCGGGATGCGGCCTTGCGCGGCGGCGATCATCGCACCGGCAAGGGCCGCGATCTCCAGCCCGCCGACGCACTTCAGCACCTGCGCAGCCGGGACATCGGCGGCTCTGAGCCCATGCGTGGCCAAGGCCGCCTCGATCACCTCGGCTTTGCGGTTCACTCCGGCAGCATCGAGGCCGGTGCCCGCCCCGACCACGTCACCCGCGCGCACGCCCAGCAGCGACGCGGCGATGGCCGCTGCAGATGTCGTGTTGCCGATCCCCATCTCGCCGAGGATGACGATATCCGCGCCGCCCGCCCTCGCCCGCTCGACCGCGCGGCGCCCCGCCTTCAGCGCGAACGACAGCTCGTCGGTGGTCATCGCCGCCTCGTGCGAGAAGTCGCGCGTGCCGCGCCGCGGCTTGTCGGTGGTCACCCCCGGGACGTCATGTTCGGACAGCGTGCCGGCGTCGACGACATGCAGCTTCACGCCGAGTTCACGTGCCAGTACCGCAATCGCTGCGCCACCGGCGGCAAAGTTGTGCAGCATCTGCACCGTCACGTCAGCGGGATAAGCGGAGACGCCCTGCGCGGTGACACCGTGGTCGCCGGCAAACAGGACGATCGGTGCGCGTGCGGCACGGGGGCGATCCGTCGCCTGCAGCGCCGCCAGCTTGATCGCCAGTGCTTCCAGCACGCCGAGCGAACCCGGCGGCTTGGTCAATACGTTCTGGCGCGCTTCGGCGGCGGCACGATGCGCCTCAGACGGCTGCGGACAGTCAGTTTCGAACCACTCCACTCGAACCGCCTCCAGTCTCAATGATCGGCGGCGCAGCATGAGGAAGCGGCGCGGCGCGTCAAGGAGGTTTGGTGCACATCGCATACGTGTGGGAGCGCAACAGGCTCAGGCCGAGGCGCTGACGGCGTGCTCGCCACGAACGAAGGCGCGAACTTGGGTGGCGCTCATCGCCTTGGCGAACAGATACCCCTGCATGGTGGTGCACCCCATGGCCCGCAGCAGCGTCAGCTGCGACTGCGTTTCGACCCCCTCGACCGTCACCTTGATCCCCAAACTCTGGCCCAGGTGAGCGATGGTGCGCACGATCGCCAGGTTGTCGGGGTTGGTTTCCATGTCGCGCACGAAGGACCGGTCCACCTTGAGCCGGTCGATGGGAAGCTTCTTCAGATGCGACAGCGACGCGAAGCCGGTGCCGAAATCATCGAGAGCGATCTCGACGCCCATGTCGTGCAGCTGCTGCAGCGCCGCCGCGACCCCGCTTGCGCTGCGGCCCAGAAAAACACGCTCGGTCACCTCGATGCACAACCGCTCCGGCCGCACGCCGATCTCGCGCATCTTCGCGCTGACAAAGTCGGCGAAGGTGCCTAACGCGAAGTCAGCGGAGGTGACATTGATGGCGATGCGGCCGAACTCGACGCCGGCGCGCTCCCACGCTGCCGCCTGCCGCAGTGCCCGGTCGATGACCCACTTGCCGATGTCGGACGCCGACTTCGGATCGTCGAAAATCTCCTCGAATTCCGCGGGTGACAGCAAGCCGCGGCGCGGATCGTTCCAGCGTAGGAGCGCCTCGAAGCAGGTCGGCGCATCCGGCTCGAACGAGATGATCGGCTGATAGAGGAGATCGAGCTCTCCGCCGTGCAGGGCGCGCTGGATGTCGCGATGCAGCTTGTAGGTGCTCTCGAACGAGGCGCGCATCTCGGGCACGTAGAACTGGTAGCGATCGCGGCCCAGATCCTTGGCGCGATAAAGCGCAAGGTCGGCATTCTTGAGCAGCTCGCTCGCGCCCGTCGCGTCCGAGGGATAAAGGCTGAGGCCGAGGCTTATGGTGCAGCGATGTTTGACGCCGCCCAGAGTAATGGCAGGCTCTAGGGCCTCGAAGATCGCGTCTATTGCGCCGGCCAGCGCCGATTGCTCGCTGTGCATCCAGATCAGCACGGCGAACTCGTCGCCGCCGAGGCGAGCGACGGAGCCGTAGGGCGACACGGCGAACTGCAGGCGGGCGCCCACCTCCTTGAGGAGCTCGTCGCCCGCCGCGTGGCCGAGGATGTCGTTCGTCTCCTTGAAGCGGTCGACATCAATTAGGCCGACGGCAAAGCGCTGCGAATTCTCGGCTGCCTTGACCAGCATGGATTCCAGCTGCTCGTTGAACAGCAAGCGGTTCGGCAGCCCGGTGAGGCTGTCCTGCTTGGCGAGCCGCCACAGCTCCTGCTCCAGCCGTTTGCGCTCGGAGATCTCCTCGGTCAGCATCATCATGCCGCCGATACTTTCGTCCTCCAGGTGCCACGGCCGCACCTCCCAGCGGATGACATTGGTCGAGCCGTCCGCGCGCTTGAACAGCTCCTCGGGCGAGCTTTCCGTCGCGCCCTTGAGAATCCGCTGGTGCTTCACCTTCCAGTGCTCCGGCACCTCGGGGAAAACGTCATAGTGACTGCGGCCTATTAGTGGCTCGTTGGGGAGATTGTAGTCGTGCAGCCAACGGTCCGTGTGCGCGATATAGCGCATGTCGGTGTCGAACATGGCGACGGCGGCAGGCGCGTGCTTGATGAAGGCTTCGAGCGTCGAGTGCGCGACCTTCAACTCGTTCTCGGCGCGCCGGCGATCGGTGACGTCCACATAGGTATTGAGGTGGCCGCCACCGTGCACCGGAACGCTGCGCACTTCGAGAACGCGCCCCGACAGCTCGTTGCGCTCGGTCTCGATCGCCACGGGGCTGAGCAGGACCTTCAGCCTGCTTGTCACCGCGTCATCGACGGGCAGCGGGCCGTAGTCGCCGCGCTCGGCGCGAAAGCGAACCAGCGTATCGAGCCGCATCGGCAAGCTGGCGAACAACCGGTCCGGCAGGTCGAGTAGCACCCGGTACAGCTTGTTGCAGGCGACGAGGTTGACGTCGCGATCGATGAGCGCGATGCCACCGGGAAAGTTATCGATCATCGCCTGCAGCGCTTGCGATTGCTCGCGGATGGGCGTGATGTCGGTGCTGATCGTGGTGAACTGCTCGATCTCTCCTCGCGCATCGAACCGCGGAATGACGATCGACTCGAAACAGACGTCGGTCCCGTTCTTGGCGCGATCGCAAAGCTCGCCGCGCCAGGTCTTTCCCGACATCACCGTCTCCCACATCGCTTCGAGCATTTCGCTCATGCGCTTGCCGGAGCTCAACAGCTCGTAGTGCTGACCAACGAGCTCGGCCTCGCTGAAGCCGACCACCTTGCAGAAGCGGTCGTTCACTTCGAGGATGCGCCCGGTCGTATCGGTGACGGTGATGCAGAAGTGTTCTTCGAGGGCCTGGCGGTATCCGTCGAGCCGGCTCGACGACAAGTCCGCGCGCGCACTACCTCGCGAATTGGAGGACGAGGATTGCCCCTCGCCCCGGCCGTGTAGCCTCGCACGCCAGTCGCCTACCAGTTTGGACAGCACGCGGACGCTCCGAGCCCCGTTTTGGCCCATTAGAGCCCGCAATCCTTAACCTGTTCTTATCTATGGTTGTGTTCGGAGGATTGGACGCGTGATGCGTTCATAATCAGGGGCTTAGCGGGTGTTGCTGCCGCCACGGCTGGCGGCTACCGCTCGCTTCTTATCCTTGCTCGCCAGCGCCCCAGCGCTGGACTCGCCTTTACGGTCGGGTTCGAACGATCGCTTCTTGCCCGGCGCCGGCGCGGTAGATGCCACGCGCGCGGCCCCACTCTTCTTGATCTTTGCCACCCGTCTCGCTCCTCATAGCGGCGTGCGGCAAGCAACGTCGCGACGAGCCCGAGAGTTCCAACCCACCGGCTTAACTCTATTTGCGGAATGACAATCCGTAAGTATCGGACGCTCAGCCATCGGACTAATATGGCGTCGGCCACCGTCCCTCTGTCCCCCCTAGAACAGGTGGCCTGTTTGAGGACGCCACTCCCACCCCCGGAGCGGCGTCCTTTTTTGTGAGCAATATCGAAGCGAGCTTGGCGCGACTTCGCATCCCTACGTGCGGCACGTTCCGCGCAAGTACCAAATTCGGTTGAGCAGCGCTCGCTACCCGCAAGGGCTTTAGCCCTTGCTTCTCGCCCTGGCGACGACAACGGCCGCGACGCCTGCGAGCAGCGCAATCACTGCAATCGCGCTCGAGCCATCGAACTCCGGAATGGGCGGAGGGATATCGAAGATAGCGGCGAACGCCTGGTTGATCCCAATGGTCGAAAGGAGGGCAGCCGCGCCCAACATCGTTTTGAATTTCATGTCATTCTCCTATCGCGGCGCATGCGCGGGGGGACACGGGGGGTCGCCGCTTGGAGACATGGTCGATCTTGGGGTGGTGACACACCACACCCCAGTAAGGCGTAGGCCCCCACCCAGTAGGGAGGGGGCCGCCTAGATCAGAAATTGCAAGAAGCGAGGACCTCGACGGCCCCTACTTCAGCGGCGCCGCACAGCAGTCCGGACTGTCGAATTTATAGGCGACGCCGAGCCGGGCTACCCAGAACTGATCGTCCCATTCAGCCCTCGTGACCGCAGGCCCTGGGAACAGCGGGTTGATGGGTTGAACCGTATACGTATGTGTCTCGCTCCCGAGGTCGACATACAGCGCTTCCGCGCGAAGGACCCAGCGAGTGTCGTGCAGCAATTCCGCGCCACCGCCTACCGTCCAACCAACCTTCGTCTTATCGTTGGACTGCGCAAATGGGCCGAAATCGGCGGGGAGTACAGCGAAACCCGGATTGCCGCAGCCAACGCAGTCGTCGTTGAACCTGTGATCGACGTTTGCATAAGCGAGGCCGCCCGTGGCGTAGAGCAATAGGTGGTCGTGGACCACATAACCGGCTCGGCCGCGAAGCGTACCGAACCAATTGATTTTGCTTTCCAAACTGGTGGTCTCGGCGAAACCGCCGGCGCCCGGCGGCTCACGGTCGAACGCCGTGGGCGAGGCGTCTTGCCAGTTGAAATCCGTCTCTATGCCGAAGACGAACGGGCTACAGCAGCGCTGCCAATTGTAGCCGACATACCCGCCGAACGTGAACGAGTCGTCGCTGTCCCTAAACTGAAGGCCGTTAGCGATCTGTGACAGGAAGGTGACTTCGTTTCGTTGGCGCGCATAGCCGACAGCGGCGCCGATATAGGCTCCGGCGAACGGCGCTTCGCAACAGGGAGCGGCGGTGGGTTGAACCATACCGTCGGCCCAGGCTGTGGTGCCGAGGAAGCCGAGGGCGAGAATCGTGAGCGAAAGCTTGCGCGTCATTGGGAGCCTCAGTTCTGCTGAGATCATTCACAAGCAACACGACGCTTACCCACAGGATGCACACACCCAAAGACAGATTCGCGGCGAGCGGTCGATCAGTGAACGCACTGATAGCGGCTAAATACCTGTGTACGATGCTTTTATCCCACACTTTCGGGGCGTGAGACGGGTGCTACATAGCGCAGAGGACGCGAGCGTGCGTGTGCCCGGCCGATCAGAGCAACGTCCACTGGTGCGCCGCGACTGCCCAAACGAAAATGACGGCATTCGACGCCGCATGCGCCAGGATCGCGTCCGACAGCCGGTTGGTGCGGTAGACGAGGAGCGCATAAAGCGCGCCGGCAATCGCCGCCTCCATCCAGCGCTGATGCGTCAAGCCGAACAGCAGCGACGTGAGGACGAACGACAGCCAGGTAAAATGGCCAGGGGCGATGCGTTCGAAATCGCGCGAGATCAGGATCCGCTGCAGGTAGCCGCGAAACGCCAGCTCCTCGGCCACTGGCACGAGCATCACGGTGCCGATGCCACGACAGACAAGCCAGAGTGCCGCGAGCCATGCCGGCAGCGTCGCGATCCATGCCGCAAGTTCAGTTCCACCGTCGTTGCCCGGATCGGTCAGCACCCAGGCCAGGCCGATGCCGGCGCCAACGGCGAGCGCGACGGGCGAAAGCGCTATCGGCAATGACGCATATACGCCGCGAAAGTACCACACAGCGCCCCCAACCGCCGCGACCTTCAAGAAATAGAGCCAATGATCGTGCGGCGCGAAGAGCGAGGCGACGATGCTTGTCGCCATCAGGGCCATGAATGGCACGAGCAGCGCAAGCATCAGGCTATTTGCCGGTCGCGCAGCTGACACCAATCTCTTGGGCTCGGCGCGGAAAAATGGACACCAGATGGAGACCGCCATCAGGCCGATGGCGATGCCTAGGAAGGCGATCCATCCAGCCTGGGAATGGAACCCGTCAAGCGCGACTTGGGGCGAAACGTGCCGGCCGACGCTTATCAGTAGGGCAATACGCAGTGCGTTCAACGTCCAAGACACTACGATGCCGATCACGATGAGCAGCAGCGCATGCGGAAAGCGCAACTGGCGCCGCATTAGCCAGCAGTAAAAAGCCAGGAACGCCGTAACGAGGCCGATGCCCTCGTATCCCGAACACTCCTTGAGGACACGGACATGAAAATCGCCGGCGCCGAGGATGCTGCGGCCGACATCGAGTAGGACGTCGGTTTCATAGAGGCTCAATATCCAATGCGCTGCATGGAGGGTCCAGCCGGCGAGACTGCTCCAGCTCTCCAACGCGAGCCTGCCGGCCACGATTAGGAGGATGCCGCTGATCGCCGCCGTTGCGATCTGCGTAGGCATATCGCGCACGAGTCCTCGCCAGAAACTGAGTGGTGCAGCGAGGGTGGCAAGCGACGAAGCAGTTGCAAGGAGCAAAAGACAATATAGGGCGAACCAGTGCCAGGGCGGGCTCGCGGACCGCGCCACCAGTTCGGAGAAAGCCACCGTAGCGGCGAGAAGCGCGGCGAACAGCGCGAGGTTAACGACGACGCTGGCACGCCAGTTGTAGTCCCGCATGGCCGAGGACCAGGCGTTCGCGATCCTCTCTCGCGTTGGCCATGCGATCAGCACCAGGACGCCGAGAGCGACGAGCGCAGCTTGGGCGGATGCCTTCGCGATGGTCACGGGATTGATCCATTCGGGAAGGCCGGTTGGGAAATTGAAGGCGTAGGAGGTCAGGAAGATCTCGACCAGGGTCAGCGCCCCGAATGCAACCAGCCGCCCACGGTTCGATTTTTCCCTGTGAACCACAGTCGCGTGTTGCATGGTAAGCCGGTCTCGCCACTTAGCTTTTGGCCTCTAATGCGCCTCCCATGCGTGAGGCGAAAGCGCGCCAAAAGCAGAACGCTAAATCAAATGGGGTATAGGCCCCCCTTCCCTTCGCCTCGGATCCCTCGCAGGGCAGGCAAGGAAACAGGCGCGCGGGCATCAACGATCCTACTTGGAGGGCCACCTATCGGGCACTGAGCGTGAGCCCGGACGGCAGATCCCCGCACTTCAGAACAGCCCGGCCCGTACGCCAAAGTGCACAATTGCGCCGCGGCCACTCCAGGATGACGCTGCAGCATGTGCAGGACTTGCATCGTCACGGGCCCACGTGCGCGTGCTTGTCTTTTGAAAGCCACCCAGCCGAGCAAGTCGCATGATCATCCCAGTAATATTGTCCGGCGGCACTGGCGCGCGGCTCTGGCCGTTGTCGCGTACCATGTACCCAAAGCAGTTCATTCGCTTCTTCGATGGCCAAAGCAGCTTGCTCGGAGCAACGTTGCGCCGGCTGGGGCATAAAGCGGACTTCGCCGCACCGATCATTGTCTGCAACAGCGACCATCGCTTTCTTGTCCGCGAGGAGCTGACAGCTGGCGGCGTCGAAGCGCAGGCGATTCTGTTGGAGCCCGTGGCGCGAAACACTGCAGCGGCGGTCGCGGCCGCGGCGCTCGTGGCCGCGAGGCAGGGCAACGATGCTCTCCTCGCTATCCTCCCTACCGACCATTTGATTGGAGATACGACCGCCTTTTGCGATGCGTTGGTCCGGGCGACCGACCTCGCCCAACGCGGCAAGATCGTTCTGTTTGGCACCCCTCCCAGCGGGCCGCACACGGGCTACGGATATATCCGGCGCGGCAAAGCGCTCGAGGACGGCTGCTACGCGATCGAAGCCTTCTGTGAAAAGCCCGAACCGGAAACGGCGGCGCGCTTCGCTGCCGATCCTGCCTTTCTCTGGAACAGCGGAATTATCGTTGCCAAGGCGCGAACGCTCATCGAGGAGACGGAACACCTCGCACCCGCCGTGCTTAGTGCCGCTCGCGCCGCCGTCGCCGGCGCGACCGAAGATTTAGGCTTCCTGCGCCTCGATCCGACTGCATTTGCCAACTCTCCGACCGTGTCCATCGACACCTCGATCTTGGAGAAAACGAAGGCGGCCGTCGTCCTGCCAATCGGCTTTGCCTGGGGAGATGTCAGCTCCTGGTCGGCGCTGTGGGAGAGCTCCCCTCACGATGCCGCGGGCAATGCCGTCGAAGGTGACGCGGTTCTCATCGACACCTGCGATTCCATAGTTCACAGCGACCGCTCCCTCGTCGCGACCATAGGTGTCGACAATCTGATCATAGTGGACACGCCGGACGCGCTGCTGGTCGCCGACAAGGCGCGCGCGCAGGACGTATCCAGTCTGGTCGCGCGTTTGAAGGATCTCAACCGCAAGGAACATGCGCAGCACCTGCGGAACTACCGGCCCTGGGGCTATTTCGAGACGCTGAGCTTAGGGCCGCGCTTTCAGGTGAAACTGCTGCACGTCAATCCGGGTGGCCGGCTGTCGATGCAAATGCACCATCATCGTTCCGAGCATTGGGTGGTCGTAAGCGGAACCGCCAAGGTGACGATCGGCGACTGCACGAAACTGGTGCAGGAAAACGAGAGCGTCTACGTCATGTCGACGCAATGGCATCGGCTGGAGAACCCCGGCAAGGTCGACCTCGAACTGATCGAAGTACAGCTCGGCAGCTATCTGGGCGAAGACGACATCGTCCGCAGCGATGACATCTATCATCGTGCCGCTGACGAGACGCGCTAACTCCGGCGAAGCGTCACCTTCCCAGCAGACGCGACAGCAAGTGCCGGTTTCGTGGCGCCCGCAGAGGTAGCGCCTACCTCGTTTGGCGAGGTCCTCCGCCAGCAGCCCGCATGTTAGCTAGATCGTGCAGGCTGAGGGGCAACACCGCTAGTGGCGACTTTACGAATGCTGTGGCACGCCAACGAATTGAGCGAGGACTCCAACCGCACACGGGCAGCAGACGATGTGTGGGGTGCGGAGCTTGTCGATCAGTCACTGGCGACCGCGTGGTACCCCGCCGAATGGGCTAGCGTGACCGACGACGAGCTCGTCTTTCTGCTGCCTTCGCTTTGCAACTGGCCAACTGGCCGCCATGCCGAGCCGGCGCGGCGCGGCCCGATCGACTACTTGACCAGGACGCTCACCGCACGCGCCGATGCAGCCTCCCGTCTGATCGCGCGAAGGTCTGGTCTAACGGACCCTGCGGCTGCCGCCGAGATACACGACCGTCTCGTTGCCAGTGGCTTGTTGTCGAGCATCGACGCGCATCGGCGCTCAACCACCCTACGAGATAGCCGCGCGCCCGCGCCCGGCCGTGACCAGGGTCGCCTGCCCGATTGGCTCATCGCTGAGTTGGTCGCCCTCGCCTACACAAACCGAATGCTGAGCGATGCGCTAGGGAGTGCCGCGCCTCAGGGCGTTGACGCACCGCTCATCGATTGGCCGCTGACTCTCGCCGACGTGGTCGTCGCCTCGATCAGCGCGCGACTGAACGGCGCCTATGTATACCCGGAGCACGGCTACGCGCACGAGCTGCTCGCCCTCGCAGCTCTCCTCGGTCATCTGGTCGAAGGCCGCACCGCATATCTCCCACCGTCGATCGCAGGGACGCTTCTCGACATCCTCCGCGCCAAACCCTCTGCCGACGACCAGACGGCCGCTGTGCTCCGCGCCTACATCGAGTGGGCCGGCGGAGCCAATCGCTTGATGCTTTGGGCGCGGATCATAAACGCCACCGGAGTGGCCCGTCGCATCGCGCCGCGGGCGGCACTGGTGCCTCGTGCCTTGCGAGCTGCGTGGAATCCCCGTCTGCTACAGCGTCTAGACGCTCAATCGCTGTGACACGCCGGAACGTCCTCCTCAATCGATAGCCCCATTCGAAGTTGGAGTAATTTCTGTTGCCCAGTCCGCTCCAGCACATTGAAGGGTTGATCAAGGCCGTTGGCGTTGTCTCGGCCTTGAATATTCTCGCGCGACGTACTGCCGGTCTTGCGCGTCCAACTGCGGTTCGCCTGCGCGATGCCTCGCGCGACAAGGTGATGGTACGTCCGACACAGAGCGACCTGTTTGCAGCCGCGCAGGTATTCGGCTGGGAGGACTATCAACTTAGCGGCAGGGTCATCGAACGCCTGAATGACTTGGCCAAGGCGTGGCGGGTGGCAGGCGACGTTCCTGTCATCATCGATGGCGGCGGCAACGTCGGTTATGCGTCTGTCTACTTTGCCAATAGGTTTCCTGAAGCGGTGGTTCTGGCCGTCGAACCTGACCCGGATAATTTTGCGATGCTTGTGCAAAATACTGCGCAGCACGAGAACATCAGGCCCGTGCATGGGGCGCTTTGGCAGGACGAGAGCGGGGTAGACCTTAAACGCGAAACGTCGGGCGGCTGGTCTATAAGCACCGTTCCGAGCAGGAACAATGGGGGAATCCCCTCCTGGCGGATCGAGGAACTCTTACGTCAGGTGCCCCGGAGCCGCGTCTTGATTCTGAAGCTCGACATCGAGGGCTCGGAACGGCAGGTGTGCGACGCATCCCCTCAGACTATCCGCGCGGCGCCGTGCGTCATCGTGGAACCGCACGACTACGATCGCGTCGGAGGTGGGTGCCTCACGCCGCTCTTTCGGGCCATCTCCGGAAAGGAAGTCGACACTCTCGTTCAGGGAGACGTCCTGGTCTTCCTCGATTCGAGTTTGTCCTCGCCCGCAGGTAACCTGAAGACTCTGCCGGAGCGCGACACGATGTTGAGAGTCGTGTCCGCGTGATTGAGGCTAACCTTCGCGCTTCTACTCAGCTGGGGCCGCTTGCGGCTTCTGCGCCAAACACATCAGTGTCCAACCGAGCCACGTGTTTTCCTGCAATCGCTTGACCGCTCGGCCAATTTGACCCAGACCGACCGTCGCCATCGCACTGTGCAGCTTGCTTGAGTTGATGACCCGTAGAACGCCCCTGTTGCACTGGGGCGTGAGGGAGAAGAGGGACCGGATTTCGAGCTCAGCGCCGATAAGACCTGCCAGCTCGTGTCTGTCCACCCATAGTCTGATCTGTCCAGGTTTCGGGTTCGGGATGTCGTTGCGCTCAAGCTGCGGGCGGTTCTGCGTTGCGAGCATCAAGAACCCACCAGGCCGTAGCAGAGAGCTCATCTTCCGGATGAAGGCGGGCTGGTCAGCGACGTGCGACAGCACTTCTAAAGACACAACCACGTCGTAGCCTGAGCTCTCGAAGTCGAGCGACATGAAATCGCCCGCTATGAACTTCACGTCCGGCAAACGCTTAGCTGCGCGCTGCAGGACCTCGTTCGACAGGTCGGTAGCGGTCAGCGAGCCGTATCTCGTCAAGCTGCCGCAAAGCCATCCTGCCCCGCATCCGACCTCGAGAATCTTAAGATCGCGTCGGCCCATTCCCTCGAGCCAGCCGACGATCACGTCTCGCTGATCGACGGATACCTGAGCGATCGCCGCTTCACGCCCCTCGGCATTCCACCGATTCCAAAATTCGACCTGCGCATTCAGGGGAGCATCGCGTAGTTGCTCGGCATTCAGCATGGCATCACCTTCTCGCCGGAGCCTCGCTTTTACACATTCTTTGAAATTCGCACCGGGATGCAAAAAGTCGTACTCAGCGGCGCCCGAACCCCGGATACGCCGTAAGTGGTAGGTGCCCAGCGCAGGCGCCCGGGTGCTATTTGACCTAATTCGTTGCTAGGCAGATCGCAGCGGACGCATGCAATGTGCACCCGAAAGCCAAGTACAGTCAGGCAACGGCGGAGTTCGCATAGTGAAGGTCTTACTCACGGGACATCGTGGTTACATCGGCAGCGTCATGGCGCCGATGCTCCTCGAGGCGGGGCACAGCGTCGTAGGCTGTGACAGCGATCTATACCGCCGCTGCACCTTCGATGCGGGCGGAGAGATGGCCGATGTTCCGAGCCTCATCAAGGATGTCCGCGATCTGGAGAAAGGTGACCTAAAGGGCGTCGATGCGGTCATCCATCTCGCTGCCCTTTCCAATGACCCGCTCGGCAACCTGAACGCCGATCTGACTCACAGCATCAACCACCGCGCCAGCGTCCGCTTGGCTAAGCTTGCCAAGCAGGCGGGCGTCGCGCGCTTCCTGCTCGCTTCCTCGTGCAGCAACTACGGACAAGCCGGCGACGAACTCGTCACCGAGGAGGCGGAGCTCAACCCGGTCACCGCATATGGCGAATCGAAGGTGCAAGCCGAGCGGGGCATTGCACCACTGGCGGATGACAATTTCTGCCCGGTCTATCTGCGGCCGGCGACTGCATATGGCCTGTCGCCGCGCATCCGTTTCGACATTGTTCTCAACAACCTCGTCGCCTGGGCCGTTACGACAGGGCGGATCTACCTCAAGTCGGATGGCTCGCCGTGGCGCCCCATCGTCCACATCGAGGACATCTCACGCGCCTTCATCGCTGCGCTCGCCGCACCGCGAGACAAGGTGTTCAACGAGGCTTTCAACGTGGGCAGCACCGACCAGAATTATCGCATCCGTGACATTGCAGGCATCGTTGCCGACGTCGTCCCGGGTTGCCGGTTGGACTTCGCCGAGAATGCCGGACCGGATACGCGCTGTTATCGCGTCAGCTTCGAGAAGATCCAGCGGGCGCTTCCGGCGTTCAAGCCGCACTGGAATGCGCGAATGGGCGCCGAACAGCTCTACGAGGCGTATCGGCGTTCCGGCGTCACACTCGAAGAGTTCGAAGGGCCGCGCTATCAGCGCATCGGCCACATAAGGAAGCTGATGGCGGACGGCGTCATAGATGAATCGTTGAGGCACATTGGACGTGCTGCGGCCTGATCCGAGCGATCGCGACTGCGCCAGCACCGCGGCGCACGCGCCGAAGCCACACGTGACAGCTTCGCCTGTCGCGGAGGGTGGGCTCGGCAAGCGCATGTATGCGCTCGTCGAAGCCTTGTATCCAATATGCCGAAGCATCACCGGCAGTGGCGTGCGCCAGTCGCTGGCCCTTATCGGCAAGCACATCCCGATTAAGGTCACCGAAGTGCGTTCGGGCACGAAGGTCTTCGATTGGGTCGTGCCCCGCGAATGGAACATCACCGACGCGTACATCGCCAATGCCAGCGGCGAACGCGTGCACGAGTTTCGCGACTCCAATCTGCACGTGCTGAACTACAGCATCCCGGTGCGCAAGGTCCTGCCGCTGGAGACGCTCAGGTCGCATATCTACACGCTGCCGGATCAGCCGGATCTGGTGCCCTACCGGACCTCCTACTACGAGGAACGTTGGGGCTTCTGCATGAGCCAGCATGCACTGGACGCGCTGCCGCCCGGTGATTACACCGCCGTCGTAGAGTCCACGCTCGAAAACGGGAGTCTTACCTACGGCGAATGCGTCTTGCCCGGAGAGAGCGACGACGAAGTTCTTCTCTCGGCGCACATCTGCCATCCGTCCCTTGCCAATGACAACTGCTCGGGGCTTGCCCTCCTGACACTGCTCGCCGAGGAGCTAGCGCAGCGTCGGCGGCGATACACCTACCGCTTCCTGTTTGCGCCAGGCACGATCGGCGCGATCACTTGGCTCGCCCTCAACGAAGAGCGCGTCGGTCGCATCAAGCATGGGCTCGTGGTTTCCTGCGTCGGCGACGGCGGCGGCCCGACGTACAAAAAAAGTCGTCGCGGCGACGCGCTTATCGACCGCGCGATGATGCATGTCCTCAAGCAGAATGCCGCCGCGCCAGTCGTGCGCGACTTCAGCCCCTATGGTTATGACGAGCGACAGTATTGCTCGCCGGGGTTCAACCTTCCGGTCGGATTGTTCCAGCGAAGCGAGCACGGAACCTTTCCCGAGTATCACACCTCAGCCGATGGTCTCGGGTTGGTCGCGCCGGAGCATCTTGAGCACTCCTATCAGCTCGTGCGCACGGCGATCGACATCCTCGAGCGCGACCGCTTGATGATAAACGCGCAGCCGAAGTGCGAGCCTGCGCTCGGCGCCCGCGGCCTTTACGCGACGGTGGGAGGCGACAAGAACGCGGCGCAGAGCAACATGGCGATGTTATGGGTGCTAAACTTCAGCGATGGTGAGCATTCGCTGCTCGACATCGCCGAACGGGCCGACTTGCCTTTCGCAACGATCTGGCAAGCGGCGGAGCGGCTGAGAGGCGCCGCACTGCTCAGGGAACGGGAGCCGTCTCGCGGCTAGTCAACGGCGCCCACGATAAATCGCGCTCCGAGATGGCCGTAACGGGAAGCGGCCACTCGATGCCAATCGCTGGATCGTCGTAGGGGACGCCCGTCGAGACTGCCGGCTCGTAATACGACGAGATGAGATAGTTGACGCCCGCGTCGTTGCTGAGCGCTTGGAATCCGTGCGCGAAGCCGGTCGGGATGTAGAGTTGTCGCCCGTTCTCTGCGGACAGCTCGAATGCTTGCCACTGGCGGTATGTTCTCGACGCCCGTCGCAAGTCGACGATGACGTCCCATACGGCGCCCGAATAACAGCTCACGAGCTTGACCTCGGCGTGCGGCGGCAATTGGTAGTGCATGCCGCGCAGCGTTCCTGCTTTGGCCGACAGCGAACGACTGTGTTGAACGAATGCCGTCTCCAGCCCGCGCTGCTTGAACTCGCGGTGGCAGAAGGTGCGGGCAAAGTATCCGCGATGATCGTGAACGCGCTCAGGTTCAATGAGCCAGGCGTCGCAAAACTTCGTCTCGAGGAATCGCATGAGGTTCCGGCCGGCGAGATTTCGATCAAAAGTACTTTAGACCCGCCAGGCGCGGCGCGCAGTACCGCCATCGGGTGGATGAGAACGCCGCGGCGATCCGGCAGCCAAGCATCGGTGCGTTTCTCTGCCGACGGGTGCAAAGGCGCCTACGCCAAAAGGCGTAGAGCTACGCAGCATTGCGGCTCCGCATCGTCCGAGCGGCATCCTGGATGCTGCGATGCAGGAATGCGAGCCTTAGCCCACGGCTAGGAGGTTTCAGGTGAGCATTCGTAGCAGCGACATGAGCGCTTCTCGGCGTCTTCAGAAGCGCGCCCACGAGCTCATCCCCGGCGGATGCCATACCTACGCGAAGGGGGACGATCAGTATCCCCAGGTCGCCCCCCCGTTCATCGCCCGCGGCTTCGGCTCCCACGTCTGGGACATCGACGGCAACGAGTACATTGAATACGGCATGGGCAATCGCGCTGTGGGCCTAGGGCACGCTTTCGGGCCGGTTGTTGAAGCGGCGCAGTCCGAAATGAGCCGCGGCTGCAATTTCACGCGCCCTGCGTCGATAGAGGTCGAGTGCGCCGAGACCTTCCTCGATCTTATCGAGGGCGCCGAGATGGTGAAGTTCTGCAAGTCCGGTTCGGAGGCGACATCGGCAGCTGTGAAACTGGCTCGCGCCCATACGGGCCGCGACCTGATCGCGATCTGCGGCGATCACCCGTTCTTCTCGAGCGATGACTGGTTCATCGGAACGACCGTAATGAACGCCGGCGTCCCCGAGCAAATCAAGGCTCTGACGGTCACCTTCAAGTACAACGATCTTCAGTCGGTTCGCGCGCTATTCGACAAACACCCTGGACGCATTGCGGCGGTGATCCTCGAGGCAGCGCGCGTTGATGAACCGGCCCCCGGATTCTTGCACGAGCTGCGGGAGCTTTGTCACGCCGATGGCACGCTATTCATTCTCGATGAGATGGTTACCGGCTTCCGCTGGGCCGTAGGCGGCGCTCAGCAAGCCTACGGCGTCGTCCCCGACCTTTCGACATTCGGCAAGGCGCTTGGCAATGGCTTCTCAGTATCCGCATTAGCCGGGCGCAGCGAGTTCATGCGCCTCGGCGGTCTCGGTCATTTCGATCGGCCTCGTGTCTTTCTGCTTTCGACCACGCACGGTGCGGAGACGCACGCTCTCGCGGCGGCGATTGCCACCATGCGCACGTACAAGAATGAGCCCGTCATCGAGCATCTCATTCGGCAGGGTGAACGCCTGCGCCAACAGGGCTCGGCTCTGGTTCGAGGGCATGGACTGGAGAACTACGTGGAGTTCCTGGGGAAGCCGACCTGCCTCCTCTTCGCCACGCGCGATCGTGAAGGACGTCCTTCTCAGGCTATGCGCACCCTGTTCCTGCAGGAGACGATCAGACGCGGCGTACTCATGCCATCGCTGGTCGTCTCCTACTCGCACTCCGATGAGGACATCGAGCGCACCCTCGAGGCCATCGATGCGGCGCTGGCTGTTTACGCCAAGGCCCTCGACGGAGGCGTTGATCGCTTCCTCATCGGACCGCCGTCACAGCCCGTCATGCGCAGCCACAATGCCGCCCCGGCGGGGTGATTGCCGGCCTAAGTGCGTGGGCACGGCAGTGTTCCGCTACCCCCATACCAAAGGAAAGGCGTAGGCCAAAAATTAATCCCTACCTCGAATGGCGCCGTACCTGCCGTGTGAGCAGTTGCGTAATTTGAGACGACATACTTCTGCGCCGCAACACGGCCACGAGCATTTGCAAACACCCAATCCAAGCGGTCCAGCGACATGAATGTCCAAACAAAGTTGAACGTCAGCGGAGCGGTTGCGCCCTCGACTGGCGGACCTTGCCGCCTGTGCGGCGAGGAGCTCGCACACGATTTGGTCGACCTCGGCATGTCTCCGCTGTGCGAGAGTTTCTTGCGCGCGGATCAGTTGGACGGGGTCGAGCCCTTCTTTCCGCTGCACGCTTATGTCTGCGACAACTGCTTCCTTGTGCAGCTGAAAGAGTACGTCAGCCCGAGCGACATATTCCGAGAGTACGCATACTTCTCATCGTACTCCACGACTTGGGTCGATCACGCGCGGCGCTACTGCGAGATGATCAAGTCGCGGCTCGGCCTCACGGGCGACAGCCTCGTGGTAGAGCTGGCAAGCAACGACGGCTATCTTTTGCAGCACTTCCTGCCGCTGGGCGTGCCGGTGCTAGGCATCGAGCCGGCGGAGAACGTTGCCGAAAGCGCGGTCGCCAAAGGTGTCCCGACGCTCACCGATTTCTTTGGTACACGCCTCGCACGTGAGCTCACCGCCGAGGGGCGCCAAGCCGACCTCATCGTCGGCAACAACGTTCTCGCCCAGGTTCCGGACCTTAATGACTTCGTCGCGGGCATCGCCATCCTGCTCAAGCCCCAAGGCGTCGTGACCCTCGAATTTCCGCACGTCGCCAAACTGATCGACGGGAACCAGTTCGACACCATCTACCACGAGCACTTCTCGTACTTCTCGCTCATCACAATCGTGCACCTGGCTGCCAAGCATGGCTTGAAGGTCATCGACGTCGAGGAATTGCCGACGCATGGCGGATCCTTGCGGGTATATCTCGCGCACCGCGACTCCGCGCATATGGTCACTCCCGCCGTCGACGCGCTCATCGCGCGCGAGCAGGACGAAGGCCTACTCGACGTCGCCGCCTATCAGGCGTTCGGCGAAAAGGTGAAAAGGACCAAGCGCGAGCTGTTGCAGTTTCTCATCGACGCCAAGAACGCCGGCAAGTCCATCTGCGGGTACGGCGCGCCGGGCAAGGGCAACACGCTCCTCAATTACTGCGGCATCGGTCCCGACTTCCTCGACTTCACGGTCGACCGCAATCCATACAAGCACGGCCGGTTCACGCCTGGAATGCACATTCCGATCCTGCCGGTCGAGGCGATCGAAGCTGCAAAGCCAGACTACATCCTCATCCTTCCATGGAACTTGGAGCACGAGATCGTACGGCAGATGCGGCATGTGGCGGAGTGGGGCGCCAAGTTCATCGTTCCGATACCCACCGTGAAACTCATCGATCCTAAGGAGCTGGAGGCATGAAGGTCGTCCTATTCTGCGGCGGTCTTGGCACCCGCATCCGCGAGTATTCCGAGAACATTCCCAAACCGATGGTACCGGTCGGCAATTGCCCGATCCTGATGCATCTGATGCAGTACTATAGCCAGTACGGGCATCGGGACTTCGTGTTGTGCCTTGGATACAAGGCGAACACCATCAAAGAGTACTTTCTCAACTACAAGCCGCAGAACCATCTCGACTGCGTGGTAACGGGCTTTGGCTCGAACGTTGAGCTGCTTGGCAAAGTGGAGTCCGAGTGGCGCGTCACCCTGCTGGATACCGGCATGTGGCGCAACATTGGGCAACGCCTTTGGGCGGTTCGCGATCACGTCAAGAACGAGCCAATGTTCCTCGCCAATTACAGCGACGGGCTGGCGGATTTGAACCTCGATCACATGGTCGAGACGTTCAAGAAGAGCGGCAAGATCGCGTGCTTCCTCGCTGTGCGGCCCCCGCTTACCTACCATCTCGTGGATATGGGAGAGGACGGCTCTGTCGCCGCCTTCCATTCATCCGATCGCTCCGACATCTGGATCAACGGCGGCTACTTCATCATGCGGCCGGAGATCTTCGACTATATGCGCGAGGGCGAGGAGTTGGTACTCGAACCCTTCAGCCGGCTGATCGCCGACAACCAGCTCATGGCCTACCGGCACGAGAGCTTCTGGCGTTCCATGGATACGCTACGAGATCGGCAGATCCTGGAGGATCTTGTCGAACGTGGTGAAATGCCCTGGTGCAAGGCCGAGAATTTGAGCCTCAAGCCGGCAACGCTGGCGATCTGATCAATGCTTGGACTGGGTTTAGTCAGAGCGGGTGCGCCGATCCGGGTATTGTGCCTCGGCGCGCATTCGGATGACATCGAGATCGGTGCCGGGGGTACGATCCTCAACTGGATCGAGAACGGCATCGCTCTGGACGTGCGTTGGGTCGTGTTCAGCGCGCCGGGGGCGCGTGCAGAGGAAGCCACAAAGTCGGCCGACGGATTCCTAAAGGGTGCCTCGCACCGCGAGATTTCACTCTACGAGTTCCGCGACGGTTATTTCCCGTTTCAGGCAGCGCTCAAAGACTGCTTCGAGGAGCTCAAGCGGGGTGCCGCGCCCGACGTGATCCTTACGCATCGCCGTGACGACGCGCACCAGGACCATCGCCAAGTCGCGCAGCTGACCTGGAACTCGTTCCGCGACCACCTCATCCTCGAGTACGAGATACCGAAGTGGGACGGAGACCTCGGCCGGCCGAATCTTTACCAGCCGCTGAGGCAGGCGACGTTGGAGCGCAAAATAGAACTGCTGAACGAGCACTTCGCCACGCAGCGCTCGAAAGACTGGTTCGATCCGGAGACATTCCGCGCGCTGGCGCGCTTGAGAGGCATGGAGAGCAGGGCGCCGGAGCGTGCCGCAGAGGCCTTTGTGCTGTCGAAGGCCGTCCTGGCGTGATCAGCAAACGTTACGTCGTCGGCGTTGTCTTGGTCGGCATTGGGCAGCTCCTACCTCCAAAGTACTAGGCAGGCGATTGAATCTGCCGCTCTACATACTTTTTCATCCTTGTTGCGACGCCAGACGAGACCGACACTCAAGCTGTGAGAATCCGCAGTTCGGCGTTGCGAGCAGATTTGTCAGAGAAATTATGACCTGATGGAACCGTCACTCGCCGGCATCCTGGTCTGTTGCGCCATCTTGGGGGTGGCGCGCTTTTTCGAGATGCCTTCCATCGTCGCTCTAATCGCCTCGCTGGCCTTCGGCTCGACCGCTATCGCGACCCTGCCGGCCCTGGGCGGTTCGTCGCCGATGGTATTCGTCGCAC
Organism: Hyphomicrobium album; assembly: GCF_009708035.1. NCBI lineage: Bacteria > Pseudomonadati > Pseudomonadota > Alphaproteobacteria > Hyphomicrobiales > Hyphomicrobiaceae > Hyphomicrobium > Hyphomicrobium album. The sequence continues at coordinate 1,432,763 of NZ_WMBQ01000001.1, forward strand.
TGCTTATGATCCTGCTCGGATCCATCGTACTGCGGCGCAATTGGCCGCGCGATCTGCAACGCGTATTCGTGCAACAACCGATCGCCTGGCTGGTCTTGCTCCTCAGCGTCTACACCGTCGCAGGTGCTATCTTACTGCCAAGTCTATTTGCGGGAGAGGCGACGGTCTTCGTTCCGCAGCGCATTGGGGTGACATCGGCTGGCATTGTCGAAACGACCCTGGAGCCCGTCGCGGGCAACGTAACGCAGACCCTCTACTTCGTGTTTGGTGCGCTGGCGTTCTTTGCCCTCAGCATTGTATTGCGGCGGCCGAACACGCTTAAGGCAATCAGGCAGGGGTTTTTCGTTTGGGCCACTTTGCATGTGTCGGCCGGCTTCCTCGACCTTTTCGGTAAGTTCGCCGGCATAGAAGACATCCTCTCCCCGATAAGGTCCGCTTCCTACGCCATGGCGACGATCGTGGACGTAGGAGGGTTTTGGAGGATTGCCGGCACGTATTCGGAGGCCTCGGCATTTGGTTCTGCGACGATCCTGCTGCTGGCGTTCACGTTCACATACTGGAGACAGACGCGAAGCAAATTCGCGCTCTCGCTTACCGTGCTGCTCATCGTTCTTCTCACGCTCTGCACATCGACCACGGCGTACATCGCCGGCGTGATCATCGCCGTGGTCTTCGGCGTCTCCCTGGCACGCGCCCTACTGCAAGACCGACTGCAGGCCGGCGAGATCGGCTTTGTGTGCGTTGGTATCGGGGTACTAGCCGTCACGATCGGCGTTGAGGCTTACAGCGCGCGAACCCTCGCGCCGCTGTGGGGCCTGTTCGATGCGATGGTCTTCAACAAGGCCTCATCCGCTTCAGGCTACGAGCGCGCCTATTGGAACTACCAGAGCCTGGTGTCGGTCTACGAGACAATGGGACTTGGCATAGGTCTCGGCAGCTCGCGCGCCTCGAGTTGGGTGATATCTGTGATCTCTCAGTTCGGCGTGATTGGCTCGACGATGATCGGGCTGCTGACTTGGGAGATCATCCGCTCCAAGCGACACGCAGCTTCCTTGAGTTCCGATACCCGCGCCACCGTGCTGAGTGTGAGAGCCGCCGCCCTAGGCTCCCTTTTGGCTGCATCCATAGGTGGAGGGGCCGCCGATCCGGGGCTTGTGTTCTTCATTGCCCTGGCTGTGGCCAGCAGTGTCACCGCTCGTGCACGCAGCGCGGCGCCGATCGTGATGATGGCGGCTCCGCAGCGGGCCTAGCGCCAGGCCGATCGAGCTGAAATGGCGAAGAGGCAGACGAGCGTCCACGCCGCCCCGACCGACCAGCCAGCCAATACATCGGTCGGAAAATGCACCGTGTTGAAGACGCGGCTGGCGCCGATGATGAGCGTCAACGCGCAGGCCAGGCCCAAGACGTAGTACTTCACGAGTTGCTGAGATTGGGCTCGCGCAATGAGTGCCGCCAGGGTGAGGTAGATGGCAGCTGACAAAGCTGCGTGGCCGCTGGGGAAGCTGAATGTGGAGGTCTCAAACCTCATCATCGCCAGATTGATTCCAGGACGGGCGACCGCGAGCTTGAGCAACGTGGTCACGATGGCCGTGCCACTAACTGCCGCGAACACGAGAATGGCGAGGTCGCGCCTGCGTACCAACAGAAAGTATCCCATGACCGCCAGTGCTATCGCGCCCACTACCGTCACGCTGCCGAGGTAGCCTAGGTCCACCGTGATGGATTCGAACCAATCCGGTCCGAGCGGATCGGTTATGTTGAGAGGATTGCGCAAGGCTAGCACGATCGCCCAGTCGTAGACCATTGCGTCCCCCGTCAACGCCCTGCTGCCAATCATGAGCAGGCCAAGAAGCAGCAAGGACAAAAACAGCAGGGCCCCAATGACACGTATCTCGGCGGCGCGGCGCCAATCGAAAGCGGACAGTCCAGCGGTGTTTGCTTGGCGCGCCGGTGCCACGCCAGACGTGCCTTCAGATCGCGCCATCCGGTTGTCGCCGGCGTGTCCGGCCACCACAACGGAAGAGGATGGTCTTGAGGTCCGTTTGTGATTGCCTCTCTGAGACAGCATTGGCGGCACTCCGATCCGCGCTATCGCCACATGTCATGCGTCAAAGTGAATGGAGAAGGCTGCTTCGCGGGCGTGAGCCGGTCGACAGTTTGCCGATTGGCGTCGGCAAGCTTGTGCTCATAGAGCGCGAGCAGCTCGCTGCACCAAGCCTCGGGCGACGGCGCCAGGAAGCGTGCGTTTTCGAACGCATGTTTGCTCATCTTCGCTACACCTGCATCGTCCTTCACAAGGGCTGCCATCGCTCGGGCCAGCTCGTCTTCGTCGTCGGACTGGAAGGGCACCGCGAACTGCAGGCGGACAAGGTCGTCAGTGATGAGAGCGGCGCGCGATGCGATGATCGGGATACCGCTCATCGCCGCCTCGAGTGCCACGAGGCCGAAGGTCTCGCGCCAACGGCTCGGCATAATGAGGGCCCGCGCCTCCCGGCAGAGTTCGGCGATTTCCTGTTTTGATTTCCAACCTGTCAGCTCGATCTCCGGGAAGTCTCGTCTAAGCACGTGGCCTAGGGGACCTGTGCCAATGATACGTAGCGAAACTCCCGAACGCCGTGCGGCGCGCGCCAGAAGCAATACGCCTTTGTCCACTTCCAGGCGCCCGACAAAGAGAAATTGACGATTTTGCTCGGCGGCAACCCTCGAGGCGGTCCACGGCGTGGCGGGGTTACGCAGAACGTGCATCGTGCGGCGGTCAATCCCGCCGAGCTCGAATAGTGGGATCATCCCATCGTGGACGACCAGCACAGTCGCTGGCGTTTTGCCCAGGCCGAACGCAAGTTGGCGCACGGCGGTGCGCGCCGTCCGGTAGAGCTTGTGCGCGTAGTTGCGCTTGTCGCATGAGGCCGCGAGACATGCAGGTCCCATGGGCGACAGGTTGCAGGCTTTGCCTTGACGGAAGAAATAGTGACCGCCATTGGGGCATGTCAGGAAATAGTCGTGCGCCGAGATGATGAGGCGCGACGCCACTTTCCGGAGCGGGACGAAGACGGACGGCGAGAGAACCTTGTGCCAGTTGTGGAGGTGGTAGATCGTGCCCGGCGTATCCCTGGTAGCAATCCAGTTGCCAACCGCAGCCGCCATGGACGGGTCATACAGGCCGCGCAGAGCGGCACCGATGCGATTGCCTTCCAGGATGTGGCGACCTTTGAGCGCGATGAGCTCAACATCCAAACGGGCGAGATCTGGGTTATCGCCGCTGTCTCCAGTAATGAGCGTCGTAGGCACGCCGCGGCTGCGCAGCTGCTCGATGGATGTGAGCATGACGCCCGCGGCGCCGCCGCTGCGGATGCAATCGTCGTTGATGACGACAACACGCTCGATGGCCTGCGTCTTCATCTGATTGCCGTCCGGATCGACATCGTTCCGGCTCCTCAATGCAGTTGAAGAATGGGCGGGACGCCTTCTGCTGGCGCGGCCCGTGTACTTACCAGGCCCTGCGCGAAGGCCCACTCAGCCGAAGCGGCTATGCCTTCTTGCAACGAGGTCGTCGGCACGAAGCCGATCTCCTTGACCCGATCGATCACGTAGCGTCGGCGCTTCGTGAAGTCGTCCGCCGAAAGGTCTCCGAGGCGCTCGAAAGCTACCTTCTCTACGCTCCGCACGACGGCCGCGATGGTATCGCTTCGGGGAAAGATGCTCCTCGCGACCCCAGCCTGCTTGGTCAGGGCGTAGAGGCCGGCGCGGCGCGCCTGTCGCCTAATGGCGCTCAGAGCCGGCTGCACGGCCAGCGGGATAAAAGGTCCTCTGCCAATTGCGCGGCTCAGCAGGTCAAAGTATTCGGCAAACGTCGGTATCTCAACGCCGTTGGCATTGTAGACGCAGTAGTGCGGGGTCTCGTGTATGGCGAGCCTGGCGGCAAGCATCGCCAGATCGCGGACGTAGATTAGGTTGGCTTCCCCATCGCAGTTCACGCCGAGCTGAGCGAGACGGCCCGAGGCGATTGCGCGGATGAATCTGGCAGTCCACTCTTCCCCATGAGGCCCATAGACGAGCGAGGGCCGAACAACGGCAACATGCAGCTTTTCGCCGGCCGCGCTCCTGCACAGCTCCTCGGCTGCACGCTTGGCCGCACCGTATTCGCTGAGCGGCGGCACGGGCCGCGTCTCTTCCGAGATCGTTCCGGTGGCTCCGCCGTAGACGGCTACGGAGCTGAGCTGTATCAGCCGACTCACTCCGCTTGCGGCAGCGCATTCCAGGATGCGGCCTGTGCCTTCGACCGTCGTGGCGGTTTTTGCATCGTCGCGAATGCAATTGATCACGACGTCGACCCGCTCCATGGCCGACATGAGGCATGCGCGATCCATGACGTCGCAATGGATCGTCTGAACCGGGAGCCGGGGCAGACCTGAATGGGGCTGCAATGACTTCACACCGGCGCGCACCATCCCGGCGCCGCTGCGCACCAGCGCGTCGGTCACAGAGTTGCCGATAAACCCGGCAGCTCCCGTAACGAGGATGGTCGACGAGCTCATTGCATTCTCACTCTGCAGCGGCGACGGCAGCGAGTGTTGGGACGCGGCCATGCGCCGTGGCGCGGTTGCGAAGTTCGGCCCGAAGGTGATCGGCCAGCCGAATGGCCAGAGCCACGATCGTGAGCGTCGGGTTGGCGTGTCCGCCGGTAGTGAAAACGGACGTGCCGGCGAGATAAAGATTTTCCGCTCCGTGGGCGCGACAGTTTTCATCTACGACCCCGTCGCGCGGGTGACGGGACATGCGCGTGCCGCTCAAGAAATGATAGGTGCCTCGAAGATCGTCGACAGAGATGGCATCCGAGCTGGACAGCCAATCAGCCTGCCGGACGCGGCCGAACCCGAGCCTTTCCAGTTCGAAGCCTACGAACTTCCCGAAATAGCGGGCCGTCCGTCTTTCCTTCTCGGCGATGCGCCAGTCGACCTTGGCGCGCCGCATGCCGAGTGCATCACGGTCCGCGCTCAGCGTAATCCTGCTCTCCGGGTCCGGCTCCTGCTCCAAGTCGATGCAGATCGAGATCAGCGGATCGCGATGAATCACGGATCTGCCAAGCACGAACCTTCGTGCAATGTTGGGTATCTCTGCGGCGACGCCGACTAGGGCGCGCTGCAGATCGCGGAAGGTGCTGCGATCGATGTTGCCGCTCTTGACCGCGTCGCGCACGCGCCGCGACGCTTCCCAAACGGTATCAGGGCGCGCGTGATAGTAGATTGCCGCACTTGAGTTCAGGAGCTGGTGTTCGCGTTGCGCCCGTTCGGAAATCGCAAACCCCGTCTCATACTGAACCTCTCCGTCTCTCATGGGACGCAGAAACGTGTTGTAGAGATGCTGAAGCGCTTTGGCGTTCGCTTCATCGGCATCGATGGTCGCGATGCATCCGCGAGGATGCTGGGAGAAGTAGCGCCCCAGCCTATCGAATTGATTGACGCGATTGAGCAGCCGGGGCGGAGCATTGAGCAGCAGCCGGACGTTCTCTATTCCGCCACAGCACAACGCGAAGGCCCTCGCGCGGATTGTCATCGACTTCCCGCCGAGCGACCTGACGGTGATCGCCTCGACCCGTGCTCCGTCATCAGTGTCGTGAAACGTCGTCACGTTTGCATGGAGGAGGACGAATGTATCGCGGTCGGCCGCGAGCCTGCCGCGATATACCTTCCCCCAGTCGAAGACACTGCGATATCCAAGCGACAGGTATGACTGAAGCGTTGGATCCCAGTCGGGAGAAGCCACGCGCCAAACAAATGGGTCGAGGTCGCCAGAGGCGAGAGTTGGCAGTTGGATGCCAAGCGCGCTCTGGACCTGCTCGAAGGGTGCCCATGGGTGCTTGAAGTTGCTGGCCCGCTTGGCGCGCTCGTAATAGGGACCAAGGTGCGCGTAATCGATTGGCCACCCCGAGTTCTTCACCCAGTCACGGCATTGAAGGTCGATGGGATCGAGGGTCGCGCTACGCCCGCCCCAGCGCGTGGCGGCTCCGCCGAACACCCGGTGACGGCCGTGATCCAAATCCATCGGATGGCCGACACTCTCGCCCAGGAGCAGGTCGCGCGCCGCGGCCTCCTCTTGCAAGCCACCGGACTCGACAAGACAAACCTTAAGGCCGCTGCCGCGCAATTCATCCGCGATGGTTATGCCTGCAGGTCCGGCGCCAATCACGCAGAGGTCGAACGCTACATCGGTTCGATCGCCAAGCTGCTCCAGGTCGTGAATCATCGCTGCTCGCGGATTGATTAACGGTGCGGATACGCGGCTCGGGAGCGGGCGACCCGACAGGGTGCAATGCGGCAGACGTCGACTGCCGTAACATCGATAACACTCGTCCCCCACCCGAAGAACGCGCCTAAAAGGCGATAGCTATGTACTCCTTTGGGAGGCCCCGGGGCAGAAAGCTGACCTTGATGCGCGCCCGGATTCCAGGAGATTCCTGGTCAGCACAGCGGCGCTCGGAAAGGGCAAAATCCTGCAGACTCTGGATTTGGCGCGCTTGGGAAACGGGCGCGAGCTCGAAGCCGATCTGATCATCATTGGTGGCGGTCCGGCAGGTCTCACCGTCGCGCGGGAATTCTTTGGGCATCAAACGCGCGTGCTGGTCCTCGAAAGCGGGCGCCTTGAGGAAGACGCACGCATCGGGGCGCTGAACCGGGTCGAGAGCGTCGGCCAGCCCAGCATGGAGGTTCAGATTGAGCGCCGTGCGGCATTTCACGGTGCCAGCGCTCAGTCATGGTCGCCTGCAGAGCAGCCGTATGGGGTGCGTTGCAGAGTTCTTGGAGGCTCATCCCATGCCTGGGCAGGGAAGTCTGCCGCGTTCGACAGCCTGGATTTCGAACCGCGGTCGTGGGTTCCGTATTCCGGCTGGCCGTTAGCACGCGCCGATCTGGAGCCGCACATAGATCGCGCCGCTGAGCAACTGAACCTCGGTCCCAGTGTAAGTGGCGACGGTCTGTGGTCACTAATGGGCTGCCGCCCTCCGGAGCCGCAACTCGATGCTGAAGCGCTGCGTCCCTTCTTTTGGCAGTTTGCCCGCTCTCGGATCGACCGCCTCGACGTGATGCGCTTCGGCCCAGAGTTCATGCGGGAAGATGCAGCCAACGTGCGCACGCTGCTCAACGCGACCGTGACGCGCATATTGACGAACGACACCGGCAGCAAGTTCGAAGGCGTAGAGGTCGCGTGCTTGGAAGGCGTTCGGGCCCGCGTGCGCGGGAAAGTATGCGTTCTGGCGGCGAGCGGGGTCGAGAACGCCCGACTTCTTATGGCATCCAATCAAATCTGCCAGGCGGGAATCGGAAACGATCACGATGTCGTGGGGCGATTCCTCCTCGATCATCCGAGTGCGCGCCTCGGCCGCTACGACGCAGCCGATGCGGCAAGGGTTGTGGATCGCTTTGGCTTTTATGGCCTCTCGCAGGCGGGACGCACCCACATGTACATGCATGGGCTGGCGTTGCCGCGCTCGGTCCAGGAACAGGAGGGCTTACTCAACTGCGCTCTCTATATCCTGGAGGAACGCGCTCCAGATGATCCTCTCGAGGCCCTAAAACGGCTGCTTACCCGCAAGTCGGCTGCGATTGGGGCTGACTTGGCTGCCCTGGCGCGAAGTCCGGGTCTCCTCGCCAAGGGCGTCGGCATGAAGGCCCTTCAGGGCAGTTTGTTGCCGGAGCGCGTGAAGACGACGGTTGTCAATGCCGCGATCAGGCTAAACCCCAATCTCGTTGCGCGAGAGCACCTCAATCGCGGCATCCCGCACAAGCTGACGGGATTGATCGTCGAGGGCATCAGCGAGCAGAAGCCCGATCCCGACTCCCGCATCACCCTCTCGGAGACGAAGGATGAACTCGGTGTCGCCCGCGCGAAGATCAACTGGAAGATAGATCGCGACGCACGGCGGTCCTTGGCGCGACTTGGCCAGCAGATGTCGCGGGAATTCGACCGGGTCGGATTGCCCCCGCCCGCTCTGGATGCGTGGGTAAAGCAAAATAGTCTCGATGACGCGGCCGTCATCGACATGGCCCACACCATGGGCACGACGCGCATGGCGGATGATCCCAAGCAGGGAGTCGTGGACAGTGATTGTCGCGTTCATGGGGTCAGCGGACTCTATATCGCCGGCGCATCGGTGTTTCCCACCGGTGGTCACGCAAATCCGACGCTGATGATCCTTGCGCTGGCCATTCGCCTGTCGGACCACCTGAAGCATACGGCGGCCGCCCGGCAAAACAGTTGATTGGGAGACTTGATTGAGGCCGACAGTACTTGTCACTGGTGCAACCGGATCGATCGGACGCTTCGTAGTGCCGGCGCTGATCGGGGCGGGCTACCTGGTGCGCGGTCAATACGTGCGCGCGCCCGGCAACGTTCCCGGTGTGGATTGGCGGCGTTGGAACTTCCTCGAGAGTCTCGAAGTCGACCCTCTTGTCGACGGGTGCGATGCAGTCATTCATCTGGCTGCGGAACTCTCGGATATCGGCAAGATGGAGCGCATCAACGTCGATGCGACACGCCGCTTGGCCGAAGCGGCGGCGGCGAGCGGGGCACGCTACTTCGGGCACGCAAGCTCTATCGTCGTCTATGGTTCTCCGCGCACACGTCGCGTTGATGAGCAGACGCCTCTTATCGATCTCGCGCGGCCCATGGCAAAACAGTACCTCGCCGAGCCATACATGCTCGAATATGCCCGCACGAAGACGATGGCAGAGCTGGCGCTGCGCGGGGCCGCGCCGACGTTGCGGGTCGATCTTCTTCGCCCGACCGTGGTCGCGGATTTGCAGCGTATCCTCGAAGCGGCCGACTGGAGCGCGTACCGCAAAGTCCTTTGCCTTTACCGGCGCACCCAGTACGTGCTGGCGTCGGACGTTGCCTCCGCGATCGCGCACCTGCTTCGCCGAGGCCTGCAGGACGGCCGTGATCGTATCGAGGCTTACAATATTTGCGAAGACGCTTGCGGGACGTTCCGCGACTTGTTCGCTCGTGCCTACGAGATGACGCACGATCCGAGATACAGCGTGCCGTTCGAACTGCCCATCGTCGCCGACATGGCGAAGAATTGGTCCCTCTCGCGCACGCTGGAAATCCGTTATCCGTTGGGAATGCTGCGCTTTGCCAACGACAAGCTTTGCGCCACAGGTTTTCGGTTCCCCACGGGCATCGAGGCAGCGGTCGAGCAATCGCTTTTTGGTCGTGTCGAAGGCCTGAAGGGGAACACGCTTCCGCAAGCCGTTCCCTAGCGGCAGCGGGCGACGTCCACTAGAGAAACGTGCGCAACATCGCTTCTTGTTCAGCGAGCCGGCTGTCCGCGATCTGGCGGTACGCGCGCACCGCATCCGCGCACTGGGTCCGCTGCGCGGAGATGCTTTCGAACTGCTCGATGAGCTGGTCGACCTCGAAGCTCTCGATGTGATGGCAATAGGCCCCGAGGCCCGCCTGCGCCATGAGGACATCATTCTTCTTGGAGTAACCCAACGAGATGGTCGGTTTGGCTAGCTTCAAGGCGCAAACGATATTGTGATACCGCGTCGCCACGATGACGTCCGTCTCCTGCATCTGACGCATAACGTCGTGGAGTGAGCTTGCCGGGGCTTCAACTAGATCTTCTTCTGCGATCGCCGGCGATTTCGATCGCAGGCGCGACATCAGAGTTTTGACGGCCCCATCGTCCGCGGTCTCGCCAATCAGCAGGCGGACACGATGACCGCGGCCCAAGATATGGCGCACAAAAGCGGCTAGCTTATCGATGTACTGCCAGTGCGTTTCCGCCCCAGCCTCGGCAAACGAGTACCAGCCGTAGTAGCTCATGACGCCGACGCCGACGACCAGGCGCTCAGCGTCCGGCCGCTCGCGATGCAGCGGGGGAGGCAGGCCGAACGCAAGGTCGGCAAAAACCGGATCAGCACCGGTCTTCACGCCGATGCCGGTCATGAAGTCCTTCGACAGCACGTCGCGATAGGATCGATAGTGTGCCAGCTGTCCCGCCGTCTTCATCATCCAACGGCTCAGCGGATGGCCGATAGGCCCTGCCCCGATACATACGAAGGCGACTTTGGCCCCGAGCAGTCGCGACACCAGGCACCACCTGAGAATGTTCCAGGGCATGCCTTTGGGCCGATCGCCGAAGTCATCGAGAATGCCCGTTCCCGGTATCAGCACCAGATCGAACTTCCGTGCGGAACGTATGGTGGAAAGCACATCACGGAGCTTTTCGACGATCTTGCGCGCCCAGCCACCTATACGCTGGGCATGAGCGTCGGCGACGTGGGCGCCGCTGATCGGCAGCGCACTCACGTCGAACCGGTCGCGGATGAGGTCGGGGTTGGCACATATGCAGGTAAGCCGCGCGTCGGGCCGCACGCGCCGCAGCAGGTTCAGAATCGCTTCGAGCGACCCGTCATTGCCGAAATTGCCGCAGCCGAAGAGACCGAAAAGAGCGATGGCCGGCGCTCGCGTCGATGCCCCGACCGTCTCGTTGCCCAATAGGCCGGAAAGGCTCTCGCCGCGCGGTGCGTAGGCGAGGATCGATTTTGCGGTGCCGAGCATAGACGCATTGACCGTTGGATGGCGGCGTGCGCCGGCCGCACGGATCCGGCAGGCAGTCACGCCCGACCGGAAGCTAGGTGGCTGGCGACACCGATGCAAAGCTAGTCAAATTGGGTGGCATGGAGGACTGCCCTACGCCTTTCGATCCCCCTCGCCTGATATTGTCTGGGTTAGCGTGCGGCGCGTGCCGCTGTAATCAGGATGGAACGCTCCGCGGCGTCGCGGATGGGCCCCTCCCCGCAACAAACTTAAATCTGGGTGGAATGAGCCAGCTTCGACGAGCTCTACTTCTGGCGACAGGCGAGCGGTACTTCACACTGACTGTCAGCTTTCTGACAGTGGCGGTGGTCTCGCGCCTGCTAAGGCCTGACGAGATCGGCATCTCGTTGGTGGGCCTCGCCGTAGTCGGATTCTTCGCGGCGGCGCGTGAGTTCGCCAGCCCGAATTTCCTCATTCAGCATCAACAGCTCTCGTTGGACGAGATCCGCAAATCGTTCTCGATGTTGCTGCTGATTACGCTCGTCATTGCAGGCGTGCTTTTTAGTTCGGCCCCGTGGGTCGCCAACCTATACGGCGACGCGAGGCTGACGCCCTTCTTGCAAGTACTGTCGCTCTCCGTGATCTTCGAGGCGGCCCCGGCCACTATTGTCTCGCTTCTGCGCCGGGAGATGGCATTTGCACGAGTCGCGCTGATCAGTGGATCAATCGCAGTCGCGACCTCGACGACTACGGTTGCTTTGGCCCTGGCAGGGCTCAGCTACATGAGCTTTGCCTGGGCGAACCTCGTCAGTGCCGGCGTTGGTGCGGCGCTAGCCCTCGCCCTCTACCCCGACCACAGAATCTTCAAGCCTCTCTTCCGAGGGTGGCGGGGCTTGCTGACGTTCGGGGGCTACAACGGCACGAACATCCTCTTGCACCGGGTTTACGAAATGCTGCCGTACCTAGTGCTGGGCCGGATCGTCTCCGCTGACGCGGTCGCGTTCTTCAATCGCAGCGTCATGTTGTGCCAGCTGCCGGACAAAGTCTTCCTGTTGGGCGCGACGTCCGTCATTCTTCCAGCCTTCTCCGAGATCGTTCGGGATGGGCGTACATTGAAAACCCCTTACCTGAACGCGGTCTCGCTTATCACCGGCATCCAATGGCCGGCCTTGGTAGTGCTCGCTCTTCTGGCCGAGCCCACAGTCGGTCTAATATTTGGCCCGCAGTGGATGACCATCGTCCCATACGTGCAGATCATGGCCATCGCGAACCTTTTCTCTTTCAGCTTCCAGCTGAACTATCCAGTCTTCCTCTCGGTAGGGGCCGTCCGCGACTCATTCAAACGCGGCCTCATTATTTGGCCGGTGTCGGCTCTGGTGCTCACGGTCGCTGCCTTCTTCGGTCTGAAGGCCGCCGCATTGAGCTTCCTGTTTGCCATACCGTTCCAAGCGTTCGTCTCGTTGCAATTCGTTCGCAAGCATCTCGACATCAGGTGGATGGAGCTTGCCGCGGCATTGCGTAAAAGTCTCATCGTGACTGGTGCGACCGCTATTGGGCCAATAGCCGTGTTGATCGTCGTGGGGGATGGGTGGAACCTAACGGTCCTGGAGGCACTTGAAGCGTCCGTCCTTGCGGGCGCCGGGTGGCTAGCCGGCATCGTTTTTACCGGCCACGACTTACTGAGCGAGTTGCAGCAGGCAGCGGGCCACCTGGCCTCCCGGCTTGCTTTCATACCCCGTGCGGTAAGGGCCGCGGCGCTTCAGAAGGGATGAGGTCGGAGCGGGCTCGCCGCGCGGTGAGGGTTCACAGTCACTTCGCGACCTCGATGATCAGCGCGTGATCGCTTAGCGACACGGGAACCGATCGCGCATTGCGCAGGGTCGAGATCGGCTCAGTCCCTACGGTGATGTCATACACTTTGACGGAGGCGCGTTCGCCGCCGAGATCCACCACTACGCTATCCGCACCGGTAACCTTCTCGCCCCACACGACAAGCGCAAACGTCCCGTCGCTCTTCTGCAGAAGCAAATCGTGCACGGTGGCCGGTTGGTTAGGGATCGAATAGTTGAGACGACCCGGGTGTGCGATCGGAGTGCGATCGGCAAGGATTGCCGTCAGGTTATGGATAAAGGTGGCGGCCGGCTTGGGGCGTGAATCCTTGTCGAAGACGCCGAAGTGGTCTTGTCCCCCTTCGTCGTCGCGCAGCTGATAGATAAATGTATAGCGGTAGCCTCGCTTATATTGGGCGAGGTAGGTGTTCACCAGGACGGTGCCTTGCGTGCGTTCTCCGCCCGGGCCGCGCACACTGTCCCAACCGGTCTCCGTCGTGACTCTCGGCAGTGTGGCGAGCGCCTCGTTGGTGTATCCCTTGTAGCCCCTGCCCCAAGTTACACCGAAATTGCCGTAGAGCCCGTCCCAACGCTCGTTCAACGTCGGATCGGCAGCATTCCAAGCTTGGTTGTCCCCGTATCTCTCACCGTTTCCGATAACGTAGTTGTGGACGTTGGCGAAGTCGGCGAATGGCGTCCCTGGCGGCAGCAGCGCATCCGCTCCCTCGGGAATGGTCAGAAACTGCAGGCCGACGTTGTCCGTCTGAGCACCGGGCTCAGAGGGCGAGAAGACCGGAAAATTGCGGAGCTCGGAATCAGCCTTGACTGCCGCGTAGACGTCGCGCTGGAACTCGCCTACCGGAAGCCACGTGCCGGATCCGCCACCTCTCTTGCCATCGTAGGTGAGCGGGAAGTTATTTGGTTCGTTGGGCCCCTCCAGCGCCAGGAGGGCGTTGGCCGCGGCGAGCTGCCGGGCTGCCGCCATGAAGCTGTCGACGGGACCACCGTTGGCAAAAATGTCGACGAGCACGCCGGTGCGCCGTGCGACATAAACAGAGCCAGTCACACGCCCGGCGCCCGTGCGCACGGCGCGGACGCCCAGGTATTTGAGCGGCTCTACGTAAGACTGCGGCGCGTAGCCTTGATCGATGTGAATGTTTATGCCGACCGAGCTGAGAAAGGCATCGGCGCTGTGACTCAAGGTGCCCGTCGCCTCTCCAGCTGCCGCAGCACCCGAGACATCATGCCGAGGCGCAACGCCGACGATGGCGAGCGCCAGAACTATCGCGAATGCCTTACGCACTGCAGAATCTCCACAGGGTCGTCTCATATGCGCCGAACCGGTTGGGCATCGCCCTCGGGAAGGGTCAATTGCGGAACGACATGGCGCTCCAATCAAACCGCGCCAAATAGCCAAGCGGCGGAATGAGGGCGACACGCGGATCGAGCTGGAAGGCTAGCTTGAAGAAGCTGAATGCATCCTTGCGACCGCGCACAAGCTCCTTCACCCCGCACCAATAGGCACGCTCGCAAAGACTGCGCTGAGCCAGCAAACGCAGTCGGGGCCAATCGTGCAGCCGCTTCCCTTCGTGGCCGAAGAAGCTTTCCAACGCCGCGTGCAGCCGGGTGATGGTAAGCCACCGCGCGGCCAGCGCCTCTTGGCTTCGGTTCTCGCCATGAATTCTTTTGATTCCCAGCACGGCTGGAGTGAATGCAACTGCGCCGAGGCATGCCAACCGCAGCAGCATTTCGAAATCGTCCGAGTGCGGGAGCGCCGGCCGATAGTAGCCCGCGGCTTTCTGCGCCGAGGTCCGTACAAGAACCATCCCAAATGCAAGGTAGAGTTCCGGCGCCCGGCAGCGATCCAAAAGGAAATCGTGTCCCGATTGAATGTGCCACGACGAGTTGTCGGCGGTGCTGAGATCCGGAAGCGGCTCATGCGTGCGCCAATGGACGTCTGTACCATGGGTGAAGGCTACTTCCGGGTGCTGCTCCATGATGGTCACCGCCCGGCGAAGGCTGCCCGGCGACAGGATGTCGTCCGCACAAAGCACCATGACGTAGTCAGCGGAGGCGAGATCGATGCCTTCGTTGAACGAAGCATGCGACCCCAAATTGCGCGGGTGCGCGACAATCTCAACGCGAGCGTCCTCGCGGGCAAGGTCGTGCGCAACTGAGACGCTATCGTCGGTCGATGCGTTGTCGATGATAATGACGCGCAGCTGCTCCACGTCTTGCGATAGGACGCTTTCTACGCAGTCGCGCAAGAAGCGACCGTGTTGATAGCAAGGCACCACAATATCTACGCTTGGCATCTCAACCCTTATCCGTGCTGGGCGCTGACCAGCGCATGCGTAGAGGGAAGTCCGAGATGCTCAACGCCATCCACCTCGGCCATGAGCTTAAGGTAGAGCTCGGCAATCTTCCTCCAGGAATAGGCGGCGGCGCGTGCAACGCCTTTGTCGACAAGCTGAGCTCTCAAAGCCCTGTCGCCTCTCAGCTTCGCTATGGCCTCCAACCACTCGCCGATGCTGTCCGGATCGGCGAAGAGTGCCGCGTCCCCGCAAATCTCGGGTAGGCACGGTGACGTCGACGCGACGACAGGGCAGCCGTGCACCATTGCTTCGATCGCCGGCAGCCCGAAGCCTTCAATTCGCGAGGGGAACAGGAAGCAAAGCGCCCGGCTGAGGACCTGGGCGAACTCATCGTCATCAATACGACCCAGCAGCCGGACATTGTCCGTAGGGCGCGCACCGTCGCGACAATACGCCGACAGATCGACATCGCCGGCGATCAAAAGATCCAAGCCCATCTCGTCGAGAAACGGTGCGAGCCGAACCATGAGCTCGGTGTTCTTATACCTAAGGTCGCGCCCGAGGCAGACCACGTAGGGCCGCGTAGAGGCGTCTACCAGGCGCGATCGGCTGGCCACCCACCGTTTGGCGTGATCGGCACCGTTATAGGTTACGACGATCTTTGATTGCGGCGCGACGCCGTAATCGGCCAGGTGCTGGCGTGACAGCCCCGACACCGTCGTAATGCGCGCAGCCCGCCGTCCGAGAAGGGGAAGGATGATGCGGTGGACCAACCGAAACAGGCGCCCAAAGCTTTCGGGCATCAGGCGCGTGTGGAGGTCGTGAATGCAGGCAATTTGCCGGCTCACGGTGACCGGTGCCAGATTGCAGAAGCTGAGAAGCCCCCCCTTCACGTAGAACGGTAGCTGGGCCTGCACCCAGAACTGCGGCAGCCTCGGATACTTGAACTCGCGAACGAGGCGCGTGGGAATGTGTGTCAGGCCGGTATCGGATTTACGAGGGACGATCAGCTCGAGATGCAGGCCGCGCGTGAGCGGGTGCCGCTCGGCCATGAGCGCATCGAGCTGTAGCGTGACCTCACGGGCATAGCGTGCGACGCCGGTCGGCCGGAGTGCGACGTAATCCCCGTTGATCGCCCAATGCCGGACCGATCGAGAACGATCCTTACCTTGGCGGTATCCCGACCACAGATTGGCAACCCGCGTTAGGGAGCTGAGGGGCCCTGTCCGGGCGCCGGAGACGCGAGCTGAGCTCAAGAATGACCGACTGACGAGACTCATCTGACGTGACTACTCGACTGCGCTTTCGGCTCGCGGGTATCGCGCAGCCCGGCCGCGACGGCTTCCTCAGACGTGAATGGTACTGACCGCCGGTGCCCCTGGTAACCACGCCATTTGTGGTACACACCAGAACGCTCGACGGTCTCGGTGGTTAACACCGATTGGCCTTCACGCGGCGCACGCCAGCTAGCTCTCTTTAGGTAGGCCTAAGACCAATTCGGAGAATGCGCTTAGGGCCGCGAGGACCTAGCCTGTCCCCGCCCGGCCTTCGTCGGGAGTGAACCAGGACCGGCAAGAAGCGCCCATGAAGCTTATCGTGATCATAGCGACCCTTGGCAGAAGGGCGCAGGTCGGTCGACTCGTGCGCTACCTAGAATCGCAGACTCGCCCGCCCGATGAAGTAATCATCTCTGCGCCGGATGCATCGCACGTCGATCCCTACGAAGGGCGCCGGTTCGCTGTAACGCACGTCTTTGGCCCTATCGGATCAACGGTCCAGCGCAACACCGCCCTGGACCTGGCATTGGGCCGAGCGGATATCGTCAGCTTCTTCGACGACGATTTCATTCCCGCCGACGACTACCTTGCGCAGGTTACCGCGGCATTTCAAACCAACCCAAATTGGTCGGTTGTCATGGGGCACGTCGTGGCCGACGGAGCACGGGGAACTGGGCTCGACTGGGAAACAGGGCTCGCGGCGCTACGCTCTGCCACCGATCGTCCTCAGGAGCCCCTCGTGGTCGAGCATGTGGGCGCCTACGGCTGCAACATGTCCGTCCGTGCCAGTGTGGTCGGCAAATTGCGATTTGACGAACGGCTGCCGCTGTATGGCTGGCTGGAGGACATCGACTTTACCAGCCAGCTTCGCCGCAATGGGCGTGTCGTCGAGTTGCGGCACGTACTGGGGGTACACCTGGGGGTGAGGTCGGGGGGCCGGGTAAGCGGCGAGCGGCTCGGGTATTCGCAGGTGATGAACCCGATCTATTTGGTGAGGAAGGGGACCGTGCCCTTTTCATTCGCGATGAACCTCATGATCCGCAACGTAATCGCGAACTTGATCAGGAGCCTATGGCAGGAGGCGCATGTGGATAGGTGGGGGCGCCTCAGGGGAAACTTCTTGGCTGCGTCGCACGCAATGCTGGGCCGGATCGAGCCGGAGTACATTTTAAAGATCGGCTCCTCAGGGAGCGTGCCAAGTGCTGCCCGGTGCAAGTTGCAGAGCGGAAAGCCTGTCTAGGTCGGTAGACCGCGATTGCTATTGCAAATCGCCGGGAGAGCAGCAGATTGTCCCGTAGAGAGACTCGTAGCTCCTGGACGCTCGGAGGGCCGACTTTGTTGTGGGCATGCCTTGCTGCTGCGGGGATCGGCCTGCTAGCGGGGATGCGCTATAAGGTGACGGTGATGCTAGTCCTTGCGTTGCTGGTCGTCGTTGGCACCATCGCAGTCGCCGTGATCTTCGACTGGACGCCGCTGCGGGCGATAGGCGTGTTGGTCCTGCTACTAGCGGTGCAGCAATCCGCTTACCTTGTCGGTCTCCTGCTATCAACGCGTCGTTGAGCAGCTGGGCCGCGGCCGATTCCTGCCCCACGGGTGACCCGCGGCTATGCGGTGTCCTCCGTCCGCAGCACGGCGGGAACTGTCCGCACTAAAATCCATACGTCGCGCATCGCCGACCAACGGCGCACGTACCTACGGTCGAGGGCGACGCGGGTGCGGTAGCTCAAGCGATTGCGCCCGCTCACCTGCCAGAGCCCCGTCATACCCGGACTTGCCTTGGTGTAGTCCTCCCAAGCCAGGCCGTAGCGAGGTATCTCTTCGGCAACGATCGGACGCGGACCCACGCAGCTCATCTGCCCCATCAAAACATTGAAAAGCTGAGGCAATTCATCAATGCTCGAGCGCCGCAGGATGCTTCCGAGACGCGTGACGCGGGGATCGATACGCAGCTTGCGATCGATTTGCCATTCCTCCCGCGCGGCACTGTTATGGACGAGGTGATCCTGCAGGGCCGTGTCCGCGTCGTTGACCATCGTGCGGAACTTCAGACACGCGAACGAACGTCCGCCATAGCCTAGGCGCGCGTGTGAGAAGATGACCGGGCTGCCCATGGTCAGTCGGATCAATAGAGCCACAAGCAGCAGTAGCGGTGCGAGCAGCACCAAAGCCACCGACGCGACGGCGATGTCGAGCGCTCGCTTGGTTAGGCCGCCAATAGGCCTGCTGCTCAACCGTGCCGTGGTCGTTGCAATAGATGAAAGCTTCGGCTCGAGCGTCAGGCGGTCTGACTCGCGCGGCGCGAAGACAGGCTCGTTAGCCGATTGCCGAAGCAGCCACTGGCTCGCACGTGCGTCGCTCGGTTGCTCCGTCGTTACGAACTCGCGATGTCGCGCATCATCGCGCAACGTGATCGCCAATGCGTCACCGCAAGCAGCGGCTTCGCAGCTTCCGACTTCTTGCAAAAGGTAAGTTCGTTCGGACACGGATTTAGCTGCCGCAGCAATTTTCCCGTGCGATCTTCCCGCAATACTGCGCGCCGTCACAAGGCGCCCAAACGAAGTAGGCTCAGTGCGCGGAGTACATGCTTTGGGAGGCGGGAGGACGACGGATGGGTTCAGACTCACATCCGTCGTCGTCGATCACGAGCTCGGGCTAGCGTGTGACTTCCTCGCCGCTGAGCAGGCGGGTGGCAAGATACGCAACCTCGGTCCGATTCGTGGCGTGGAGCTTCTTCATGATGTTGCGAACGTGCACCTTTACGGTGCTCTCGCGCATGTTGAGTTCGTAGGCGATGATTTTGTTTGCCTTGCCGCGCCTGAGCGCCTCGACGACCGCAGCCTGGCGTGCGGTGAACATGCCGTTGGCTTTGTGGGTAGCCGCCGAAGGATCTTCTTGCACCCGATGCGCAGCGATGAGGCTGCTGGCAGGGACGTAAACGCCGCCGGCACGAGCCAGCTCCATCGCCTGTATCGCGATGTCGATCGGCAGGCTCGTTGGGATATAGCCTCGGATGTTGCGACCGAGCATGCGAACGATCAGATCCGGGTCCTCGTTGTCGGAAAGTATGACCGCCGGACATTTGATCGATTGAGCGGAGAGCTCCGCCAAACGCTCGATCTCCTTCATAGCTTCAGCCTGAGTCAGCCGCGTCTGGCACAGAACAAGTAGCGAGACGGGCACCTGCTGGTGCAGCCAATCGTCAAGCGTGGGGAAACTCAAGACTTGCAGATCAGTGCTGCTGCAGATGGCTCGTGCCAGGCACTCACTGGAGAGCAGCTGCCGATTTATGATGGCAATCGGCAGGCTCTTCAGTGCCGACCCGTTGCGAGAAGGTGTGTGATTAGAAGTATCAACCTTATCTCCGCTAACGGTCCCCTCGACGTCGTATTCGCGGAAGAGCTGGCTCGTCATGATCTTCCACCCGGGGCTGGGACATTCCAGGTTGGCGATTACCAATCCGAATGTGATTTAAGCAATCGGCGTAAGCATTTGTTAAGAATAGAGTACTTCTCGTTGGCTTGGCAAGTCTGTGCGTGTACCCCTTTTGGCTAGTCGGCGGGATACGCGCGTAAAGTGGGACGGCGGAAGTTGGGAAAGACTTTTTAAAGTTACTGCGTCGCCCCTGGTGGCCAGTCGATGCGGCGCGGTGTGGAAGGCGGCAGGAAGCGCACCTCCGAGTATGGCGAGTGTCTTACGTACATAAGCGGGTGCTTATGATTCTGCAGATACGTGCCGAAAAAAGCCGCCGTGTAAGCTTCGACGATCGTCCGCGCGTGCTTCGGGGGATCGACCGGCTGCTGAGTACCGGGCACTATCGAAGCACTGCCGATCGACCCACCGAAGTGTTCTTTGCGCGTCCCCTCGATTTGAATGACGTGCCCTTGGGGTAGGCGCGCTTGATGGCGGGCGCGTCGATAGTGCAGAGCCTCGCGGGCGTTGATCGGCGCAGGCAGCGACGATGTCGGATGTGCGCTCTGGAAGTCTGGGAGCATTGCCAAATAGGGCACAGTCACCAGGCGGGCGCTGATTGGTCCTGCCAGATTTGCAGCCGCCACGTATCGCTTGTCGGAATGAGTGGCCTCTGCGGCAACCGCCCCGCCAAGCGCATATCCCATGATACCGACATTCTTCAAATCGATGCAGTTGCCCCAGACTGTCCGGTCACCTTGCTCCAGTTCCTCGAGTGCATCGAGCAGGACCGACGCAGTCTTCACGCCATGAGCCAGTGATCGTTGCTCACCGTCGCTCGTCGACGGCTCGGATCGTCGAAGGCTGTATTGCGAAATGCGGCGGCCGAAGGGATCGTGTATCGCGGCCAATACGAAACCGTGACTGGCAAGATCGGCGAGCAGATGAGAATTTGCCTCGTGGCGACCGCCGATGTCGTGCACATACGTTATCAGGGGTAAGCGGCCCAACTCGCGCGTGGGCTCGGCTCCATGCCATGCCGGCGCCAAACGAAAATGCCGCAAACGATACAGGAACTGTGCAAGTGCGCGCGCGCGCGTCGGCTCCGTCTGGTCAATTGGATACCAAAGTCGCACCTGCAAGGTCGTGCAACGCCCTTCCTCCGCGCGGGTGCGAAGACGCAAGCCCGTCGTCCCTAGGGCATGCGGCCCCGTTGTACTGAACGATGCAGCCTGCCAATGCATATAGCCTCTTGCGGTACTCTTATTATCCAAGAACACGCCAAGCCTTTCAGACTAGCAGCAGGGCAAGATTCCAAGGGTATTGTTCGCGCGCTGGCAGCGCTCGCGCAGGACGGCTTGGCGGTTTGTGTTGGGTCGACGACGACATCCCTTTTGTTTCCTTGTTGTTGAACAGGATGCGATCACTCTGCGGCAATTTGATTGACGTGCGCGTCGATACCAGACGGTTCATGCATGGACATTGTCGCAGCGAAAGCGGAGTAGATTTCGCGTGCGAACCGCTCGGGATTGAAACGCATCGCGTTCTTTCGACACGCAAGCGGCTGGATTTGCTCGGCGTTGACGTCGAATCGTTTCACCGCATCGATGACGGACTGCACCGACTGGTGTTCGAACAAAACGCCGGTTGGCTCGCCGGTCCTGCCAAGTGGCCGCACGATATCCATCGCCCCGCCGCGCGCGAAAGCTATGAGAGGGGTGCCGTAAGCCTGCGCCTCGGCCAGTGCGATGCCGAAGTCCTCGCATCCGGCGAAAACGAGCGCGCGTGCTCGCGACACCGCTTCGATGTACTCAGCGCGCGGCAGATATCCGGCGAACGAGATGTTCGGGCCGGCGCGGTCCTTGAGCTTGGCGGCCTGCTGCCCATCCCCGACTACGAGCAGTTTTCGGGTCGGCATGGCATTGAAGGCGTCGATGACAAGGTCCGTGCGCTTGTACGGAGCGAGAAAGGCGGCCGTGACGTAGTAGTCGTCTTTGTCCGTACAGAGTGCCGCTTCGTCAACATCCACCGGCGGGAAGACGACGCGAGCATCGAGGCCATAGACCCGCCTTATCCGGGCCCGCACGTAGCTGGAATTCGCCAGCATGAGGTCCGGCCCGTGCGCGGTGCGCGTATCCCATAGTCGCAGCCGGTGCATGAGGTAGCGGAACAAGAGCCCCTTGGGACCGAAGCCAAGGTTGCCCTGCTGAAGGTAGGAAAACTGCTCATCCCACGCATAGCGGATCGGGCTATGCACGTAACACAGATGGGGTTGGTCAGGGCGCGTCAGCACTCCCCTTGCGTAAGCCGCAGAAGAGGAAATGACCGCATCATATTGGGTGACGTCGAACTGTTCGATCAGCAACGGGCAGATCGGAAATAGGGCTCGGTAGAACTTTCTGACCTTCGGAATCCGATTGGCAATCGAGGTATGGAAGGTGACCCCGGCGAAGTGCTGTTGCTTGATTTCATCCGGAAGGAAGTCGAATAGCGTGAAGACCTCAGCGGTCTTGAAGAGCTTGCAGAGCTCGGCCAGAACCCTTTCGCCGCCACGAAAGTCTGGACACCAATCATGCACGATGGCTATGCGCATCCCGGCGGCAATCTGCGAATTGTGCCGGCTCCCGCCAAGTACGCTATCCATTTCCGCGTCTCATCGACCCCACCATGGGCTTCTTCCCCTCGCGCTCCGGCGACTAGCCGCAATTCTGCGACGAAGCCGAAACTGCGATGGAAAGTATTTTAGAGACGTTCGGATCAGCAAGCCGACCAACGGAGGTAGGGCGAGCAACTCGGCTCAAGATCGCGCTGGAAGGAGGTCGGAGATAAGCCTTTGTGCGAGGGCTCGCGCGCGGAAGTGGTAGGAAGTTTGATCGCTGGGCATTCACCCATCACGGGCTTCAACCTTTTGTGCGTGCTCGCTGGAGAGGGGCCTCCCGATAGACTTGGCTCAGGCCGAAACCTGGTTGCCGCCAGCGCGGGAAGACGAACGCCGCGGCCCAGCCTCTCATCGCAAAAGGATCAGAGACGTGACAATGCAGAAACTCACACGATCAATCCTCGTCGTGGCGCTTTGCCTGTGCGCGCTACCCGTTACCCGCACCGTTGCGCGAGATGCTGCGCCTCAGGCTCCTGAGCCCGAGTACAAGCTCGGACCGCAGGACCAAGTCCGCGTGAAAGTCTACGAGTGGCGGCCTTCGCGCGACGAAGTATATGAATGGACCGCATTTAAGGCCGACTACGTTGTGAGCGGCTCGGGCAGCTTATCTCTCCCGCTGCTAGGCGATGTGCCCGCGAATGGCAAGACTACGACAGAGCTGCAACGCGATCTGGGGGAGCGTCTCAGGGATCGTATGGGTCTTGTCGCCAGCCCTGACGTGACCGTCGAGATCGTGCACTTCCGGCCCTTCTACGTCGTCGGCGCTGTCGAGAAGCCTGGGGAATATCCTTACCGCCCCGACCTCAACGTGCTCGAGGCCTATGCCCTGGCCGGCGGACGCCCCCGCACCTCTCCCGCCCGCCTGCAACGCGAAGCGATTGCCGCGCGTGGCGACCTTCATTCCTACGCTCTGGAATCGCAGTCTCTACGTGCCCGTATGGTGCGCCTGCAGGCCGAGCTTGCAGACGCAGCCACGCTGAAATGGCCGGCAGAACTGGAGGGACGCCTCGTCACGCCCGAGCTCAATCGCGTCTTGAACCAGGAAAAGCTGGTTTTCGACATGCGGCGCGAGGCGTATCGCACGCAGGTGACGGCACTTCGGCAATTGGAGGCGTTTCTTCAGAAGGAGGCGACCTCGCTCGAGAAGCAGCTCGAGGTTCACCAAACGGAGGTCGCCTCCGTCCGCACCGAGCTGCAGATAGTCCAGGATCTTTTCAAGAAGGGACTCACCCCCGCTACGCGCAAGCTAACCCTGGAGCGCAACATGGCGCAGGTGGATGGAGACAGACTACGCCTCGAAACGAACCTGATGCGGGCGCGTCAGGAGGGCAGCAAGACCAAGGTCGCACTGGCCGAGCTGCTCGCCAAGCGCAACACTGAACTCTCAGCGGAGCTGCAGAAGTCGCAATCGCGTCTTGATGAGCTGAGCAGCCGAATGGAGACATCGGCCAGCCTCCTGCACGAGTCCGAGGTCCTGGCTCCGCAGGCCCTGGTGGCGGAGGAGGGGCAGGAAGCGCAACCCGTCTTCACGATCGTCAGGCGGAGTGGCGGCAAATCGAGCGAGCAAGTGGTCTCGCAGGACCAGGCGGTGCAGCCCGGCGACACGATCATCGTCGAGCAGCCGCGCAAGTATCCCCGTCCGCGGGTATCGGGTGATCTGACGGACTCCTCGCCAACCGCATCCGCTGACGTCTCCCTGCCGGACCGGCGTTAGCGGCAAAGAGGCGCCAAGTCAGCGCAAGTCCGTCTGCATCGGATCAGCGCAGACGTTCGACGTTTGCCGGCGCGTAGGAGTAGCTGAAGTAGTTGCCCGCGAGATCGCCGTTATCGGGGGTCGATGTATCGATCTTATTGATCACCACACCGGCGATATTGGCCCCTGCGTTACGCAGCAAATGAATGGATTCAGATAGCAGCGGCAAGGGTGTGCGGCCCCACTCGGCAACGACGATTGTGCCATCCACCAGCGAGCTGACGGCGAGGCCGTCGAGGCTCGCGCTGAGCGGTGGAAGCTCGAAGATGATGAAGTCGTAGGATTTCTGCATCTCGGCGAGCAACGGCTCGGCAAGTTCGACTGTCGGCGCCGCATCCGGCGAATTGGTCAGTCCCGCGATGCTGAGCGGAAGCAGATCTAAGTCGCTGCCGTCGACACGGACGATACAGTCCTTCAGCGCGCACTCACCATTGAGGACTTCTTGCAACCCCTGTTCCGCGTCCGGCGCAAAGGCGCGGCTCAATGATGCCCTACGCATATCACCATCGATGAGAAGTGTGCGTACGCCCGATGCCGCGAACAGTGCGGCCAAGTTTGCCGCGATCGTCGACTTTCCTTCGCCCGGAAGTGTCGAGGTAACGGCAATGCTCCGTAGCTGCCTGCCTCGAGCGGCGATCGCGATGGCTGTCCTCAGCCGCTTCATGGCGTGGCTGAAAATGGAGAAGGGCAAGGTAACGACCGACAAGAGGTCCGCGCGGCTGGTCTCTTGAGCTGCCTCTTCGGTCGTTGCAGACCCCATAAACCAGGCATTCACGCGCCCGACGATCGACTTCGCTCCGCGCTGGAGAAGGCGAACGAGGTCAGACGGCCGCTGCGCCAGCGCCAGTCCGGCGCTGAGACGCGTCACCGGCGACGGAGGCCGGAGGTCTACGAAACTCGGGATCATGGCGAGGCATTCGAGCCCGAGCTCGTCGCGAACCTGGCGCGCACCCGCGACGCTACGGTCGAGCTGTGCCCGGCAGAAGGCTATGCCGAAGCCGGCCAGTGCACCCATCAGGCCGCCGAATAGCAAGATGAGCTTGGTCCGTGGGTAGCTCTTGGTGGTGGGCGCCGAAGCCTCGGTGATCACGCGGGCGTTGCTGATGGGATAGGACTGCTTTTGTACAGATTCCGTATATGCGGATAGGTAGCTCTCATAGATGCGCCGGAACGTCTGAGCCGTGGAATCGAGCTCTTCGAGAGTATTTTGACGGGTTTCGACAGGCTCGCGGGGAGCAGCTGGGAGCCCCTCCGCACCAGCTCTGGGCGAAATGCGGTAGTCGCGCTTGGCGCGAAATTCCTGCGCCTGCAAAGCCGCTGCATTCATCTCCTTGCGCAAGTGATCAATCCGCTCCTCCAGCCAGAGGCCGCCCTGGCGCGCTGCTAGCCCGCGCGCGTTGATTTGATCGGCGATGTAGGCATCGGCTGTAGCATTGGCTAACTTGGCGGCGAGATCGGGGTGCGGCGCGCTGTAGAATATGTCGATGGAGTAGGAGAGCCCGACACGCCGCACTTCCAGGCCATTCTTGTAGCGTGCCAACGCCAGGCGTTCACGGGCGAGGGCATCCGGCTCGGGAGCCCCATTTAACAGTCGAAATGGATAGGTAAGTATCGAGGAGGAGACGCCGCTGAATGCTGGGTCTTCATTGAGCTTCAGCTTCTTGACGACGGCCTGGGCGATGCTCTCGGAGCGGATCACCTGGATCTGGCTCTCCACCTGCGCATTGTCGAGGCCAAAGATGTTGTCGCGCGCGTCCGTAAGTGACTTAGGCAGGCTCGGATCGATGATGATCTGAGCATGGGCGGTGTACAGGGGGACAGCCGACCACGCATAGGCCGCGCCCAACAAGATACCGATGGCCGTGGACCATTTAAGCAGCGACGAGTAGCGCTTGATAAAGCGCTTGATGTCCGCATGTGTGACGAGGAAGTTTTCTGGCTGATGGTTCGACGCCTGGACGGGCGTCGGTATCCGAGCGGAAATGTACTGCTCCTGCATGGGACCCAACTCTGCTGTGTTACGGCTCATTTCGAACTTTGCGGAGGGGCCGATTCCTCTCCTCTTGATGGCCGCAGTGATGAATTCATGGATCGAACTACACGCGCGACCATGACCCCGCGCCTTGCGGCCAGTTCTCGGACGGCTTTCGAGAACGAACGTGCGCCAAGGCTAGTCAATCGGCAGCGACGGCCACAAGATGACCGAGCCATGCCGCTACTACACCTTCCGGCACCGGCTACATCTTTCGGCGTAGCGCTGCGCTCGCCTGAGGCGTGCGCTATCTGCAGCGGCGCCCTAGATGCACACGAGCCTGAGCAGCTCCTGACTGAGCCGGCCAATCATTGCGCGATTTTCGGCAAAGGCGAGATGGGCCGCGCGGCGCTCTGTTGCAGAACTGGTGTCGTAACTTGCAAACCGAGCAGCGATCTCGCCCTGCTCTTTCTCGAGCACGCGTATCTGCTCTTTGAGCTTTTCAGCTCTGATGCGATCTGCCAGCGCGACGCCTTGCGCCATTTATCTGATCCGCCACTAGTTCGAGCGGACAAGCATCGCCCTTCCTGGATAGCGAACCAGCTTCAGTTGCCGTGCGATCGACATTGCCCACTGTTTTCTGAGAGGCCATCTGCAGTGGTCGGGGCGGGGTGGCTGAGTTCAGCTGCTCATTCGCGCCGCGACATATCCCAACAGGGCGCACGCCAAGCCGAACATCGTGACGTGCGCGATGGTCAGATGCGCAGCTGCCTGGAGGAGTCGATCCTCGTCGACGAGCGCGTGGTGGATCACCTCGTCTATCGAAAGCGACGCGCCTCGCCCTTCGACCAGGGGCCGCGTAAGCCAGCCCAATCCGAAACCTACGGCAGCTGAAGCTAGACTGACAGTCCAAGGTCGCATGTCACGCTCCCATTGCCCGCTCCGCAACCGATGCGCTACGCGTGCCAAATTCGCGTGTAGTCGAGCGATCGCTCAACCGCGTGAGGCGCAGTTTACATCTGATTCGACTGTCGTGTTTGACGGCCAGGGAACGATCGCATGCCAATGGCGGTGCTGTATCGGCAATCGGCCGTCCGGCCTGCTCATCGCGCTGCGCATCGGCGAGCGCCCGGACGGGGTGACCAACGCTCAGCGCTCAGTGAACGTCACTTCACTCACGCTCGTACGCTCGCCAGTCACGGCCTAGAGATCGAGAACGATGAAGTATCCGGAGAACCCGGGGCCGAATGCCGCCAGCAGAAATCGTCCTTGGGCTTTGTCGGCCAGAGCTTCCTTGAGGACGAACAGCGCGGTCGCCGACGACATGTTGCCGTACTCCTTCAACACCTTCCAGGAGTAGCGGAGGCGGTCACGCTCGATGCCGAGCGTATCTTCCACCGTGGTGAGCACCTTGCTGCCGCCGGGATGCAGGAGGAAGCCGGCGAAGTCCTGCGGCATGAGCCCTTCGCGGACAAAGAACGGAATTAGTCCCTCGCCCAACCGCTCGCGCATCAAGGTGGGAAGTTCCGGGCTCAACACAATGCCGAAGCCGTCGTCCTTGATGTCGAAGCCCATGATGTGCTCGGTTTTCGACCAGAAGTGTTCGCCGATGGCACCGATGCGGGCGCGCACGGGACCATCTTGGCCGCGAGCTTCCTGCGTACCGCCGGGGCAACGCAACACGACCCCGGCTGCCCCGTCGCCGAACAGCGCGGCGGCGACAAACATCGTGAGACTGGGATCGTTGATGCGCAGGCAAAGCGAGCATAGGTCGATCGTCAGGAACAGCACGTTCGAGCCCGGTTGCGCCTGCGCCATGCGCGCGGCACGGGCAAGCCCGGCAACACCACCCCCGCAACCAAACCCGAACATCGGCAAGCGCTGCACATCGGGGCGGAACGCAAGCCGGTTCATCAACCGCGCTTCGAGGGTCGGGATAGCGAGGCCGGTGATGGTGTTGGTGACGATCGTGTCGATGTCGCGCAAGGCGAGCCCGGCCTCCGCCACGGCCTGCACCGCCACTTGTTCGAGGAGGTCGAGGGCGTTGCGCTGGTACGTCTCGGTGCGCTCCTCCCAGGTGTGGGTCCGGAGGTACCACTCTTTCGGTTCGACCGAGTAGCGCCGCTCGATGCCGGTATTGGTGTAGAGGGAATCGAGTCGGGCGTACTGCGGATAGATCTTGTGGGCGCGCTCGGAGACCTCTTCCTGTCCGGTCACGTACTTCGGTACGGCGGTGGCGATGGATGCGATCTCGACTTTGACTCCGACCGCGGATGCGGGAGCACGTCGGGCGGCAACGAGTTCAGCATGTACCGTCATTTACCAAACCCGAATGCATGCACACGCAGGGATGCGTGACCCAGCATGCTAAATCCGTGCACTGAGCGCCAGCAAAGGTGGGACATATGGTGTAGTCCCCCTTTCATCCGGCTCGGAATGTCGGCCTTGAGTCCACGCGCGCGACGGGGGGACTATGCTCGCGGCACGGTTTCCATTCCTTTAAACTGAAACGAAATGCGCCGATCGCCTGCACTCCATTTGAACCCTAACTCGGGTTGCACAGGAACGCGATAAACCAACCAGCCATTTGCTCCACCAGTCACCCCGTCAGGCATCGCTCTGTGGCGATCGGGATCAATTCGGGGGTCCGCCGGAATTCCGGCCCAACAGACTGGAGGAGAACCATGGAACAAAACACCCATCCGGGCGCCTATCGCTTTAGTGGCTCGCCGTCGGATTCGTCTTCGTCAAGTGACGCTCCCTCAAACGCCTCGCCCGACGACGGCACAACGGGCTCCAGCTCCAACACACCCCCTCCTATCGCGAGCAATGACACTTCGAGCGCCGACGGCATCGGAAGCGTCGAGGGCTCGAATGGCGGCGTCGGCATCAACGCGGGCGACACCGACGGTGACGGCGACGGCCTCATCAACGCCAATACCAATGTAGGTGGCCTCCTCGGCGGCACGCTCGATGGCGTGCAAGTCGATGCCGTCAATTCGGGAAGCCTGCTTGACGCGCATGCGCCGGGGCTGCTCGATGCCACGGTCGGCGACGGCAGTGTGGCCGGTGTTGTCGATGGCGTGACCGGTGACGGACTGGGCGGCATCGTGAGCGGACTGACCGGTGCGACCGACGGTTTCCAAGGCGTCCAGATCGACGCGCTTGACGGCACCAACATCGCTGAAGTGAACGCCCCCGGCGTCGCCGATGCGACGGTTGGCGGCGCCGAGCTCGGCAACCTGCTCGACGGTGGCGGCAGCCTCCTCGGCGAATTGACCGACGGCATTGGCAGTGGCTCGAGCGGCATCGAGGTCGACGCGCTCAACGGCGACAACCTTGCCGAAGCACACGCACCCGGCGTCGCCGATGCGACCGTAGGGGGTGCCGAGCTCGGCAACATCCTCGGTGGCGCGGAATTGGGCGGCCTCCTCGGCGGCGCCGATCTGCCGCTCGATCTCGGCGGGCTCACCGGCGATCTCAACATCGACGTGGCCGGCCTCGACATCGGTCAGGCGCTCGACAACGTCACCACCTAACGGCCCTAGCGAAACGATGGCCGGCGCGATCGTCGCGCCGGTCATTCCTCTAGTTTCAGGATGGAGCGTGTCATGGCGGCCGCGGCAAACGCACGACGTGTTTCGGAAACGGCAGGACCCATTCCAACGCGAGACGTGCGTGATACCAGTGACCTAGGTGGCCGTCGGCGTTGGGCGAGCTTCCTCACCTGGGCATTTTTTCTTGCTGAGATGGCGGGCCGCGATGGGATTTTGCCTACCTCCGCGCACGCGGGCGACGAGGGGTTGGGCCGTGCGGACCACGCGAGCGGCGCAACCGCACCAATCGCCAACAATCTACCGAATATAAGCGTCTCAACGGCCGCTGAGGCCCCCGAGCCAATAACTTATCAGCATGCTCCGACCCTGCCCGCTTACGCACCGACGCCGCTGTCGAGCGAACTCGGCGAGGCGAAGATTGCGCCCATCGCCGATGGGTTCGCGCACGGCGGCGGCGCGGCGGGGGGTGGCGGCTTCGGCCATCCGATGTCTGCCGACGAAGCGTCCCTTACCTCAGAAAGGAGCGACGGGGCCTTCGTGGCGTTCAATGCATCAGGCGAGCCGCTCGATCTCGGCCTCAGCCTCGATATGAACGACGCCGCGCAGGGCCTACTGGGCGGAATTTCCGAGGTCCTCTCGAGCCTGCCATTGGTCGGCGGCTTGCTTGGGAACCTTGGCGACGCGCTGGTCAATGCGACCGACCACCTTCTGCCGGCATTGAGCCCGGCAACGTCGCTCATCGGTCTGGACGGCGGGCATGACGATGCGCAAGGGCCAGGTGTCGGCTCGCCCGGCCAAATCAACTTCAGCTTCGGCGCGCCATCCGATTCCCCCGCGCTCGTGTCCGATTCCGGCGGGTACACCAACTACGGGATTGCATTGAGCCTCGGTGGCTCGGATGCCGGCGCATCCGCGAACGAAGCCCCCGTCGACAGCGACATTGCGGGCGGCCTTGACGCGTGGGCGTTCAACCATCTTCCCGGTGTCGATCACAGCACCTCCGACGCGCTCCACATCGATCAGGCCGTGATGCGGACGGCTTCCGACATACTGGCGTAACCCATGGAAACACCCGGGGCGGATTCGCAGTCGTTCGGAGGGTTGGCGGCGAGCGCCATCGAAACGGTGATCGCCGGGGCGCGGCAACGCACAGCGCGCCTGCGCTTCCTGCTGGGCGAGACCGCGAAACTGTGGACCGGGGCGGCAGAGCAAGTTGGATCGCCGCAGGGGCCCCCTTCGATCGCCGACGAGCCGCAGAATTTAGCGCCACCACCAGCACGTATGCCACTGCAGGAATGGCGTGCACTGGCGCGGCGCACGTTCATCGTCGTGGCGGCGTTTTCGGTGTTCGTGAACCTGCTGATGCTCACGGTGCCGATCTACCTCTTCCAATTGTCGGATCGCGTGCTCACCAGCCGCAGCATCGACACCCTGTTGATGTTGTCGATGCTGGCGGTTGCCTTTCTCGCCGTGCTGTCGCTGCTCGATATCTGCCGGCGTCAGGTGCTCGGTGCGCTTGCCAATCGGCTGGAGACCATCCTTGGCGGCCACCTGCTGGCGAGCGTCATCAGTATCCCGCACGTCGGCAGCGCACCTGCCGAAACCGTGCGCAGCTTGCATCTGGTGCGCAACTTCCTGTCCAGCCCCGTGATGCTGTTGCTGTTCGACGCGCCGCTGGCACCGCTCTATTTCGCGGCGGTGTTCCTCATTAGCCCACAGCTGGGTGTAATCGCGCTGATCGCCGGCGCCGTTCTGGCCGTGATCGCCCTCCTCAATCAGCGTGCCACCTCGGCGCCTCTCGGCCGGGCCGGACAGCATGCCGCCCGCGCCGACGACCGTGCCGAGGCGCTGGCGCGCAACTCGCAGGTGATCAATGCGATGGGCATGCTGCAGGAGAGCATTCAGCACTGGGGAAATGAGCATGCGAACGCGCTGACGGTGCAGGGCACCGCGCTGAACCGCAATTTCTGGATCACCGGCGTCTCCAAGTTCCTCCGCCTCATCACGCAGATCCTCGTGCTCGGCTGGGGCGCTTTCCTGGCGCTAGAAGGCGAGATCACCGGCGGCATGATGATCGCGGCTTCGATCATTGCGAGCCGCGCCTTGCAGCCGCTTGAAGGCATGATCGAGGGCTGGCGCAGCGTGGTCCAGGCGCATGCCGCATACAATCGAGTCGTCGCGGCGGTGGAGGTTTTCACACGTGAGCCGCCGCGCCTGCAGCTGCCACGCCCCAAGGGGCGCGTGGTCGCCGAGCGTCTGCTGTACATCCCGCCCGGCGTCAAGGAGCCGACGCTCAACGGCGTCTCAATCGACCTCGCGCCGGGAACGTCGCTGGCCATCGTCGGTCCGTCCGGCTCGGGCAAGTCGACCCTGGCTAAGCTGCTTGTCGGGTGCCTGCCGCCCACGGCGGGGCACGTGCGCCTCGACGGAACGGAGCTGCGCAATTGGGATCGTCGCCAGTTCGGCACCTTCACCGGGTACCTGCCGCAGGAGGTCGAGCTGTTTCCCGGCACGATCAGAGAGAATGTCTGCCGCATGCGCGGTGACCTGCCCGACGAGAAGGTCTACGAGGCAGCGGTCGTCGCCGGCGTGCACGACATGATCTGCCAACTCCCGCAAGGATACGAGACTGTGCTGCAGGAGGGCGGAGCGCCGCTGTCCGGCGGCCAGAAGCAGCGCATCGCCCTCGCCCGCGCGCTGTTCGGAGATCCGGCGGTGATCGTCCTCGACGAGCCGAACTCGAATCTTGACGCCGTCGGCGAGCAGGCGTTGAGCGAGACCATGCAGCGCGCCAAGGCCAAAGGCGTGACCGTCGTCGTGATCACCCAGAGGCCGGCGCTGCTGAATTCCGTCGACCGCGTGCTGGTTCTGCGCAACGGCCGGCCGGAAGCCTATGGTGCGCCCTCGAAGGTTCTGCATCGCGTGGTGCCGCCCAGCTCGGAGGCCCGGCCAACCGCTGCCGCAAGTCAGGCAGCGCCGGCATGACTGCGACACCGACAGCGCTCGACGACTGGCAGCGGCACGTAGCCGATGGTCTACGCCGGCCGACATTGGTTGGATTAGCCATCCTGGGCGCATGGATCGGTGGCTTCGGCCTGTGGGCGGCGCTCGCTCCACTCGACGGCGCGGTCGTGGCCTCCGGCTCGTTCGTCGCCACCGGGCAGAACAAGCAGGTGCAGCATCTGGAAGGCGGCATCATTCGCGAGATGCTGGTGCGCGAGGGCGAGCGCGTGGAGGCGGGCCAGACACTCGTCCGCCTCGACGACACGCCCGCCAAGGCCAAGCTGCGACGGCTGGTGCTGCGCGAGTACCGGCTCCTCACCACGCAGGCGCGTCTGGAAGCCCAGATCGACGGCAAGGACGGCTTTACCCTGCCGGCGGCGCTCAGCGCTTACACCGACGATCCAGAGGTCACGCAGATATTCGCGCGGCAGCAGGTGGAATTGAAGGCGCGGCGGCAAAACCAGGCCGACGAGGAGCAGGTGCTGCGCAAGGAAGTTGCGGCGTTGAAGGAATCGATCGGCGGCTATGAAGCGCAGACGCAAGCGGTCGAGAAGCGCTTGACCCTGTTCTCCGAGGAGCTGCGTGACAAGCAGGACCTGCTCGACCGCCAGCTGGCGCGCAAGACCGAGGTCATGGCGCTGCGACGCGCCGAGGCTGACTTGGCTGGCTCCCGCGGCGAGCTTCTGGGCCGCATTGCGGATTCGCGCGAGCGGATCGCCCGCGCCGAACAGCAAATCTCCGAGCTGCGATCGGCGGCGATGCAGAAGGCGGTCGAGGAGCTGCGGGCGACGGAGACCGAGCTTGACGACGTGCGCGAGCAGATTGGCGCGGGTCGCGACGTACTCGAGCGCGTCGACGTGCGCGCGCCCGATCGCGGCGTCGTCGTGCGCGTGAACTACCACACGCGCGGTGCTGTGGTGGCACCTGGCGCCATCATCCTCGAGCTGCTGCCGGTCGACGACAAGCTCGTCATCGAGGGACGCGTCAGCCCCAATGACATCTCGCACGTGCACGACGGCCAGGCGGCGCTGGTGCGTCTGACCGCGCTAAATCAGCGTTTGACGCCGGTCATCAACGGCCGAGTCGTCTACGTGTCGGCCGACGCAATCGCCGACCAGCAATCGCAGGCGCCGGCCAGCCTCGTACCCTTCCATCACCAGTCCTACATCGTTCGCGTGCAGCTCGACGAAACCGATGTGCACAAGAAGATCGGCGACTTCAATCCCACACCGGGCATGCCCGCCGACGTCTACATCAAGACGGGCGAGCGCACGTTCTTCGAGTACATGCTGCGGCCCATCCTCGACAGCTTCTCGCGCGCCTTCCGCGAGCACTAGCCAACCCTCGGCGAATGCCCGTGGGCATGACGCCGAAAAAGAACAGCGTATCTTGAAGCGATGCGGCGCCGCGTGCTCCCAAAAAACCTCCTTACACATCCTTTCTTAAGTGTGTCCCCGCAGATTTGGGGCTAAGAAGTAGCGGTGCACGTCGCCACTCCCCCTTGCCCTTGCGACCAGATGGTCTGCGAGCGTTCGACAAAGTCGGTGATCGGCATTCGGAGCTGAGCAGTGGCAGCGCCCCTAACACAAGCCAACTCTGAGCTTTCCTGCCGGCTCTTGCAGTATACGAATTCCGTCGACTCGCTCGATACGCCCGAGAAGGTCCTGAACGCTCTCGATGAGGTCACGAACGCCACGTGCAAGATCAGAATGCTCGGTGCGTTGTTGCTGCCTTTACGGTGGGGCGATCTCAGCAGCTTCGAAATGGGAAAGACCGTCTTCGTGCACGACAGCGCACCTAAGGGCTGGTGGGAAGAGCAGCGCGACATGATGCGGCAGTCGCCTGGGCCGGGCGAGATGCTGGCGCGCCTGGCACTTGCTCCGTTTACGATGTCGGAGACGATGTCGCGGCTCGAGCCACTCGGTGTCGATCGCTGGCCATTCGAGTTGGCCCTCAAGTACGGCATGCGCGACCGTCTCTCATGCCCCGTTGGCGGCCGCTGGCTGGTCGTCTATTGGTCGCGCCACGTTCTCGCCAATCTCACACCGGAACAACGGGCCCTCCTCTTTCTTGGGGCCAACTTCGCTGCCATACGTCTGCAGCGCTTGGCTGCTCCCTCCATCAAGCGGCTCGGCAACAGCTCCTCGCTTACGCCGCGCGAACTCGCTGTCCTGCGTCTTATGGCTTCCGGCAAGCGGATGCGTGAGATCGCGCAGCTGCTCGGTCTGGGAGAAGAGACCGTCCGGAGCCACCTGAAGAAGGCCCAGGTCAAGCTCGGCGTCCGCGAGCGCACGCATGCCGTGGCCCAAGCCATCCGGCTCCAATTGATAGCTTGAAGGGTTATTACGTATTTTACAAACCCACGCCGCCGAGCTAGGGTTATTGGGCTGGGGGCTCCAAACCCTCAGTGCCTAGTCCCGCGCGGGATCAGATCAGCGTTTGCGAGTGCCGGAAGGCTTCTTGGCCTTGACGGCGGGAGCCGTCGCGACCGTGCGCACGGCACGCCGGAACGTGCCCTCGTCGGCATCGGCGCCATGCTCTTTGGCTGCGTCGATAAACTTCTGGCGCTGGCTCTTGCCGTCGTCGGTGGTCGCTTTGCGTTGGGCCATGGCGACAGTCTAGGTGATTTGCGGGCGTGCCGCCATGCGGGGGCGCGTCATGAGTGACCTGCAAAAACTAGCGGCGGAGTGGTGCAGCCAGCATCCCGAGGCATTCGGTCTCGGGCGTCAGTCTTTGATCGATGCGTCTTCCGGTGGCCTAGTTAGCTTGGCCGATTATGCGGAAGCGGTTGTGCTAACGGTTCTGGCAATCGCCTCTCAAACGCAAAGGCACCCCCCTTTGGGTAAGCGTCTCGCAGATATATTAGAAGATCGAGCGTGTACGCAAAGTATGCCTCTTGCTTCTCTAGCAGAGGCGCGTCGACGGGATAGAGTTTGAAGCGAGCGGTGTCAGTCGCAGCGGTAGAGGCGGCGTCTTCCGAATTGTAGAACATTAGGATGTCGTCCCGCGGGTACCAATGGCAGTGTGCGTAACGATTCCGCGTACCCTTGCACCAGCGAAATGCCCCTAACATCGTTTCGTATGGGTCTTTGAGCCCTTTTGATGCGTAAGGCTTACGCATGAGCGCGTCGGCTATCTGCAATCGGCCTTCCTCACCCCGCGTTCGAAAAAGTACGCGAAGGGCGGTCTCCGCATCTAAAACATTTGCCAAGCAGGAGTGCAGTTCGAATTCCAGTTCGCCGTATCCGGCCAACATGCGGCCGATGTGGTGCGCCTCCTTGGGAAAGGAGTCGAATAATGGAATTATTCCCGCCATGCACACCCACCATGTCACCCATAACCCGCGTTGGACTACCTATCTGATCGGGTCAGCTTGTCGATACGTCAGCCGCTTGCCCTTTGCGCCAGCGACAGCCTTCAGAGCGCGCTCCGTATCTTCAACGCCAAGCGCCGAGCGGTTGTTGTAGCGGAAGTCAAACTCCGCAAGGTAGCGGTGCAGGTGCTTCTCTGAGCAATGCTGGTAGACACCGCGCATGCCGCGCTTGAATAGGCTGAAATAGCCCTCGACCGTGTTCGTGTGGACCACCGGGCGCCCGTCCTCGTAGCGGACGTATTCTTCCTTGCTGTGATCAACGCGGTCATGGCTGGCAAAGTCGCCCAGTCTGTTGGTGTAGATTGGCGCGCTGTCCGTCATGACTGACGCCTCTTTGGCGATGTTCTCGTTCACGACCGGGATCACCTGACTGATGGTGCTGCCCTCGACGTGGAAGCTGCGCACCGTGCCGCCGCGCTCTACGAGCGACAGCACGACGTTCTTGTGGATGGCATTGTAGAACCCACGCCCGCGCGCACGGCCCTTGGGGTGCGTCGACGTGCGCCCATAAATGGTCTCGTCCACTTCAATGATGCCGCTGTCGCCACCCATGGGAGGCTTAAGGCCTCCAACGCGCATGGCTTCGCGTATTCGGTGCGCCATGAACCAAGCGGTGTTGTACTGAACCTCAAGGATGCGGTGCAGCTGGTGGCTGCTGATGCCCTTCTTGGACGAGCACAGCAGGTGGATCGCCTGGAACCACTTGTGCAGCGGCGCGTGGCTGTCCTCGAAAATGGTGCCGACGCGGACGGTGAACTGCTTGCGGCAGTGGCCGCACTTCTTCAGACCGTGACGCTCGACGCCCTCGGGGTTTTTCTTGCTCGGCTTGGAGCGCACGCCCTTGAGCGTGTAGACGCGATCCATGCCGCCGCAGTGGGGACAGACCGGGCCATCGGCCCACAGGATCGTCTCTAATTCAACGAAGGCTGCCGCCTCGTCGTGGAAGTGCGATTTAGTGAGGATCGACATGGGCTTGTGGCTCGCGATTTGATCGTTGAGCCAAATTAGCCAGAAGTGCTGGGTTTGTCAACTACGGAATAGCGGCTTGAAGTCTCCCCGAAATCGGGGATGGGCAGGACCCCCTCCTGCGCGCACCGTGCTCGCGGGGGGAAGCGACCGCGTGCTCCCGAATGTCGAAGAACCCATCTTTATCAAGGGTCCCGACTTCAGCGCGGCCGGCCGGCACTGATTGCAATCAACCGGCACCCGTCAGGTCCGGACCGGGCGTTGGCGCTGCCTGCCAGCTTCGGTCCGGGTCTGGCGTTGAGGCAATTTTTGCGGACCCCAACCATGCTCATCTCCCCGCAGGAACGCCTTGGGATCTTCATCGACGGCGCGGACCTCTTAACCGCCAGTCGCGCGCTTGGCTTTTCCGTCGACTTCAAGCGGCTGCGCTCGCTGTTCCAGGAGCGCGGCAAACTGATACGTACGGTTTTCTATGCGACGCTGAGCGAAGACGACAACGGTGAATGCTCGATGCGCCCGCTGATCGATTGGCTTCAGTACAACGGCTACTCGACCAGCACCAAAGCGACGAGGCGCAGAATTGCGGGCCAGCCGTGTGCCAGTGGCGCCATGGATGTTGAGATCGCCGTCGATGCCATCCGGCTTGGGCGGGCGCTGGACCACGTCATTCTCTTCTCGGGACGCGCCGAATTGAAGGCCCTGGTCTTCGCCCTACAAGAGGAGGGCAAGCGCGTAACCGTAGTCTCGACGCTAGCGACAGGGGCGCTTGTCGTGGATGAGATGCGACGCCAGGCCGATCAGTACGTCGATCTCGCGGAGCTCAAGGATCAGATTCGGCTGCCCGTTGGCAGCACGACGCCAAAGCAATGATGGTTAAAATTTCCACCCCCCGTTCGCGTGCACGCTGCTGCCCGGCCTCTTCTACTGCCCCGTATAGATGAACCCGGCCCAGTAATAGGGATGCCCATAGGGACGTGCCGGACGTTGCGGCGATGGAGTATGCACCGCGCCGGTTTCATTGCCTCCTGCCGCCGTGGCGTCGAGCGGCGCGGCGCGGCGCGCATGCGTCGGTTTCAGTTCTTCGGCGAGCGAAGCGAGCTGGGCGGGTTGCAGCCGTCCGCGAGCCGCCGCGACCTCGGCATAGCCGTTAAGATCGTCGCTAGTCGCGGCGCGCAGCCACGCCTGCGCCCCGCTCAACGCCGCCGGCGGATCAAGACCTGCCTCCAGGTGCAGATCGTAAAACTTCGCCATCAGCAGCGCCGTTGCTGCGTCCGAGACCGGCCACAGCGTTCCGAGCACACCGGCCGCGCCGAGTGCGGTGAAGGTGCCGGGCAACCCGATGAACTCGTCGGGGCTGCTGGTGATGTCGGAAAGGCCGGTCTCGCAGGCCGAGAGCACGACGAGCCGCGGCCGCCCGAGGCCCTCGGTTTCAAGCAGGCGTCCCACGCTCAGCGGCGCTGCGTCGTGCATGAGCAGCGCCGACTGGCGCGCGTCGGCCCACGAGAAAGTGCCGTGCGAGGCGAAGTGCCAGTGGGTCTTGCCCTTGAGGGCAGCGATGACAGCGTCGGGCGTTGCCGCTTCGCCCTCGAGCACGGTGCGATCGGCGCTGGCGAAGTGGGCGGCAACGAGCGCGCCCTCTTTCTCGGTGCCGGGCAGATCGCCGGTCGGATTGACGACGGCCGCGAGCGATGCGCGTCTCGGGTTGGCGATGAGTGTCTGCCCCGCGCTGAGCGCGTCGAGGCTCGGCGCATAGGCGATCTGGTAGTCGTCGGCGAACCGACGCTTGCTCGCCGAGTCTTGCGCGAGGCCGAGCGGCAGGATGCCGAGCCAGCCCGATGGCAACCACACGAGCCGCGCGCCGCGCTTGACGCCGCGCTCCTTGAGCGCCGCGTCGAGCTTGCCGCCGAACAAGCCCCAAAGCTCGGGCCCGATGCGGTCAATGGCGGCGATCCACTCGGGCCAGCGCTGCTTCGCTTCGGGGCCATCCATATAGTTGACGAAATAGGCGCCGATCCAGCCGCTGTGGGGCGCATCCTTCTGTCCGATGAGCAGCTCGGCGAGGCGCATCGTGGTGAGCCCCGGCACGTCGACAACGGTGACATCCTCGCCGGTCTTGGCCGCGGTCACGACCAACAACCTGGTGCCGAAGTCGGTCACCACCGGCATGACGGCGGCGCCGCCGGCAGCGGCGATGCGGCGTGCCTCGGCCAGCGCCGACGTCCGCGCCCCGCCACCTTTGCCGCCCTGGTCAACGATGGCGAACAACTCGCGGCGCAGGCCGATCAGCCGGTCGATAGCGACGGCACGCTCGGTACCTTGCGCCGCGTCGGCCGCCTCTTGTCCGGCCCGTATGGCCGCGCGCAATTCATCGAGCCGCAGACGTTGATCGGCGGGGAGATCGATCGTCTGCAGTTTCAGGGCGACGGCGAGGAGCCGTGCACGCCCCTCGTTGGCCAGCTCAAAGGCCTTTTCGGTCTCGCGGCGCTGCAGGGCCGCGTAGGCGGAATCGGCAAACAGCGGACCCGCATCGGCGATGAGCGCGCGCGCCTCCGCTTCCGAAGCGCCTTGTCCGAACAGGAGCAGGAACGCCTCGCGCGCGCTCGCATGGACAGGGGCAACGCGCGTCCACTCTTCCGACTCGAGCAGCACGCGGCCGAGCAGCCGTGAGGTACGCAGATGGTCGAGGGGGGCGGCATCGCGCGTGAACACGGTGAGCGCCGACTCGAAGTTCGCAATTGCCTTCTGGCGGTTGCCGGTCCGATCTCCCTGAACGCGGTCGGCATAGGTCTTGCCGAGATTGTGCCGGGCCTGTGCCCATTTCTGGGGCGTCGCGTCGCGAGTGAACACGCCGAGCGCCGCCTCGAGCGACGCGATGGACTTCTCCTGGTTGTCGGCGACGTTGCCGCGCATGCGGCCGAGATAGGCGATGGCGAGGTTGTTCTGCGCCTGCGCCCACTGGTCGGGATGGGTATCGCGCGAGAACACCGACAGCGCTGCCTCAAGGTGCGCGATCGCCATCTCCCGATTGTCCGCCTGGTCGCCGCGCAAGCGTTTGCCAAAGGCGTTGGCGAGGTTGTTCTGCGCCGCTGCCCACTGGCCGGGGTCCGTCTCGCGCGTGAACACGCCGAGCGCCGCCTCGAAGCGCGCGATCGCCTCCTCCACGTTCTGCGCCCGGTCGCCCCGGATGCGGCTCCAATAGACGGCGGCGAGATTGTTCTGCAGCTGCGCCCATTGTTCTGGCACAGTCTCGTGTGTGAAGACGGTCAGCGCCGCCTCAAAGTGCGCGATCGCGGTCTCCTGGTTGTCGGCACGCTCGCCGCGAACGCGCTGCCAGTAGGCAATGCCAAGCGCATTGTGCGCCCCTGCCCAGTCCTGGGCGTCGGCTTCGCGCGTCCACGTCGCCAGGGCGGCCTGCAGAAATCCGATCGCCGTTTCCAGGTTGTCGGCGGCCACGCCCCGTGCGCGGGTGACGTAGAGGGTGCCGAGGCCGGCCGAGAGCTCCGCCTTGAGGCGTAGACGCGGGATGGAAAGAGACCATGCCTCGACCTTTGGCTCGAGCGCGAGCGCGCGTTCGCCGAGGCTTATCTTCTCCTCAGCATCGCTGGCCTGTTTCCAGGCCTCATACGCGCCAGCCAGATCGGAGGCACTCTGCTCCTGAAGAGAATCGCTTTGCTGCGCCGAAACTTGAACGGTTCCGACCGCGACGCAGAGGGCCGCGACGAGCATGAGTGAGTGCCGCATAACGCCCTCCGCTTGAATGCGTCAGACGCCCGCACGGGTAGGCCGCAACAGTGACACCAGCGTGGCGGCTATCCGCTGTCGGCTCGTGGATCGTACAGGGCCCGCCGCCCAGCGCTTGTTATGGGTAGCGTAGGTGCCTGATGCAGCAGCGTCGCCAGTGAGCTAGGATCGCGCGCCGGTCGCCTCGAAATGCCGACCAAGGCTACTCAAGGATTGGGCGCATGCAGCCGTTGGTTGATCCGCGGCACGGCGACATCGAAGACGATGCGTCGAGCACCAAGTCCAACTCACTGTTGTCCATGGCGGGCAGCCTGCTCGGCGAGATCAGCCTCGCTAAGCTAATCGTCGCCTGGCTCATCTTGTTCATCGTTCCTGCCGTGATCGTTGGGCTCGTGCCGCTGATCGCCGCAGCGTGGGCCGGTAAGCTCGCCGGTAAACTTACGCCGGCGCTGATCGGCATCGTGCCTATCGCACTCTTTGTCACCGTGGCGGCGATGGGCTGGCTGTTCGGCCGGCGGCTGTTCCGTCTCGCCGAGAGCAGCTTTTGGTCGCTGAACGCCCTCGTCATCGAGCCCGCCTACATATTGGGCCGCGAATCTCTCCGCCACCTCGCCGAGCGCATGCTTCCGGAAGGCGCTGCAGCTCGCCGCCGAGAGCGGTTTCGGTCGTGGTCTGCGGCCGCGTCGGGCCTGCTGATCAGCGCGCTGGCGCTGTGGGTATTGAGCATGGCGTGGCCGGCATCGCGCTGGAGCGGCGAGATGGGCGATCTGCTCGCCCTCAAGAACCTCGCCGGGGTCGCGCTCGCCAACACCTTGGTCGTCGTCAGCGCCTATCTCGCGGTCGCTGCACTCGCTTGGGGACTGGCGGATGCGGCGATGCCGCCGCCGCGGGATTTGCCGCAGTTTTCGGCGCCGACACCCGGTGCGCGGACATGGCGCGTCGCGCACTTGTCCGACGTCCATGTCGTCGGTGAGCGCTATGGATTTCGCATCGAGAGCGGCAGGTCGGGCCCGCAGGGCGATGATCGCTTTCGCCGGTTGCTGCGTTTGCTCGAAGACATTCACACATCAGCGCCTCTCGACGTTGTCCTCATCTCGGGGGACGCGACGGACGCCGGACGCTCAGGCGAATGGGCGGAGTTCCTCGACGCGCTGGCCGCCCATCCCGACATCGCCGCGCGCGTACTCATGCTGCCCGGCAACCACGACATCAACATCGTCGATCGCGCCAATCCGGCGCGGCTCGACCTTTCGATCGGTCCCAACAGCCGCCTCCGCAAGATCCGCGCGTTGTCCGCCATCGAGGGGGTGCAGGGATCGCGCGTGCATGTGGTGGACCCGGATGGAAAGCGTATCGGCAAGACACTCACGGAGGCGCTGCGCCCGCACGCCGCCGAGCTGTCGAGATTTGCCGCGCGCGGGCGGCCTTACTTCTCTACCGCGGCATCCGACCTGTGGGACGACGTGTTTCCCATGGTCGTGCCGCCGGACCGCGAGGACGGCCTGGGCATCGTCCTCCTCAACTCCAACACGGACTCGCATTTCTCCTTCACCAACGCGCTCGGGATGATCTCTGCAGCGCAGGCCAAGGCCATGGACGCGGTTTTCGCGCAGCACCCGAAAGCGTGCTGGCTCATCGGGCTGCACCACCATCCGGTCGAGTATCCGCGCGCCGCCAAAGTGCTGTCGGAGAGGATCGGGACGACGCTGGTCAACGGAAACTGGTTCTTGCGCCGCCTGATGCCCATGGCGAAGCGGGCGATCTTGATGCACGGGCACCGGCACATCGATTGGATCGGTGAGTGCGGCGGTCTCGTCATTGTCTCGGCGCCATCGCCCGTCATGGAATCCAAGAACGACGCCAGCACCTACTTCTACATTCACACCTTGGAGATCGGTGCCGACAACTGTCTCAGGTTGCTTGTCCCGCAACGGGTCGACGTGCCGGGCGAGACTCCGGAATATGAGAGGTCGGTTGTTGAAGGGGTGGTGCCCAGGGCCGGAATTGAACCAGCGACACCGTGATTTTCAGTCACGTGCTCTACCAACTGAGCTACCTGGGCATTTGCTTCGGCGGACACGTCCCCGGCGCCAAAGCCCGGCCGTTATAGTGAGCCCCCCGCGCCCTGTCCAGGGCCTCGGCCGCCGCAGCAAGTTCAAGCGCCAGCGCGGCAATTTTAGCCCTCAGTCAGGGTCGCCGCCGCCATCGCGCCGCTTGTCGTCGCGCTCGCCGAAGGGGTCGGCATCCGTCCCGTCCTCGTCCGCTTCCTCCCGGCCGCCGGGAATGGCGTAGCCGCCTCCCAGCCAACGTCCGAGGTCGACGTCGCGGCAGCGCGCCGAGCAGAACGGGCGGAACGCGGTCTCGGCCGCGTCCCCGCAGATCGGGCAGCGGCCGTAGCTCGCAGTTGAAGGGTCTTTGTTCGCCATCACCACTTATGCCTCTAGAGCCTTGCCCTCTATGTAGGGTCGAGCTCGGCGGCGCGCACCCAGGCGAAGTGTATGGGGAAGCCCTCGCCGGCCAGCATTGTTACCACCTCGGTGAGCGGCAGGCCGACGACGCTGGTGTAGGAGCCGACGAGCTTCTGCACGAAGCAGCCGGCGAGGCCCTGGATGGCGTAGCCGCCGGCCTTGCCGCGCCACTCGCGCGAGGCGATGTAG
Source organism: Hyphomicrobium album (assembly GCF_009708035.1). NCBI lineage: Bacteria > Pseudomonadati > Pseudomonadota > Alphaproteobacteria > Hyphomicrobiales > Hyphomicrobiaceae > Hyphomicrobium > Hyphomicrobium album. Next base: position 1,475,812 of record NZ_WMBQ01000001.1, read on the forward strand.
GATTCGATCTCCTCGCGAGCGAGGTGTTTGAAGCGCACGCGCGTGTCGACGATCTTGTGGCGGATGCGGTCATCGGGCGTGATGAGGCAGACGCTTGTCAGAACGCGATGCGCGCGGCCCGAGAGCAGCTGCAGGCAGTTCGCCGCCTCCTCGATGTTCGACGGCTTCATCAGGATGCGGCGGCCGACCGCCACCACCGTGTCGGCGGCGAGCACGTAGGCCGAGGCGATGTCCTTGTCGTTGGCGATCTGGTCGCGCGCCGCCTCCGCCTTCATGCGGGCGATGCGGGCGGCGTAGGCGCGGGGCATCTCACCGCGCCGTGCCGATTCGTCAATCGAGGACGGGCGCAGCGCATCCGGCTCGATGCCGACCTGGGACAAGAGCATGAGCCGGCGCGGACTGGCGCTCGCCAAAACCAGCGTCGGGCGGGCGGCGTTCTCCGGCTGCCCGGCGTTCTCCTTGGCGAGCTCCCGGCGCAGCGTGTCACGCCGCGGGTGGTCGGTACGGCTCAGCGCGGTAAGGAAAGCGGCCTTGGCGGTCATCGAGACATCACCTTGGTGGATGAGGTTGGGGCGACGCTACCGGCCCCGTGGGGCGGATATCGGGTAGCTATGGGCTCCGTGAGCGGGCCATTCCTCGGTGTTTCGAGTTGCTGACGCACGGCTACGGGTCGCTGTGACATTGCAAAGGCGGCATTTGAAAAGCAAGTGGTCAATCGGACGTTGCCAGAGCGGGGACTTTTCGGGCTAAATCACCGGGCGACCGGGCCGGAAGGGCTTTTATCATGATTGCCAAGACAGCGATTGTCGAACTTCTCGGGCGCACACCTCTTTTCGGGTCGCTGGACGAGGCGGAGCGCCACGCCGTCGCCGAGGAGATGCGCGAGGTCAACTTCGACCCGAGCCAGGTGATCTTCGCGCGCGGCGACGCCGGCCGCGAGATCTATCTCGTCGTGTCGGGACGGGTGCGCCTCTCGGTGCTGACGGCGGAAGGCCGCGAGCTGTCGTTCGCGCACGCCGAGGCCGGGGCCATCTTCGGCGAGATCGCCATGCTCGACGGCGGCCCGCGCTCGGCGGATGCCACCGCGGTCGGCAAGGTCAGCGCGCTCAGCCTGTCGAAGCCCGCCTTGAAGCGGCTGATGGAGACGCAGCCGCACGTGGCAGATGCCGCGGTGCGCTTCCTGTGCTCGCGCATCCGCGAGGCCGACCAGCAGCTCGAAGCCATCGCTCTCTACCCGATCGAAGGCCGCCTCGCCCGCTTCTTCCTCGCCGCCGCACGCGCCAAGGCCCCCGACAGTGAGGAAGGCCGCGTGACCATCGATTTGCCGATTTCACAGAGCGAGCTCGCTCTGCTCATCGGAGCCAGCCGCCCGAAGGTGAACACGGCCTTGTCGATGTTGGAGTCGAGCGGCGCGCTGGAGCGTAACGGCTCGAAGATCGTCTGTGACATCGAGGAGCTGCAAGCCATTGCCGGCGCCGAGTAGGGATGCCTGATCCTCGCCCGTCGTCCGAAAAGTCCTCGGGCGCGCAGCGCCTGCAGGAGCAGCTCCGCGCCGTCCGTGGTCGCACGTCGTCTCCGCTGCACGCGATGAAAGTTCGCCTCGGCGCACTGCTGCGTCCGCTGACCAACAACGCGTTCATGCGGCGGGTCCGTGCGCTCGGACGTCGCCTCGCCGCCGCGGGAACGGCGTCGTATCCGCCCGACGTGCGCCGGCGGCTCAAGATCCTCAACGTCATGTGCTACCTGATCGCGGCGACGACGCTGCTCTACGCGATCCAGCAGGCGACGACGGACTTCACGACCTACGCGTCGATGATCTACTTGAACATGGCGATCGTCGCGACGGTGCTGCTGGTGCCATTTGCGCATCGCCTCAACGAGATCGCCGGCGGTCTCCTGCTCGTCGCTGTGGAGTTCGTCGCGCTCTTGGGATTCGCCAGCTTCTTCAGCCGCGAGGGTGGCGGGCACCTGCAGTACCTCATCGCCGCGGCCGCTGCGTTCGTGATCTTCGGCCTGCAGCGCCTGTGGCTCGTCGCCGGCGTCATCCTGCTCGCGCTCGGCCTGCACCTCTATGTCTGGTACACATTCCCCGTCGTCGGCCCGGTAACGCCCGAGCAGCAGGCGGTGATCGATTCGCTCTATACGCAGGGCGCCATCACCACCTTCGCGCTCATCGCCGCCTCGGTCTATTACGCCTTCAGCCTCGCCGAGCAGGCGAAAGCGGAGACCGACGCGGTGCTGCGCAACGTGCTGCCCGACCCGATCGTCGAGCGGCTCAAGGCCAATCCGGGCGGCCTCATCGCCGACAGCATCGACGACGCGTCCATCATGTTCGCCGACATCTCGGGCTTCGTCGCGCTCGCCCGGCGGCTCGGCGCCGATGCCACCGTCGACATGCTGAGCCGCATCGTGTCGGAGTTCGACAAGCTCGCCGTCCACCACGGCGTGGAAAAGATCAAGACCATCGGCGACGCCTATATGGTGGTCGCCGGCCTTCCCGAGCCGGTGCCGGATCACACGGCGCGGCTCGCGCGCATGGGTTTTTCCATGCTCGATACGGTTGCCCGCATCCGCTCGGATAGCGGACTCAACATCAACCTGCGCATCGGCATGGCGTCGGGACCGGTGATGGCGGGCGTCATCGGCACGCGCAAGTTCAGCTACGACGTGTGGGGCGACGCGGTAAACCTGGCGAGCCGCCTCGAGGGGCAATCCTCGCCCGGCCGCATCCTCATTTGTCCGGGGTGCCGCGCGAAGCTCGGCGACGACTTCCGCTACGAGGCGCGCGGTCCAATCGAGATCAAGGGCATCGGCGCACAGGAGACGTGGTTCCTGCTCGGTGAGAGGACGTCGCCCGCCGATGCGCCGGAAGCCCCGGTCACACCGTCGGACCTCCCTCGAACCCGAACCGCTTCTTGATCTTCTCGAACAGCTGGTCGCGCACGCCGCGATAGTGCATCAGCGTCTGCTCGCGCGTGCCTTGTCCCGCCATGACTGTCGCGTCGATGGTCGGCCAGTACTCGACATCGACGGCCATTGTGCGCGTCAGCTCCAGGGCCTGATGGTGCGCCTCCGGCGACAGCGTGACGATGAGGTCGAACGAGGTATCGTGCAGGTCGCGCAGCGTGTTGGGCGTATGCTGCGACACATCGATGCCGATCTCGTCCATCACCGCGGTGACAAACGGGTCGGTCTCGCCCGCGCGCACGCCGGCCGAGGCCACGTAGGCCCGCTTGCCGGCGAGGTGACGCAGGATCTCCGCCCCCATAACCGAGCGCACGGCGTTGGTCGTGCAGGCAAAGAGAACCGCACAGGGAAGCTCGCGCGCATCCGCCGCCGCGGACTGGGGAGCCGAGGTATCGACCGTGCCGCCGCTCGCGAGCTCGCGAGACATGGCCGCTATCCCTTCCAGTGCAGCGCGCAGATCAGCGTGAACAGGCGGCGGGCCGTATCGAGGTCGACGGTGATCTTGCCGCTGAGACGTTCCAGAAGCGTGCGGCTGCCCTCGTCGTGCAGCCCGCGCCGCCCCATGTCTATCGCCTGGATGCGCGACGGCGGCGCCGAGCGGATCGCCTCGTAATAGCTTTCGCAGATCATGAAGTAGTCCTTCATGATGCGTTTTAGCGGCGTCAGCGACAGCATGTGGGTGATGACGGCCGCGTCCGCCTCGTTGGTGACGTTGAAAACCAGGCGATCCTCGATAAGCGCGAGGTTCAGCTTGTATGGCCCCTCGTCGCGGCCCTCGAGCGCGAACGAATTGCCCTCCAGGATGTCGAAGATCGCCACCTCGCGCTCGTGCTCGATGTTCGAGTTGGTCGTGGCGGTCGACTTCTCATCGAGGGTTATGGCGATGAGCCGGGACTTCGGCAGTTCGGCCGCAGCGTCGCCATTGCTCATGACGGGCGCCCGCTCGGAGACTTCAGACGGATCTCGGCGGACAGGCGGTGCGCCTCCAGCCCTTCGGCACGCGCCAGCGCCATGGCAGGCGGCGCCAGCGCGGCGAGCGCCTTGCCGTCGAGCTTCAACAGCGAGGTGCGCTTCATGAAGTCGAGCACGCCGAGGCCGGAGGAGAAGCGCGCCGTGCGCGATGTCGGCAACACGTGATTGGAGCCGGCGATGTAGTCGCCGATCATTTCCGGGGTCTGCGCGCCGATGAAGATGGCGCCGGCGTTGCGGATGCGGTCGCTCAGCGCCTCTGGGTCGACCGTGGCAATCTCAAGATGCTCGGCGGCGATACGGTCGGCGAGCGCCGGTGCCTCGTCGAGCGAGGCAAGCTCGATGATGGCACCAAACACGCTCCAGCTCTCGCCGGCGATGTTGCCGCGCGGCAGCGTCTTGAGCTGGCGCCCGACCGCAGCTTCGACCGCACGGCCGAACTGGGCGTCGTCCGTCATCAGGATGGACTGCGCGGCAGTGTCGTGCTCGGCCTGCGCCAGCAGGTCCGCGGCGATCCATTCGGGGTTGTTGTGCTTGTCCGCGATGACCAGCACCTCGGACGGACCGGCGATGCTGTCGATGCCAACGGTGCCGAACACGAGACGCTTGGCGGCGGCAACGTAGGCATTGCCCGGGCCGACTATCTTGGCGACGGGCGCGATAGTCTCGGTGCCGTAGGCGAGCGCGGCGACGGCCTGGGCGCCCCCGATGCGGTAGATTTCCTCGACGCCGGCGAGCTGCGCGGCCGCCAGAACCAGGGGATTGAGCTCGCCGTTCGGCGACGGCACCACCATGACGACGCGCGGCACGCCCGCGACTTTCGCCGGTATGGCGTTCATCAGCACCGAGCTCGGATAGGACGCGAGGCCGCCCGGCACGTAGAGACCGACGGATTCCACCGCCGTCCATCGCCAGCCGAGTTCCACGCCCACCTCGTCGGTGTAGCGCTCGTTCATCGGTAGCTGGCGCTCGTGATGCTCGGCGATACGGTCGGCAGCGATCTGCAGCGCATCGAGCGTTTCCGTGCTGCAGGCCTTGCGCGCGGCGTGCAATTCGCCTTGCGACACGCGCAACCCCAGCGCCGCGAGGTCGACGCGGTCGAACTTCTTCGACAGGTCGATCAGCGCCTTGTCGCCGCGAGCGCGCACGTCGTCGATGATCGCCGCGACCGCCGCGCCGACGTCGGCGGAGGACTCACGCTTCTCCCCGAGGAAGGCGGCGAACGCCGCATCGAAACCCGGATCAGTCGTTTTCAGCCACTTGGGCATTCGTGGTCCTCGGCCGATGGCCGTCCTTGGGGTACCGTCGATCAGTCTTCGCTCGCGTGTACGGGCTTGCTGCGCGTGCCCCACGCGGCACCGAGGTCGCGCAACTCGGCCTCGATGCACTCGACCTCGAGCCGCACTGCCGCCCCCCCCGCAAAGTGGAGCAGCACCACGCCGGAGGGGTCCTCGCCCGCCTCGAAGGTCAGGGCCAGCAGGGCGAGCACCTGATCCTTGCGCCGCGGATCAAACCCCTGGATGCGAGCCGCTTTGACCCTCTCGAACCGCAGCCCCGTGCGCCGACGCTGGAATTCGCCGACCCCCGCCGTCGCGGCATTCTCCCAATCAAATCGATTGGCAATCGCGGCAAAGCGCATGTCGTGCTTTAAGAATGCCATGTCGCCGACGCGGATCACCGCATCTTGGAGGTGGCAGGAAAGGACCCGCAGATCCTCCGGATCGAGGGCAATCAGCTTCAAGTCTTGCATACGCTGGCTTCCCGGTCGCTCGGATGGCCTGCTTTTTTCACGAGCACTAAACGTTGATAGCGGCGGCGCCGCAGTGGTGCAACCGACCTGTCGGGCGCCCCGTTGTAGGGGCAGATCCGGGGCGGAGCCCGCCGAAAACTAAAAGGGATGCGTCATGGACGACGACCGATTCAATCAATCATTGCGCCGTTTCCTCAAGGAGGTGGGCATAACCTCGCAGCGCGAGATCGAGCGCCTGGTGCGCGAGCGCGACCTCGGCGGCGACGGCAAGCTGCGCGTACAGATGGTGCTGACGGCCGAGGGTACCGACCTGCGACATCAAGTCGACGGCGAGATCGACCTGGGCTGACGACCGGGCGCAGCCACCGCAATCACCGGTCAGTGAACGTCCATGACCACAGCATGGCCGGGATAGTCACGCGCACTGCGCACGAGCGACGCCCCTCCGATTGCGCATACGAGCAAGGAGGCGACGATCGCGACTGTCAGGACGTGCATGGGCATGGTGCGCGACTTGCTTTCGATAAGTAGTGGGCGGGCCCCGGCGCAAACTCCGGGGCCCGCCGATCAAGGGCGTTCAGCGGGACGACGGAGCGGAAGCCCCGCCGCGCACCTCGATCAAACTCAGTAGCACTGCTCGAAACAGTCACTCCGTCGGTCAGCGGCTTGCGCCGCGGGTTGTTCACGGAGCGGAATGTACGAGAGACACGGGGGCGCCGCTGTTCCTGGTGGAACAGGCGCAATAGAGATGCTGAAGGCGCAATCTGCCGAAGCTACCGGTGCTTGGCCGGTCGCTGCTTAGCCGGTTAGGCGCTCGATATGCGCCCCGCAGCGCGACAGCTTCTGCTCGAGCTGCTCGAAGCCGCGATCGAGGTGATAGACGCGGTTGATCATCGTCTCGCCCTCGGCCATCAGCGCCGCGATGACCAGCGACACCGAGGCGCGCAGGTCGGTGGCCATGACCGGGGCGCCGGTGAGACCTTTGACGCCCTTCACGGTCGCCGTGTCGCCGTGCAGCTGAATGTCGGCGCCGAGCCGCGCCAGCTCCTGCACGTGCATGAAGCGGTTCTCGAAGATCGTCTCGCGAATGACGCTCGTGCCCTTCGCCGTCGTCATCAGCGCCATGAGCTGCGCCTGCAGGTCGGTCGGGAACCCGGGAAACGGCTGCGTTTCGACCGTCACCGGCTCGAGGCCGTGACCGTTGCGGGTGATGCGGATGCCGCTGTTGGTCTCGCGCACCTCGGCGCCGGTCTGCGCCAGCGTATCGAGCGCCGTCTTCAGAAGCTCGGGCCGCGCCCCTTCGAGCGTCACGTCGCCGCCAGTGGCGGCCACGACCATCGCGAACGTTCCGGTCTCGATGCGGTCGGCGAGCACCGAATGCACGGCGCCCTCCAGGCGGTCGGCTCCCTGGATGCGCAGCGTCGAGGTGCCGATGCCCTCGATCTTGGCGCCCATCTTGACGAGACACTCGGCCACGTCGCCGATCTCCGGCTCGCGCGCCGCGTTCTCGATCACCGTCTCGCCGCGTGCCAGCGCCGAAGCGAGTAGCACGTTGTGGGTAGCGCCCACCGAAACCTTTGGAAACACCACGCGGCCGCCGCGCAAGTATCCGCCCTTGGCCGTCGCGATGACGTAGCCGGCCTCGATCTCGATGTCGGCGCCGAGCTCCTTCAAGCCCATCAAGTGCAGGTCGACCGGACGCGTGCCGATGGCGCAGCCGCCGGGCAGCGATACCTTCGCCTGCCCGCAGCGGGCGAGCAGCGGACCGAGCACCCAGAAGCTGGCGCGCATGCGGCTCACCATCTCGTAGGGCGCGACCGTATCGACGATGTCGCGCGCCGAGAGATGGAACGTCTCACCGATGTGCTGCGCGGGGCCGGGGCGCTTGCCGTCCACCGCCAGGTCGACGCCATGATTGCGCAGGATGCGGGCGAGCAAATTGACGTCGGCGAGGTTGGGAACGTTCTTCAGCGTCAGCCGGTCGGCGGTGAGCAGGCTGGCGATCATCAGCGGCAGGGCCGCATTCTTGGCGCCCGAGATCGGGATCGTTCCGTTGAGCTTCTGGCCGCCGATGATCTTGATTCGATCCATGCAATGTCCCCTCGCGCCGGCGGGCGCCGGCAGTTCAAGACGAATGATTACGCGCTTCGCACGGCCGTCAGCAAGTGTGGCGGAATAATCTGTCGCGCCCGTGACTTAACGCTGTCCCCGTTGGGCTCGCGATGTGATTATGCCGACATCGGGTTGCTATTGTGTCACCCGCGACCGTCCGGGCGTCTAATCCGGGTCAATCTCGAGATTGAAGGCGGCCATCTCTTCGCGCATGGCGGCGCGCGCCCGGACCTCGACGCGGCGATAGGCAGCGGCCACCCCACGCCCGTAGTCGGTGAGCTTGGCGCCGCCGCCGCGCGAGCCACCGGGCGAGGCCGACACCAGCGTGTCGGGGAACATGTGGTTCAATGCGTCGACGAGCAGCCACGCGCGGCGGTACGACATGCCGAGTTCGCGACCGGCGGCGGAGATCGAACCGGTGCGGCCGATCGCTTCCAGCAAGTCGACCTTGCCCGGGCCGAGCACCATCTCGCCGATGAGGATGCGCACGTAGGGGAACGCCCGCTCCGGCTTGCGCTTGCTCTTAACCCCTGGCGCGCCTGCAGACTTCGCGCGTGATGCGCCTGCCGCGCGCTTCGCTTTCTTCGCTGCTTCGCTCATCGCTCCGCCTCCTTGATCCGTCGCAGCATCATTCCGATGTCACACTTGGCCGACGACTTAGGGTCGCAACAGTGAATTCTTGTTGTGCGCTGTATCTCGTCGGATATAACGGACGCTCGTACTGCGTATCGGGGGTATTCCGTGTCCAAGTTTGCGTACGTGGCGCTGTGTGGCGCCGCGATGAGCCTTGCTATGTCCGCGCCAGCGACAGCGCAAGATGCCGCCGCCATGACGTCCGGCGGTGATGTGACCGCCGATCAAGCGACGCCGCTTCCGCCGGTCGTGGTCGAGGCTCCCTCCCAGCCGATCGCCCGCAGGGTCGCAAAAAAGAAAGCCACTGTGAGCACCGCACCCGCCGCGACCGAACCGGCGCCCGCCGAGGGCGAAGCCACGGGGGCCGGCGAAACCCGAGGCGCCGGTGTCTATACGCTCGGCCAGCTCGACATGATCGGCGGTTCCACGATCACCAATGAGGCGATGTACACGTTCAACAGGCAGTCGCTCGGCCAAGCGGTCAATCTCCTGCCGGGCGTCACATGGTTGAGCACGGGTGCCCCCTCGATCAACTCGAGCGGCTCGCGCAACGAAGGCGACATCTTCGTGCGCGGCTTCAACCGCTTCCAGGTGCCGCTCTATATGGATGGCGTGCGCGTCTACCTGCCGGCCGACAACCGCATCGACATGAACCGCTTCCTGACGCCCGACCTCGCCGAAGTGCAGGTCGCCAAGGGCTATGTTTCGGTGCTGAATGGTCCCGGCGGCGAAGGCGGCGCCATCAACCTCGTCTCGCGCAAGCCGACCAAGGAGTATGAGCTCGAGGCCCGCGTCGGCGGCGTGTTCGACGGCGACCTTGGCTCGATGGGGCAGTGGAGCATGTACGGCTACACCGGCACGCGCCAGAAGGGCTATTACGCGCAAGTCAGCGGCACGCTCGTCGACCAAGACCACTTCGACATGTCGAACAGCTTCACGCCCGCCGGCCCCGGCACTCTGGGCTACGCCAACGGCATCGCCCAGGGGTTCCCCTACGAAGATGGTGGCAACCGCGACCGTTCGGATTTCCGCGACTGGCGCATCAACACCAAGGTCGGCATCACACCCAACGCCAGCGACGAGTACAGCATCAACTACACGAAGCAGGCGGGCGAGAAGAACTCCCCGCTGCATGTCAACCGCCAGATCGTGCAGGGCTATTTCAATCCGACGTTCTCAGCCGCCAACAACAACGGGAATAACGTGCGCTATTGGACCTGGCCCGCCTGGGATACTTCGAGCTTGTCGTTCCTATCGAAGACCAAGCTCGGCGATGCCTCGTACATAAAGACCAACGCCTACTACAACACCTTCGAGAACACGGTCTCGTTCTTCATCAACCCCTCATACACCAATCAGCCCGTCGACAGTCCTTACGAGGACAGTTCTGTCGGCGGCTTTATCGAAATGGGCACCGACCTCATTCCGATGAACACGTTGAAAGGCGCGATCCATTTTCGCAAGGACACCCACGACGAACACAATATCAACTACACCTACGCGCCGCCGACGGCGACTGCAGTAAGATTCAAACGCCAAGCTGAGGAGGGCTGGTCGTTCGCCGTCGAGGACACGTTCCACGCCACCCGGTATCTCGATATCGTCGGCGGCGTGAGCTACGACACGAACGAGGTGCTTGAGTTCAAGGAGAATGGAGTCGACTCACCATCTGCCAAGCCGAGTATCGATGCCTGGAACTGGCAGGCGGCCGCGATCTATCACTACAGTCGCGACGGAAGAGTCCATGCCGATGTTTCGAGCCGGACGCGCTTTCCCACGCTGTTTGAACGCTACAGCACGCGCTTCGACGCCAAGACCCCGGATCCCAACGTCCCGCCAGAACGCGCGACCAACTATGAGGTCGGCGTCAGCGACACGCTGTTTCCAGGGCTGCACGTTTCCTCGGCGGTTTTCTACTCCGACATCGAGGACAGCATCCAGAACGCCTTCACTGCGGCCAACGGCATGGCCTCCATCGTCGGCATCAAGCCCCACGGCCATTACCACGGCGCGGAGATCTCGGCCGATTGGGACGCCACGCGCACGCTGCGCGTCGGCGGCAACTACACCTACATCGACCGCGATCTCGACTTCGCGGGCGCCGCCGCGAGCCTTCCGGTAGGCACAGATTTAGCAACACGAAACGCCGTCGCATTGACCCAGATGGAGGGCTTGCCGCGGAACAAAGCCTTCTTCTATCTGGCATGGAAGGCCACAAATCAGCTCACCCTGACGCCCAGCCTTGAGGTCGCCAGTGATCGCACGGCGCTCGTTACCAGTTGCGCGTCAACGCTCGTTGCGACCGGAGGCAACAACCCGGCCACTATCTCCGCGACCAACGGCAATTGCGCCAAGTCTGTCGTTCCCGGGGACCTCCGTCCGAGCTACGTCAACATCGGCTCCTACGCCTTGCTCAACTTCCGCGCCGACTATGACTTTACCGAGAACTTCTCCACCGCCGTCGGCGTCACCAACCTGCTCGACCAGAACTACGCGTTCGCCGACGGCTTTCCCGAGGCCGGCCGGCAGTTCTATGCCACGGCCCGCGCCAAGTTCTGATGGCGAGCAGCGCCGCCCGGGCTAAACTCACGGCCCGGGCGCCCCAGTCGGCAGGAGACAAGGCAAATGCGGATCAGCGCGCGCAACATCCTCAAAGGCAAGATCGTCGACATTGTAAAAGGCCAGACGACCGCTCACGTCACCATCGACGTCGGTGGCGCGATCGTCACCGCCTCGATCACCAATGAATCGGTCGACGATCTCGGCCTGAAAAAGGGAATGACGGCCTCCGCCGTCATCAAGTCATCGGATGTCATGGTTGCGGTCGACTGAGTTGCGCGGCGTCGCGTTCGCCGTCGCGCTAGCACTGCTCGCGCTGCCGGCGCTCGCCCAGGATGCGGCGCCCAAGGCTGCCCCCGAGAAGGGCATGTCCGGCGGTTGCGAGGCCTTCAAGTGGCCGCTCGACAAGGAGCGTGCCGCCTTCGATGCCGCCGCGCTCGAGAAGGCCGCTTCCGGCGCGGCCCGCGGACCACTGAAGGAGCAAGCCTTCGCCCTGGCGCTTGTGCCCGCGAAGGATGTCGCCTTCACGGTTCAGCCGGCGAAGAAGAAGAACGACGGCTTCGTTGGCCTCGTCGCCTTCGCCGCTCCGGAAAAGCCCGGCGTCTACCAGGTGACGCTGTCCGGCGAAGGCTGGATAGACCTGGTGCAGGAGGGCAAGACGCTCGACGCTTCCGATCACTCCGGCGCCAAGAATTGCCCGGGGCTGCGCAAGAGCGTGCGCTTCATGCTCGGCGCCGCGCCGGTCGCGCTGCAGATCAGCAACGCCGTCGCCGATACGATCAAGGTCGGCATCCGGCCGGTCGAGTAGCGCCTACTCCTCGCCGCCTTCCGGCGCCGCATCCTTGGCGTCTCGAGATTGGGCGTCGGCGTCGCGCGCACGGGCCCGCGCCTGCTCCTTGCGCTTCTTGAGATTGGCGCGCAGCTGCGCCTCGAGCCGTGCGGCGCGGCTGTTGCCACCGCCCTTCTTTGCGTCGTTGCTGCTCATCATTGATATCCATGCATCGGCGCGACGGACGCCGGGACAATAATCGCGTGCGGCTCCCGCCGGCAACGCCGATCGGGTCTTTTTCCCGTCGCAAGCCACCGATAGTTCCCGCCTTCGCTGGCGCACGCGCGGCGTGTCTGGAGTGCAGACTTCAATATCGCGTGAGAGACCGCACCGCGTGCGCTCATTGCTTGCCATCAGTTCCTGCGCGGGGAAGATACGCCGTTACACAATAACGTAGGGACGAAACGATGAAGTGGACGTCTGCAATTCTCCTCACCGCAACATGCATCGGTTTGCACGGCGCCGCGGCGCTCGCCGCCGATACGCCGCTGCCGCTCCGCAAGGCGGGCAAGTGGGAGCAGAAGACCGTCATGGAAGAGGGCGGCAAAAAGCACGAGCAGACGCTGACCATCTGCATCGACGGCGACATGGAGCGCAACACCGCCGTGGCCAGCGACGCCGAGCACAAGTCGAGCTGCACCAAGTACGAGGTGAAGAAGGACGGCGACAAGGTGGTCATCGACGCTACGTGCAAGATGAACGGGCGCGACGTCGAGAGCCTGACCGAGATGCGCGGCGACTTTCAGAACACCTTCGACGTGAAGATCAGCTCCACGACGTCCGGCTTCCAGGACTCGCAATCGATCTCGATCAAGCGCGTGATCGAGCAGCAGGGCAAATACCTGGGCGAATCGTGCGGCGACCTGAAAGCCGGCGAGGCGATGGGCACCGACGGCACCAAGGTGATGGTGCAGTAGAACCGCTTACCGAGGAAACGCGGCGCGCGTAGGGGCGCGCGCCGTTTTTTGCCGCTCTACGATTTCGGCTTGATCACCACGCCCCACGGCAGCCGGCCTACCGGCACCGACTTCTCCGCCTTCAACGTCGCGGTGTCGATAACCGTTAGGTCGTTGGTGAGCCCGTTCGCCGAGTAGAGCTTGCTGCCGTCCGGCGACAGCGCCATGTGCCACGGCCGCTGCCCGACCAGGATGTAGTTCGTCGTCTCGTACGTCGCGGTGTCGATGACGGCGATACGGTTGGCGCGGCCGATGGCGACGAACGCCTGCTTGCCGTCCTTGGAGAAGATGATGCCCATCGGCTGGATGAGCTCCGGGCGCACGCCGTCGATGTGGAAGTGCATCTTCTTGACGATCTTGTAGGTCGCCGCGTCGATCACCGCGACGGTGCCGCCGATCTCCGCCGACACCCACACGTGCTTGCCGTCATGCGTGAAAGTGGCGACGCGCGGCCGTGTGTCGACCAGGATGTTGGCGAGCACCTCGTAGGTCGACGTATCGATGATGTGCGCCATGCTCGTCGCCTCCGACGTGGCGGCGACGATCTTGTCGTCGGGGCTCACCGACATGCCTTCCGGCTCGACGCCCACCTCGATCTCGGCCAGCACCTTACCGTTGGCGCGTTCCAGCACCGTGACGTAGCCGTCGTCCTCGTTGGCGACGTAGACCTTCTCGCCCTTGTGGTCGATGTCGAGCAGCTCCGGATCGGGCCCGGTGCCCATCGTGCGCACGACCTCGAGCTTCTCGGTGTCGATGACGTCGAGCCGGTCGTCGTCGCCGACGCACACCATGACCTCCTTGAAGTCCGGCGAGATGGCGAGGCCGCGCGGGCGCTTGCCCGTGGGGATCGTCTTGATCGGCTTCAGCGTCTCGGAATCGAGGACCGTGACGGTGTTGTCCTTCTCGTTGCTGATGAACAGGGTATCGGCCATCGCCGGCGCAATCGTCAGCGGCACAACAAGCAGGGCGAGAAGCCGTCGCATCATTTACTCCCGTTCGTCGCAGCTGCCGCCGGCAGCTTGCACTTGGTCTCCGGCAGGTCGAAGCCGAGCGTGTCGGTGAGGAACTTGGGGTGCAGAAACCCCTCCTGCGGCGAGATCGAGACGAGCGCGCGCGGCCCGGCGAGCAGGATCGGCTGGCGCAGCTGCAAGTCCCAATGGCGGAAGTTCATGCCTTGGCCCTTGAAGCCGGCGACCTCGAACTTGTCGGACAGGATGTAGGCGCGCACCGCATCGAGGCTGTTGCTGCCGGTCCTGGTCACGGCCTCGCCGACGATCCGCACGGCGAGCCATGCGGCGTAGTCGCGCTCGGTCATGATGCGCCCCGCCTTGCGCTCGAACCGGTTTTGCATCTGCGTCCCGGCGTACTCCTCGAACGAGCGGTGCCAGGCGACGGCGACGAGCCCGTGCGTGCCGGCAACGGGCCGCGGCTCGGCGGAGCGGAACAGGACGTAGTCGCCGAACACGTCGGATTCGTCGGCGACGATGATGATGTCGTAGTCGGGAACGCCCTGCGTGAGCATCGGCATCTGCGTCTGGATCTGCTGATGTCCAGTGTCGGTGCGCCGCTGCCCCGCTTCGAATGCGTAGGGGCGCTCCTCGACGATCTTGGCGCCGAAGCGGTTGGCGGCGCGGCGGATAGCAGCGGCGTAGCCTTGGTCCGCCGGCGACTTGCCGACGATCAGCACCCAGCGGCGCCACTTCTTCCACACCAGGTATTGCGCCAGCGCGTCGGCGCGCATCGCCCAGTTCGGCGGAATGTGGAACACGTTGGCGCGGCACTGCTCCTGCCGCAGTAGGTCGTCGCTGGTGCGCACGTCGAAGATCACCGCGTTCTTTGCCTCGGGCAGGTCGGAAACGGCAAGCAGATCCTGCGCCTCGAGGTCGGCGACGATGATCCCGTGGCCCTGTGCCAGCAGCTCCTTCGCCTTCTCGACCGGACTACCGTTCGCGGGCAGCAGCGCTTCGAGGAGATCGTAGTGCTGGCCGAGCAGCCGGCCCGTGCGGTTGTCCTCCTCCAACGCGATGCGGGCGCCCTGGATGCCCTTGTCCTTGACCTCCTTGTCGACGAGCGAGAGGGGCGGCGGCTCCTGATAGTCCTTGGTCAGGTAGACGATGGTCGTCGTCAGCGACGGAGGATCGCCGGGCTGCGCCGCTTTCGGCTCGGCGACGGAGCGCGCTGCGGCCGCAACGAGGAGGAGCACGACGCATGCTGCGCCGGCGGCGCGGCGGACAACACATGGGACGGATACCGGCACGATCACCATCTGGATATGTTATAACTTATCATTCTTCCTGTAAGCCAGCCCGCGCCGAACGGGCAAATCACAGGTTCGCGCGTCGGCCTGCGGCACCCGGCAGGGCGACCGCAGGCCATCCACGCTTCGATCACCAGTGACGGCGCTCGGGGCCACCGGCGAAGACGGTGCGGATCCAGGCGATGATCTTCCACACATCCTGGTCGCTATCGATGAGCTCGCCGAACGGTGGCATCGGACCGACGACGCCCTCGGTGCCCTTGCGCGAGTAGCCGTGCTTTTTCAGCTCGTCCGATCCCATCGAGATGAGGCGGAACAGCGTGTCGTCGGTATCGCCATAGACCCACACCGTGTTGGTGAGCGGCGGGCACATACCGCCGCCGCCGCCGCCGCCGTGGCAGCCGTTGCAGCTTTTGCCGAAGTAGAGCTTCTTGCCCTGGGCGATTGCTTCCGGGTTGTCGGTGTAGGGATTCTTCAGCGTGCCCTTGGCGGCCATGTTGGCGCGCTCGAGCGGCTTCATGGGTTTCTTCAACTCGTCCATGGAAAGCGGCTCGGGCGCCGGCCCCTCCGCCTGCTTGGGCGGAACCGGCGGCGCATTCTGGTCCGCGGCCGAGATCGGATGGACGTATGCAATGACAGCGCCCAGCGCGAGTGCTGCTGCTGCCTTGCCCAATAACCTGTACATCGAGTTGTCCTGTTCTGTTTCCCCAGTCGTGTCAGTCGACGATGTCGAAGGCGATCCCTCCGACATCACAGCGCGGTTCTGATGCCGCTTTGCTTCCGCCGGTAAGCGGCTCCACCAATCGCTTGGCGCTTCCAGCGGTTACTAGTTTCGTCTTGGCATCGAGCCAATACGGGGTCGAATAAAAGGTAGCCTCTGTTCCAAACTTGCGAAGAACACCGCAGGCAAAATACCTGCCATCCGTCTTCGACCTTCCCACCGGCTGCTCGATGTCGACGAGCTGCAGCGAAATCTCCTCGCCGCTTGCATCTTTGAGGTTGATGCCATCGGTCACGGCGCCATCGGCGACCTGCGCGTGGATGGCGCCCATCACTTGCCAAGCCGGCATGCCCGCGACGGCGCTCGCGCGCTTCATCGTCGGCAGCCACCACCACGCCAGCGGCGGACGCGTGACGCTCATCCATCCGGCGCCGTCTGGCCGCGGCGCCTTGTGCACGCGAATGTCGACGAGCTTCAGCCGATCGCCATCGGGCTTCAGCCAGAAGTCGAGCGTGTACTTCTTCGCTCCAGTCGCATGATCGTGAAAGCTGACGTTGGGAAACCAGCCGAACACCGGCAGGCCGCGGACGATGCGCACGTCTTCGAACACGAGCGCGAGCGCATCGCCGGTACGGGCATCGGAAAACGAGAAGACGCCATCCTTGCTGCGCTCGGCGATGACGGCCTTGACCGCAGCCGTCACCTCTTCATCGGAAAATTCGCGGGGCACCCCCACCGCTGCCGCGGCGCCTACCGCGATGGCAGCGGCGGCGGCTGCCGCGCGGGCTACTCCGCGGCTCATGTCACCGAACGCACCACCGCTCATTTGACGTCCTCGGTGTCGAGCCCGTCGAACTTGTAGCGGAACTCCTGTCTCCACAGGCCGTCCTCCTGGACAGGCACCTTGTGGATGCGCACTTCGCCGACCTTCAGCTTGCCGTCCTTGTCGTCGACCCAGAAGTCGACGTCGTAGTACTCGTCGGTGGTCCCGCGCTTGCGGAAATCGGTGCAGGCGAAGTAGCGGCCGTCCTTCTTGAGGCGACGGATGGGCTGGTGGATCTCGATGAATTCGAGGGGGATCGTCTGTCCGTTCTTCTCGTCCTTGAGAAAGTAGACGCCGTCCTCGTTGCGCTTCGCCGCGATCTCGCTGTGTACGGCGCTCATGACCTGCCAGTGGCGGACGATCTCGGCGTCGCCGGGATGCTCGGACACGGGCAGCCACCACCAGGCGACGGGCAGGCGCGTAATCATCGTGTAGCCGTCGCCTTCGCGACGGGGGCCCTTTTGAACGCGGATATCGACGAGGTCCAGCTTGTCGCCGTTCGGTCTGAACCAGAAGTCGACGGCGTATTTCTTCTTCGGCTCGCTGGCGTCGTGGAAGATGACGTTCGGAAACCAGCCGTAGCCGCGCATCCCACGCACCAGCTTCACCTCGTCGAAGACGAGCTTCAGGTCGGCGTCGGTCTTCGGATCGTGGAAGACGAAGGCGCCATCCTTCGAGCGCTCGGCGATGACCGCCTTCAGCGCGGCGACCACGTCCTCCTCGCGGAAATCCTTGCTTGCAGGAGTCGGTTGGGCCTCCGCCACGACCGTAGGCGCGACCGGCTCGGCGAGCGCGTCGGCCGTGAGCACCGAAAAAGCCGTGCAGATGACGCAGAGAGACCGCAGCATTGGCGCACCCAACAGCACTAGTGGCCGTCCTCGTCCGAGACCTTGCCGATCAGCTTTAGTGCCTTGGCGGCCGCCTCGGCGCCGTTCTGGTCCGCGATGTCCGCCGCCGTCTGCCCCTGGACCGACTTGAGGCCGGCCTTGGCCCCGGCTTGGATGAGGAGACCGATCATCGGCGCGACGTTGCGGGCCGCGGCGATCATCAGCGCCGTCACGCCCGACTTCGACTGGGCGTTGACGTCGGCGCCGCGCTTGATCAGGTCGCGCGCGAGGTCGATCGGGCGGGTGCTCTCCGGGAGGAAGATCGCGCCCTCGCCCGGCGAGACCTGGCTGGAGGCGATCATCAGCGGCGTCAGCGCGTCGGGTCCCGCGGCAGCGTCGATATGAGCGCCGGCTTCCAACAGCACCTTCGCGACTTCGAACTTCGCTTCGGCGATGGCCAGGGCGAGCGGCGAGTACCCAACCGTGTTCTTCTTTTCGATGTCGGCACCGCGCTCCAGCAGCATCTTCACGCTGGGCACGTGGTTGCGCATCACCGCATGCTGCAGCGGCGTCATGCCGTCGCCGTCGGGCTCGTTGAGGTCGGCGCCCAGCTCGGCGAACAGCGCGATCAGCTCCGGGTGACGCTTGCGCGCGGCGGTATGTACCGGGGCGTAGCCCTGCGGATCGCGCGCGTTGATGTCGGCGCCCTTCTTGACCAGGAATCGGATGCGGGTCTGGTCGCTGGCGAGGACGGCGTTGGATAGCTCCTGCGTGAGATCGGCGCCCTCCGCCAGCCAGGCTTCCAGCTTCTGCTCCGTCACGACCTGATCGGGAGATGCAGACTCGGGCTTCGCCTTGTACTCCAGCGACGCAGGTTTGATGTAGGCACCATGCGACGGCAGGTTGCCTTGCACCAAACACGTGCTGCATTGGACCAGCGGTACGCCGTAGTCGGTGAGGATCTTCTCGATCTCGGCCTTGGAGTCCTCGAGCGCCAGATCGAGCAGATATTTTAGCTTGGCGTCCGTCTTGGGCACGCCGGCGGCGAGCTCGTACTCCATGGGCACGATGTCTTCCCACAGATTGACCGGCTGCAGGGTGATGGGCTCACCCTTCATGGTCTTGAGCCACCCGGCGAACGGTCCCCATACGGCGGCGACGTCGAGCGTACCGTCGATAACCTCCTGCACCTGCCGCCACGGCTGGTTCTCGGGATGGAGGTCGGCGTTGTGGCTCAGCGTCTTGAGCTTGAGATAGGGCGCGAGGCCCTTCTTGGTCATCACCTGGCGGATGCTCGACGTCTGGAAGACGCCGATCTTGAGGCCCTTGAGCGCCGGGTCGTCGAAATCCTTGAAGGCGAAACCGCGGTCGTTGCGATAGACAATGGCGTAGGTCGACTTGTAGATCGGGATCGTCGTCAGCGCCGGCTCATAGACCGCGGGCAGGTCGAGCAGCACGTCGCACATGTTGGTGTCGAACGTCTCACGCGTCAGGCCGCGTTCAAGATACGGGCGCCAGAAGTATTCAAGACCGGCGCCGAGCTTCTTGGCGATCACCTCGGCGATCTTGTTCTGGTAGCCGGCCTGATTGACGTCGGAGAGCGGCATGTTGCCGGGATCGGCACACACCACGAGCCTCTTGAGCGACTTCTCCTCGTACATCTTCTTGGCCGCGCGCTTGGCAGCCGTCTTTTCGGCGGAGGTCAGCTCGTTGAAGTTCTTCTGCATGTCCCGGGCGGCAAGCGCCGGCACGATGGCGCCGACGAACAGGACTGCACCGAGAAGCAGGTGAGATGAGCCGCGTTTCAAATCATGCACTCTTGCTGGAGTGCTCCGCGCACGTGGCGCGCCGAGCAAAGCTATGCGTGAGCGCCAAAAGCGCCCGGTGCTTTTCAGCACCGGGCGCCCAGGCGTTAGCGGCCTTCCTTAGTCATAGACGCGGAAGGTGAAGAGCGTGCCAGCCTGAGGGATCTTGTCGAGGTTGGCAGCCTTGGTCATGGCGGTAGCGCCGATCGCACCGAACTTGTCGTTGAGATCGAGGCCGGCCGTCACGGGCACGCCGATCCAGCCGCCGATACCGGCGAGGATCGACACATACTGCTTGCCTTTCACCTTGTAGGTGATCGGGTTGCCGAT
Organism: Hyphomicrobium album; assembly: GCF_009708035.1. Classification (NCBI taxonomy): domain Bacteria; kingdom Pseudomonadati; phylum Pseudomonadota; class Alphaproteobacteria; order Hyphomicrobiales; family Hyphomicrobiaceae; genus Hyphomicrobium; species Hyphomicrobium album. Next base: position 1,495,350 of record NZ_WMBQ01000001.1, read on the forward strand.
GATGCCCGAGGCGAGTTTGCGGTGCCAAAGCACCTTGCCCGAGTTGCGGTCCACAGCACGGAAGTCACCGCCGAGCGAGCCGTAGAACACCAGGCCGCCGTCGGTCACCATGCTGCCGCCCCAGTTCGGATACGGGTCCGGGATTTCCCAGTCCGCCTTGCCGGTGAGCACGTCGAACTTCTTCAGCTTGCCGGTCGTGCCGGGCTTCTCAGGGAACATGTACACGTTGGCGAACACGTAGACCGTGCCCTGCTGCGTGTGCGTGCGCTCCTGCGGCTCGAGTTCCATGCACCAGTTGTTGGTTGGCATATAGAACTTCGTCGGATCCTTCGGATCGACCGAGCCAGGCTGCTGGTCCTTGCCGCCCATCGCCGACGGGCACGCCGCAACATTGCGGCCAAGCTCGAGCGGCGAGTGCTCGCGGACCTTGATCGGACGACCGGTCTTCAGGTCGACCTTCTCGGCCCAGTCCGTGGTCACGTACTTGTTGGCGCGCAGCAGCGTGCCGTCGGCACGATCCATGACGTAAGCGAAACCGTTACGGTCGAAGTGGACGAGGGCCTTGCGGTCCTTACCGTCAACCTTCATGTCGACAAGAATGTTCTCGTTGACGCCGTCATAGTCCCACTGATCGAACGGGGTCATCTGGTAGGCCCAGACGGCCTCGCCGGTGTCGACCTTGCGGGCAAAAATGGTCATCGACCACTTGTTGTCGTACTCGCCCGTGTTGCACTCTTCGTGGGTCTTGCCCGGGCAGCGATAGCTGGGGCTCCACAGACCGGGGTTGCCGGTCGAATAATAGACCAGCTTCAGTTCCGGATCGTAGCTGTACCAGCCCCAAGCCGCGCCGCCGCCGATCTTCCAGTCCTCGTTCGGGAAGGTCTTGATCCCGAGTTCCTTGCCGGCCGTGCCGTAATGCGGGTTGGCCTTGTTGGTGTCGTTGGAGAAGCAAAGGTCGGCGTCGGAGCCTGTCGAGTGGCACTCCCACACCTTCTTGCCGTCGGCGAGATTGTAGGCCGTCACACGGCCGCGGGCTGCGAACTCGTCGCCGCCGAAGCCGATGATGACGAGGTTCTCGGCGATGAGCGGAGCCGATGTGATGGTCTCACCCTTCTCCGGCCAGGCGTGCTTGACGACCCAGGCTTCCTTGCCGGTGGCCGCGTCGAGCGCGATCACGTAGCCGTCGAGGGTGCCGTACACGAGCTTGCCGTCGGCGTAGGACGCGCCGCGGTTGACCGTGTCGCAGCAGGCGCGCGGCACGGCGGACTCGTCGCGATCGTCCTTCTTGACGTAGTTCCAGATCTGCTTGGGATTGTCCGGATCAGACAGGTCGAGACCCTGTGCGATGTTGCACTGAGCCATGTTCGGGCAGCCGGAGATGAAGAACATCATCGGCTTGCCGCCGACGTCATCAATAAAGAGCGGCTGGCCTTCATGACCGCGCAGCGCCCCGGTCGACTGCGACCAGGCCATCTGCAGTTTGCCGACGTTGTCGGCGCTGATGTCCTTGAGTGGGCTGTGCCGCGTCAGCTTGTTGTCGCGGCCCGGTGCCGGCCAGGTGTTCGGGTCTTTCGCCCGCTTCTCAATTTCTTCGTTCGCCATGCCGGGTCCGGCAAGGCCGATCAAAGCGGCCATGATTCCGCCGGCAAGACGGATGGCCCCTTTCCTCGTGATGTGCATGCGCTTCCTCCGTATCCACGCTTATTGCGCGCTATCCAACGAGCCGCATGCGAGCACGAGTTCACCCGTTCGGTGACCGTGAGGTCCCCGGCGTAGACGATTGCTCTTTCCAGCGGCTCCACCCCCAGTCGCATGCCCGTAGGCTGCGACTTGTCGAATGCGGAGGCACCCGGCACGGCGTAAATGCCTGCTCGGATCCACTCCATTAAGGTAGCGCGGCGTTATAACATTAGGTGCCGGATTTGCCCGGAGATAGGGGATGAGTTCCCGCGCGCTCCGGCAAACTTTTCCCCTTCACGATCTCTTGAAGCCGACGTTCAACGCGGCTCGCAAGCGCCGCGCTTCACGCGGTTCGCACAGTCGAGGGGAGATAAAAAAGAGCGGCCAGGCGCCGAGAAAACCCAAATGAAGGAACGGTCATCTCGACGCCCGGCCGCAGAGCGTGGCAGCACCGACCGTACGTAAGCGATGCCAAGGCGACCAGTGGAGGCATTCCCGCGGGCGCTAGCAATGTTCGCCCGAGTGCATTGCACTTCATTCCCGAGCGCTGCATTTTCCCTGCAAAAACGTGCAATTTCGCACCTTTGCACGAGCATCACGTTGTCGAGAGGGAGTCTCAGACGTCGAAAGTTGGTTAGCGCTCGAGCGCGACATCGATCACTTCGTCGGCCAGTCGGTCGAGATCATCGACGCCGTCGCTGTTGGTGAGCAACGTGACCGACAGCCATTCGCCGGAGCGCCGATTGCGCAGGACGGCATTGTAAGACGTGTAGCCCGGCACCGAGCCCGAGTGGTGATAGCTGTCCCACTCGCCGTCATGCCCGACGAACCAGCCCATGCCGTAGTACATGACGGGATCGACGCGCGCCGCATCGGAGAACATCGCCGCGCGGCCCTCCGCACTGACGATGCCGCCGTCCATCAGCTCCTTATTCCAGTGAAAGAGATCGAGCACGTTGCTCGCCATGTCCCCGCAGCCGTCGAGCCAATTCGGCTGCGCGAATGCCGGGCGCCGCCGGTAGTGCGGCTGCGCCACGTCCGAGCCGGGGGCATAGTCGTCGACAAAGCCGGTGCGCTTCAGTCCGGCGCGGTCGATGATTTCCGCGCGCACGAAGTCACGGGATTTCATCGGCCGCGGCGCTGACGCTTCGATGACGCGCGCCAACAGGAAGTAGCTCGTGTTGCTGTACTCGAACGTGTTCGGCCAGCCGTGCGGCGGCAGTTTCTTCAGCGCTGCGAGCAGGCGCGGCGTTTCCACGGCGCCCCACGGATCGACCTCGCGCGGCGGATGGAGCGTGAAGTTCGGCAGGTTGGACGTCATCGTCAGCAGACTACGCACGGTGATCGGCGGCTCGTCCGCCGCCGTCCACCTCTCGACGCCTTCGAATACGTCGCGCATTGGCGTCTCGAGCGTCAAAGGCGCTTGTGACAGCGGCGCTCGGGCGCCACTCTCGATCAGACGTAGCACCGCCGCGGCGGTGAACTGCTTGGTCAGCGACCCGATATGATAGACGGTGGTCGCGCTTGCCGGGACATCGCCGTGCGCCTCGCCGAAGCCTTTTGCCAGCACTGGCTCGCCGCCCATGCCGATCGCGATCGACAATGCCGGCGCGCTCGCGCGGCCCGGACGCGGTGTCATGAATTGCTGAATGAGGCTATCGACCCGGGATGACTTGTAGGTCGACCAATCGCCGAGTGCTGCTTCCGGAATGAGCAGAAGCGCAACCAAGCCGATTGTGATCCTGGCGCGGCGGTCCATGCAGCGAGAATAATCCAGCCGGGGCGGGGGCAACAACTGGCGGGTGCCGGTGGCAAACCTGCGGAGGGGACTAGCCACTGGTAAACCATGATGAAGTCGGTGTCAGACGACTAACGGTCCGCAATGGCGCCGTCGCAGGTACGTCGGATACCGTCAACGGCCGTGCGGCCGCAAACGATATCGAGCTGCACACCGGCAAGATCGGCATCAACTATCGGTTCTGATCCGCGGCCTCAGCCCTCACTCGGGAAGGCCCGCCTTCCGCAAGCCATCGGCGAATTTGGTGAGATGCTCCGGGCGGTGGATCGGGAGCCAGTCCGTGAGATTGGAGATGCGCAGCGTGGGATCGAGCGCCCGCAACTGTTCCATGGCGCGTTGCGCTTCCTCCTGTCGCCCGACCAGCCCTCGCGTCGCGGCAATGGTCGCCACGACCATCAGGAAGCTCGGCAAATTCCTGTAGGCCTGCTCCGCCCAGGTGGACGCGGCGTCCAGGCGCCCGGCAAAGAGGTGCGCCATCGCCATGCCAGCCTGCATGCGATAGAGTTCGGGGTCGACGGGGCTTAACCGCATGGCACGCTCGAAGTGCTCAATGGCGCTTTCGGATTCGCCGTGCCACGTTCTCAGGAAGCCGCCGAGAAACCAGGCGGACGCCAAGTTGGGATTGAGGAAGACCGCTCTATCCAGCAACGCGATACCGCTATCGAGATCGCCGGCGAGATGGGCGAGTGCGTGACCGCCGCGCGTGAGCGCCACGGCGTCGTCCCGGCCCATTTCAACCGCGCGGCGCGCCAGGTGAACGCCTTCGGCAATCTCGTGCGGGCGATCCTCCATCCAGCCGTTGACCTTGCGCCAGAAGATGCACCAGGCGGCCATGGCGTGGGCGGCAGCGAACTCGGGGTCGAGCTCGATGCCTCGATGGAACAGCGGCAACGCCTCCGCGACGGACTCCCTGGTCCCGCGATTCATGTGCGCCAGCCCGCGCAGGTAGCAGTCGTAGGCATTGAGGCTGGCGGGCGGCTTGCTCTTGGCGCGTTCGATCTCGGCGAGCTCTACCTGCGGGGCGATCGCACCGGCGACGTTCGCAGCGATCCGATCCTGCAGCTCGAAAATGTCGTCGAGTGTTCCCTCGTACCGTTCCGCCCAAAGGTGACCGCCGGTAGTGGCGTCGATCAGCTGTCCCGTGATGCGGACGCGGTCAGAGGCCTTGCGCACACTGCCTTCCAGCACGTAGCCGACACCGAGCTCCTCCCCCACCTGCTTCACGTCCACCGCGCGGCCCTGGTAGGTGAAGCTCGAGTTGCGCGCGATCACGAACAGCCAGCGTGCCCGCGACAGCTCCGTGATGATCTCCTCTACGACTCCGTCGGCGAAATAGTCCTGCTCCGGGTCGCCGCTCAAGTTCTGAAACGGCAGGACGGCAATGGACGGCTTGCTAGGAAGGGCAAGCGCCGCGCGGGCTGGAGCAGGCGCTGCGTCATTGCCGCTCGCCGAGGGACTGTCGGAAGCTTGCGCTTCCCTGACATCGCCGACGAAGCGAAATCCTTTGCGAGGAACCGTGCGAACCAGGTGTTGCTCTTCGCCGCTATCGCCAATGGCCTTGCGAACCGCGTTGATGTGGCTCGTCAGCGTCGATTCCGAGACGATCCGCCCGCCCCAGATGGCTTCGAGGATGTCATCCTTGCTGACGACGCGGTCGCGGTTTTGGATGAAATAGAGCAGCAAGTCGAAGACTTGCGGGCCGATGGCAACCGTCTCTGCAGCGCGCGTGAGCTCGCGCCGATCGGGGTCGAGCACGCAATCGGCGAAGATAAATTGCACGTCAGCGCTCCGTGAGCCGCAGGTCCGGTATTTCGAGGCCGGCCGAGCGCCCCTTGCTTAGCACGGGTTCGATTTACACGGTCGCCGTGCCCCTGGACTACGCCTTGGACGTAATTCCAAGGTAAACCCAAGAGCTTTCCAAGGCCGCGACAAAGCCTTTCCGCGCCCCCGGGGGCAATCTCAGCCCAGGAGAAGACGCCAGCACCCTCGCGGCGTCATTTTGGGAGATGTTTCATGAAAATCGTCGTCATCGGTGGCAGCGGCCTCATCGGATCGAAGCTCGTCGGACTGCTGCGCGGCAAGGGCCATGAGGTTCTGGCAGCATCGCCGAACTCAGGCGTCAACACGATCACGCGCGAAGGTCTGGCCGAGGCGCTCTCCGGCGCCGACATCGTCGTCGACGTGGCCAATTCGCCGTCGTTCGAGGATAGGGCGGTGTTGGAGTTTTTCGAAACGGCCGGCCGCAATCTGCTGGCCGCCGAGGCGGCCGCCGGTGTCCGCCACCACGTGGCTCTGTCGGTCGTCGGCGCCGATCGCCTCCCCGAAAGCGGGTACCTTCGCGCCAAGATGGCGCAAGAGAGGCTCATCCAGGCTTCGAAAATTCCGTACACGATCCTGCGCTCGACCCAGTTCTTCGAGTTCGTCAGCGGGATCGTCCAGTCGGCGGCCAAGGGCGACGAAATCCATTTGTCGCCGGCTCTCCTGCAGCCCATTGCCTCCGACGATGTCGTGGCTGCGCTGGCCGAAGTGACCTTGGGCAATCCGGTGAACGGGATCGTCGAGGTGGCTGGCCCCGAGAAGATCCCCCTCGATGCGCTCGCCCGGCAGCATCTGGCGATCAAGGGAGACGGCCGCAAGGTGATCGCCGACGTGCACGCCCGCTACTTCGGTACCGAACTCAACGACAAGTCGCTGACACCCGGCGACGGCCCGGTGTTGGGGTCCATTCGCTTCGCAGACTGGCTGAGCCGCTCGTCGGCCCACGCCTAGTCCACGCGGCACTTGGCACCGCGGCTCGCTCTTACCTGGAGATATCCGATGCTCAAGTCATTCTGTCTTGCCCTCGCCGTCGCGCTCGGCGTCGCCGCGCTGGCCAACGGCGTCTATATGCTGGTCGCGCCGGAGGACTGGTACTTGGCCGTTCCCGGCGTGACGACGACCGGGCCGTTCAATCAGCACTTCGTGCGCGACATCGGGCTCATCTTCCTGTTGCTCGGGAGCGCCTTTCTCGTTGGGGTCGCGCGGCCGCACCTGCGCGTGGCCCTTTGGGGCGCAGCCTCGCTGTGGCTCACGGGTCATGCCCTGTTCCACTTCTGGGAGGTGGCGGTCGGGATCTGCTCTGCCTCCGCGATTCCGCGCGACTTTCCGGCGGTGACGTTGCCCGCGATTGTCGGCCTCTCGCTGACGCTCTGGGCGATCGCTCAGTCGCGCGGACCGGCGATGGGGTCTCGGCAACCGGCCGCGACGGCCGAGCACTAGGTCGTGTGGCCCAGCAACGGCTCACATAGGCGGCGACAAACGGTAAGCGAGCGCGTCAGCGTGGCTTGTCGCTCGCGGATGAATTCCAATTCCAAGACGCCTTCTCGCCGGTCGCGGGGCTAGGTGAAGTGCCCCCAGTTCGCGGCTTCGCCTTTCGCGCTGCTGACGCGGCCCGTCGCCGGCTTGAGGTGCGAGAGACGCTTGCTTGGGATGTTCGCTTTACCATGCGAAGGCGTTCATCCAGGCGCCACACTTGAATGTTGGACCAATTTCGAGAATGGTTCCCTGCGCTACGCGGGACGGGGGTAGACCCCAGCCCGATGCTTTCGGAGCGCCGAATTTGTCGAGTGCTTCGATTATATCGCGCGGCATCGAGCACACTGGCGGTCTTCGCAGTTCCGTTACTGAAAGCCTAGGCAACGCGGTGCGCCCCACTGCGACAACCTCAGGGATTTGACCAAGGCGAGCGATGACGAAGGTATTACTCTGCTCGACCGTCGGCGTCATTTCCGACGCCGTAAATGAGCTCGAGCGGGAGGGGCGGCTCAAGAAGGTGGTTCTGGCAGTTTTTGGCGCCCCCCGCAGTCAAGATTCGGGGTCGTCGTGCTTACACGTCGACCACGGAGCGCTAATTGCAACTGGCTTAGAGGGTACCTTCGAGGGAGCCGATCTCAGCTATCTCACCATAGACCTGCTCGACGAGATCGCGTGGTCGGAAAAGTACGTCTACCCGATGATGGATCGCCTCGATCCGCTCAAGACGCATACCCATGCGCAACGCAAATATCTCTATCACTTTCTGCTGTGCTTCTGGGCAGAGATCATTGATCGGCGAAAATTCGACGTCGCGATTTTCGGCAGCGCACCTCACGAAGTGTCGGATTTTGTCCTCTACGCAATCTGCAAGAGCCGCAATATCCAGACGCTAGTTTTCAATTACACGCGGCTTCCCGGCGTCTGCTTCCTTTCCACCGACTATACCCCGCGGGGCATCGAGCACACCGGGGGTGCACAAGGTGCGGAGCACACCAAGCCGGTCAAGGAGTACCTGGCGAGAATTCGGCAGGACTATGTACATGCCATTCCTATCGATACCAAGGAAGCACTCGACAAATTCGGCGGTCCGAAACCGTCCGGCTGGGCAGCGAAACTCGACAGACTGACTGCGATGCCCTGGATCGCGGCACGCAAGGTGGGGACCGCACTTAGAGTCTTGCGGCGTCTGCGACTCGAGGAGCTAAGAGCCCTGTCGCAGCACAAGATCGTCGCGGCCGAATGGCGCGCGCTAACTGCCGACTATCAGGCTCGAACACGGAACTTCAGCAGGCCGTCGCGCTACGTGTATTTTCTGCTCAACTTTCAGCCCGAGAACACCACGAGCCCTCTAGGCGGAAGATTTGTCGATCAGTACCTGGCGGTTTCGACCCTCGCGCACCATCTCCCTGACGACTGCGCAATCGTTGTGAAGGAGCATCCGGCGCAGCTTCTAGACTTCGATCATTACAACTACCTTGGCCGTGACGCGAACTACTACGAACGCCTCTCCAAGATCAGGGGTGTTTGCTTTGCCCCGCTCTCCTCCGATCACTTCGCGCTTCTCGACGGCTCTCTTTTTGTCGCCAGCGTGAATGGGACGGTCGGATGGGAAGCAGTGGTGAGAAAGAAGCCAGCGGTGGTTTTCGGCGAGGCTTGGTATCAAGGTGCCCCGGGTGTTTTCAAGGTCGACAAGGACGAGGATTGCTTAGCTGCAGTTCGGCGAATCCTCGCCGGGGTGTTGATCAGCAACGAAATGATCGATGACTTCCTCGCCCGATTTCTTACTGATTGCGAGATGCTGTGCCTGACGCCTGAGGATGCGCGAGTAGCCGGTGTCTCGTTCGATATGGGTGAAAATGTAGCGACAGCTAAGCGCGCAATGGGGCGATATCTGAAGCCGTCGTAATTCATTCAGCGCCGCAAGACGGAGAACGCGGCCTCCGCCCGGAACATCGATCTCGCTGCGCATCAGCAACAGTCGCGGTCGTGATCGGCTCGGCGACGCCAAGGAAATGTGGGCTTGGGCTGGGGATGGTGCTGCGAGAGAGGATTGAACTCTCGGCCTCTCCCTTACCAAGGGAGTGCTCTACCACTGAGCTACCGCAGCGCCTGGGGACCCTGGCCCGCCGAAGGCGGGAATGCGCAGAGCGCTGCCGGTGTAATCGGGGCGGCCATCGATGGCAAGGCGCAAAAAGCTACCGGTCCCGGATTCAAGCGGTTGCGTGGCCGCCGGCGCCCCTCAGAACAGGCCGGAGTAGACGTGCAGAACGTGCATCTCCCCCTCGACGCGCACCAGTTTGAGCAGATTGAGCCGCACCTCGAAGGGCAGCTTCGGCTCCGCCGAGCATTTTGCCCGCAAATGACGGCCGATGCTGCGCATCCAGTAGGGCATTTCGGTTGCTACCTGCATGGGTGACCAACTCAGCGAGTGAAGCCTCGGTTCCCGCCGGAACGTCGCACGCGACCTCTTATCTCCTTCGAGAATTTGGCAAAATCGCGAAGCCAACCGGCCGCCAAAAATGCAAACGGCCGCGGGGCGAATGCCACCGCGGCCGTCTGAGAGAGAAGCTAGATAGAGAGGGGGCGAAGCTTAGCGATCGCCGCCCGGAATGCCTTCCTGCTCCATCTGGGGCAGGCTCTCGCCGCCGGCGCCCTGACGGTTGGCGTCGAGGTCCTTGGCGGGCTCGTTGCCGAACTGGTTCTGCTCCTGCTTGACGATCGACTCGTCGGAGCCCTTGGAGGCGCCAGCGTCAACGTCCGGCTTGTCCGAACCGCTGTACTGGTTGATCTCTTCCTGCGGGATCGACTCGGCATAAGCCGTGGCGGTGAACAGGCCAACCATGGCCGTAGCAGCGAGAGCAGCGATGATCTTGGTGGTCGACATGACGTTTCAACTCCACAAAAGGATTGCACCTGTGACTTGCGAACGCCTGTCTTCCAAGCGCCCCGAACGTGCCACCGTCCGATGCGCAAAACATAGGCTTAAACCCCTAAAGTTCCGCTCGCTTGATGCCGACAATTGAAACGAATGCAAACCACGTCGAACGCATTTCGAATGGCATTCGCAACTATGCAGGAAAGGCCTTATTTTGCGGCGTTGCCGTCACGCGTCCGCACGCACGAGCGCACGCGGAGATGCGCGTCGCAAACGCCTTGCTAGGAGCTTAAAAGCGGTAGGAAAACTCCCGACGGCGTTTTGTACTGCCAGCGCGCATCGACGTAGATGTCGCTCGTCGCGCCGATGGTCGAGATGAACGCGCGGACCGAGCGCTGGCCGGATGGTGCCGCCGAGAAAGGCGACCGATGGCGACAGCAGCGCTTCGATGTCGATGTCGGCGCAGCCCGGCTCCGCCTGGAAACCGCTCCATAGTCCTGGCACGTCGTGCCACAGCACGCCGATCTTGAGCTCGTCGACGAGCCCGCCGGCGAGCGCCATCCCCGGGTCGAGGAGGACCACGGCGGCGAGCAGCAGCGCGCACAGAAGACGGACGGGCGACATGCCCGCAATTTGCCACCGCCGGCCCAGGTCGACGGCTTACGAACTGGTCAGCTTTCCCAATAGCCGGCGAGCGTTGCCGCGAAGTTGCATGCGCCAAACTTGCATGGCTCAGTTGCCCGGCAAGCCGCCCTTGGGGGCGCCCGCAGAACCCCCATATATGGCCAATGCTTGTAATGCAGCCTTCGGGTTGAGCAGAAACTCAACCGGTTGCGCTATGCTGCCGCGGCATACCAACTTGCCCGGCTCGCCACAAACGCATAAGAGCCGCCCCTAACCCTAGAGCGCACCTTGCAGAAGAAGCACAAAGAGACCTCCGTGGACCAGTCCGACGATCGCCCCAGCCGCTCGGAAGTCGAGGCTGCCGTGCGCACGATGCTGCGTTGGACCGGCGACAACCCGGATCGAGACGGCCTGCGCGACACGCCCAAGCGCGTCACCAAGGCGTTCGAGGAGTATTTCCGCGGCTACAACGAGGACCCCGAGCAGATCCTGTCGACGACCTTCGAGGAGACCGAAGGCTACGACGAGATGATCGTCCTGCGCGGCATCCGCTTTGAGAGCCACTGCGAGCACCACATGGCGCCGATCATTGGCCGTGCCTGGGTGGCGTACATCCCCAACGGACGCGTTGTCGGCATCTCCAAGCTCGCGCGCATCGTCGAGGTGTACGCGAAGCGGCTGCAGATCCAGGAGAAGATGACGGCACAGATCGCCAACGCGATTGATACGGTGCTGCAGCCGCAGGGCGTCGGCGTGCTGCTCAAGGCCGAGCACTTCTGCATGACGGCGCGCGGCATCATGAAGCCTGGCACCGACCTAGTGACGAGCCGCATGCTCGGTGTGTTCCGCGACAGCCCGGTGACGCGCCAAGAATTCCTGTCGATCATCGAGTAATCTAGTTCAGTCGTCGTCCGGGGCCACCTCGGTGGTCGCATCGGGCCGGACGTCGTAATCCACGCGCTCGAGATAAAGCCCGCAGGCGGCGGCGACCGGGCCGCACGCCGTGCGGTCGCGGGCGTCGAGAGCGGCCTTGAGATCGTCCGGCCGCCACTTCCCCTCGCCGACGAGCTTCAGGCTGCCGACCATGGAGCGCACCTGATTGTGCAGGAAGGACCGCGCCGACGCCTGGATGACGATCTCGTCGGCGTAACGCGAGACGTCGAGCCGATCGAGCGTCCTGAGCGGCGAGTTCGCCTGGCACTGGGCCGCGCGGAACGTCGTGAAGTCGTGCTTGCCGAGTAGCGCCTGCGCAGCGCGATGCATCGCCTGAGCATCGAGGTCGACGGGCAGCCACCACACGCGACTGCGTTCGAGCGCCGGCGGCGCACGTCGCGCCAGGATGCGATAGCGGTAGTGGCGCGACGTGGCGCTGTAGCGGGCGTCGAAGTCGTCGCCGACTTGCGTGCAGTCGATGATCGCCACCGGCGAAGGGCGCAGATGGAAGTTCATCGCCTCGCGGATGCGAAACGGCTCCCACTCCTTGCCGAGGTCGAAATGCGCGACCTGCCCCAGCGCGTGCACGCCGGCATCGGTGCGGCCGGCGCCGCGCACCGCCGCCGTTTCCCCAGTGAAGCGGAAGAGCGCATTCTCGAGCTCGCCCTGTACGGTTGCGCCGTCCGCCTGGCGTTGCCAGCCGAGAAACGGGGTGCCGTCGTATTCGATGGTTATGCGATAGCGAGGCATAGGAAATTCTGCATGCCGCACGCCGAGCTGCGTGCCGCCCATCCCTAGCCGCCCAGCGCCGCCGCCTCAAGCCGCGGCGCGGCCGACGTCAGCGGTCGGTGTTGGTCGTGGTAGAGCTGCGGCGCACCGAGGTCCCGGCACCGGCATTGATCTCGAGCGGCGTGGCGCCGTCGGGATTGACGATCAAGTGGGTGGTGGGGGGCACCGGTCGATAGACGCGCACGCCGTGCTCGATGGTGACGACGGCGCCGTAGTACGGCCGGGTCTCGATGCGTGTCGTCTGCTGGGCAAGTGCTGCCGAGGCGGAGGCTACTAGCAGAATGACAGCTAAGAAACGCATCGAACAACTCCGTACAATCATTTGACTACTAACGAATATTAACGAATGAACACCGGGCGCACAACGGCGCGCGCGCATGTAAGCCGATGATGGCTAAGGGTGCCGGCGCCTGAGCGCCGCTTAAAGGCGGGTGCCAGGCGGGATAGGGAAGCCGCGTAGCACCTCGGCGACCGGCATGGGCTTCTTACCGGCGCGCTGCAGCTCGACGAAGCGAACCGCGCCGGCCCCGCAGGCCACCGTCAACTGGTCGTCGAGCACCTCGCCCGGTGCCCCTGCGCCTTCCGCCAGCGACGCGCGCAGCACCTTGATGCGCTCGGACTTGCCCTCCGCCCCCACTTCGAACCAGGCGCCGGGGAACGGCGAAAGCCCGCGGATCAGGTTGTGCACCTCGCGCGCGCCCTTGGTGAAGTCTATGCGCGCCTCCGCCTTGTCGATCTTCTTGGCGTAGGTGACGCCCTCGTCCGGTTGGGGTGTGCAGTCGAGCGTGCCGCGCTCCAGCGCCGACAGCGCCCGCACCATCAACGATGCACCGCGCTGCGCCAGGATATCGTGCATGTCGCCGTACGTCTGATTGGGTCCGATGGCGACCGGCTCGGCGAGGCACACGGGGCCGGTATCGAGCCCCTGCTCCATGCGCATCACCATCGCCGCCGTCTCGCTGTCGCCGGACATGATCGGCCGCTGGATCGGCGCCGCGCCGCGCCAGCGCGGCAACTTGGACGGATGGAGGTTGAAGCAGCCGTGCTTAGGAGCGGTGAGGATCGCGTTGGGCAGCAAGAGCCCGTAGGCGACGACCACGGCGGCGTCGGCTGCGTGGGCGGCGAACACCGCCTGCTCCTCCGCCCCCTTCAAAGAGGCCGGCGTCAGGACCTCGATGCCGGCAGACCCGGCAAAGACTTGCACCGGCGACTTGCGCTCGGCCATGCCGCGCCCGGCCGCACGCGGCGGCTGTGAATAGACAGCGACGATCGTGTGCCCCGCGCCGATGACCTCGGCCAGCGTAGGTACGGCAAACGCCGGCGTTCCCATGAAGACGATGCGCAGGGACATGGAGGTACCGGCCAGTATTGAAGAGGTGCGCGGCGTGCCGGCTCAGGTTGCCGCACGCGCCTGTTTTTTGAACTTGCGCACCACAATGTCGCGCTTCAGCGGAGAAAGGAAGTCGATGATGAGCTTACCGTCGAGGTGATTGATCTCGTGCTGGATGGCGGTGGCGAGAAGCCCCTCCGCATCCAGCTCCTGCGGCTTCCAGTTGCGATCGAGATAGCGAAGCGTCAAGGTCGACGGGCGCTCGATCTCGAGGCGAAAGTCGGGGATCGACAGGCAGCCTTCCTCGTGCTGGCGCATCTCCGATCCGAGCGCGACGATCTCGGGATTGATGAATACCAGCGGGTTGGGCTGCTCGTTTTCGTCGGCAACGTCGATCACCACGAGACGCCGCGGAATGCCCACCTGCACCGCTGCGAGACCGACGCCGGGAGCCGCGTACATCGTCTCCAGCATGTCGTCGGCCAGTTGACGCAACTCGTCGTCGACGCGCTCGACGGGGGTCGACAGCTTGCGCAGGATGGGGTCCGGAAGGGTGATAATCGACAGCTTGGACATGCGCCTGAAATAGGGAAGTCCGCCAGGACGGTCAATCACATCGCGGCAGCGCGCAAAGACGCGGCTTTGAGATGTATGGTCAGTCCTACGGAGCTTTCTTGTTGGCGGCGGCGGGGGGCGGCGCGGCGGCCGGCGGGGGGGCGGTGGCGGCAGCCGGGGGCGTCGGGTCGGTCGCGGCTTCGCCCTGATCGGTACCCTCCGGGGCATCCGTCGGATAATCGACGTTCGGATCGGTTACGCCGTCGGGCGGATAGGGGGCGGCGTTGGGATCCTCCGGCTCGGTCGCCATCCCTGAGTCGGCCGGCGGCTCGGCAGCCGTGACGAGCGCGGCTGTCGCGAATGGCAGGAGGCTGGCCATTGCCAGCACCAGCAATTTGTTGCGCATTTTGTCTCTCCTCAAGGACGGCGCCGGGCCACTGACCAGGGCTGAATCAGGGCCGCCGAAACGAGCGGATTTGAGGCCGAGTCTGCGCCTCTTCGAAGGCGCGTCAATGGAAACTGATGCGCATTTCAAGGAGAACGGCTAACATTTCGGGCGGATCGCAGTTTGGCCGGGAAATAACAGCCGTGCTTTCGGATGCGTCGCGTCTGATCGTGGGTTGGCAGGAGTGGGTCGCCCTGCCCGAACTGGGCTTGCCGGCGCTCAAGGCCAAGATCGACACCGGCGCCAAGACCTCGGCCCTGCACACCCATTACATAGAGGCTTACGGAACACCCAAGCACCCGCGGGTCCGTTTCTCCGTCCGTCCAAGTCCTGATGTCGGCGGGCTTGAAGTGTCGGCCACGTCCGACGTCGTCGACCGGCGCGAGGTCGTCAGCTCGAACGGCGTGCGTGAGCTGCGCTACGTGATCCTGACACCATTGAGTATCGGCGGCCGGCAGTGGCCGATCGAGATCACGCTCACGAACCGGGAGCACATGACGTATCGCATGCTGATCGGCCGCCAGGCGATCCGTTCCGACATGCTCATCGACTGCGCGACGTCGTTTCGCCAGCCGAAGCTCAGCTACCAGCTCTATGCGGGATTCTGAGGGTCGCTATTCGATCCCGACGACGCCGAGCATCGTGCGCCTGACGGCGGCGACGCTGTCGAAGCGCTCCGCCTTGCCCCGGCTTGCGCGCGCCATCGCGGGAATGAGGTCGGGGCGCCGTAAGAAGCTTTCCATCGCCTCGGCCAGCGCCTCGGGATCGCGTGGCGCCACCAGCACGCCATTGACGCGTTCGTCGACGGTGTCGCGGCAGCCGGCGACATTCGTCGTGACGATCGGGCGACCGGCGGCGAGCGCCTGCAGCAGCGGTCGCGGCATGCCCTCGGCGCAGCCCGGGTAGACGAAGACATGCGCCTCGGTCAGCAGTTCGGCGTGATCCTCGGCGAGCCCGACGTATTCGACGTTCGCTTGCAGCGCCAGCTCGGCCATGTCGATCGCCTTGGCGCCTTCGTCCGGAAGCACGGCGAGCAGGCAGCGCAGCGCTGGCGCGCGTGCGCGCAGGATCTTGGCCGCCTCGCAGTATTCCTTGATCCCGCGCCGCCAATCGAGGCTGGCGATCATGAGAAACACGAGACCGTGGCCGAGCGGCGGAAGTTGCAGCACCTGCTGGTGCTCGAGATCGACGCCACCGCCTGACACGACCGTGGCGGACAGTTCGTCAGGGACGAGGGCCAGCTTCTTGAGCAGTGCCAGGTCGTCGCGATTGTGGAACACGACTTCGTCGGCCGCACGCAGCGCCTGGCCATAGCGCCAGGCGGGCATCTCGTCGGCTGCGAGCGGCCCGGTGAAGCGATGCTCGGGCAAGCAGTCAACGATCAGAACGATGCGTCCGACGCCGACGGCCTTCGCCGCCAGCGCGCCGTAGATCATGGTCTGCGAACCGCACGCGACCACGACATGCGGCGCCCACTCGCCGAGAATTTGTTTCAAGCCGGCGATCGCCTTCCAGTCGGAGAACAGCTTGAGGCCGCTCGCATCGGGCACGAACGTGGCGTGCTCGGCGCCGAGATCGCTCAAGCTGCGCACTTCCGCACCGCTGAACTCGGGCGCCACGACCAAGACCTTGCGACCGCGCGTCAGCGCCTCGCCGATCAAGACGTCGCGCAGTTGCAGAAGCGGCGTTCCCGGAGGACAGACGACCGCGATCCGTTGCACCGCCTCTACCGGCACCGTAGCGGGCATCGCCATGTCAGTGCAGGGTCCGCGACGCCGGCGTCCACACCGCAGGCGATCCGTCCTCGCTCGGTGGCATCGACGCGGTGGCGCTGTAGCCTTCGACGTTGCGCAGGAGCACGGCGTGCATGGTGTCGAAGTCACGCTCGTTCATCGCCGCCTTGAGGATCTCGAGCTCTCGCGCCAGCTCGTCGGAAGGCTGGAACGGCTCGTCCGAGCGCCAAATGCGCGGGTGCTCGGTCGCCTTGGTATTGGCGCCGATGAGCAGCTCCTCATAGAGCTTCTCGCCCGAGCGCAGCCCGGTATACGCGATGGCAATGTCGCCGTCGGGGTGCTCGGCGCTTCGTACCTCGTAGCCCGACAGGCGAACCATCAGCCTCGCCAAATCGTCGATGCGCACCGGCTCACCCATATCGAGGACGAACACATCGCCGCCTTCGGCCATGGAGCCGGCCTGGATGACGAGCTCTGCCGCCTCGGGAATGGACATGAAATAGCGAATGATTTCGGGGTGGGTGACGGTCACGGGGCCGCCGGCGCGAATCTGCCGGCGGAATTTCTGGACAACCGACCCCGAGCTGTCGAGCACGTTGCCGAAGCGGACCATGGTGAAGATGGTCGGGCCGCCGTTGGCGGCGGCACCTTGCAGCACCAGCTCGGCCAGCCGCTTGCTCGCCCCCATGATGTTCGTCGGACGGACTGCCTTGTCGGTGGAGATGAGAACGACCAGCTCAACGCCCGCCGCTTTGGCGCAATCGACCAGAACTGCCGTTCCGAACGTGTTGTTGCGCAGGCCGTAGATCGGGTTCTGCTCGACGATCGGGACGTGCTTATAGGCCGCCGCGTGGTACACGACCTCGACACCGTTGTTGACGATCGTATCGCGAAGCTGCTCGGCGTCGAGCACCGACCCGAGAACGCTGACGATCTCCGGACGCGGGATCTCGGGGCGCAACGTCTTTGCCGTCTCCGCGATCTCGTCCTCGATCTGGTAGAGAGCCGCCTCGGAAATATCGAGCAGCACGATGCGGCGCGGCCCATTCTTCAAGAGCTGCCGCACCAGCTCCGCGCCGATCGAGCCACCGGCTCCGGTAACGAGGATCGATTTGCCGCGCGTCTTGCGCAGCAGGAGATCGGCGTTGGGGGGAACCTTGTCGCGGCCGAGCAGGTCGTTGACCTCCAGCGGGCGCAGATCGGTCACGCTCACGCGCCCGGAGGTGATGTCCTCCATGGCCGGCAGCAACATGACCTCGAGCGGGTGACCTTGGAGATCCTTGAGAATGCGACGGCGCTCGCGGCGCCGCTCATCCGACAGCGCGACCAGAACTTCCTTGACGTGGTGGCGTTCGATCAGCTGCGGGAGCTTGTCGGGGTGATAGACCTTGAGGCCGCCAATGTACTGGCGCCACATGGACGGCTCGCTGTCGATGAAAGCCACCGCGGCGCGGGAATTTCCCCGCCGCAGCGCCTCGAGCAGCTGCACACCGAGCTGTCCGGCGCCGTAGATGACCACCGGCGTGCGCTCGACGCTCGCCGGCAGCTCGGCGAGGCGAATGCCGGCGCTCTCGAGGATCATGCCGGCGACCTCGCGGCTTCCGGCGATAAGCAGCGTCGCGAGAATGCCGTAGCCCAGGACGACCGAGCGCGGAATGCCGTACTGCCCCGACATGAGCACCACCAGCGACCAGATCAGCACCGATAGCCAGATGCAGCCGATGATCCGAGTATGGCCCCGGTAGCCGAGGTAGCGGGTGACGAAGCGGTACAGACCCGAAAGGCTGAACGTCGCCACGGTGATGGCAGGACCGGCCATCAGCACCAACGCCATGAACCAATCGGACGGAAAGTAGGGCGTGTTGTAGCGGATCGAGATCGCGATCCACAGCGACAAGCTGAGGAGCAGAAAGTCGATGGCAACGAGGATCAGGCGCTTGTTGAGGCGCGGCAGCTCGAGCAGCCGCGAACGCCACTCAGCCGAAACCGGATGATGCGGACGTTCTTCGCTCATCATGCCCCTAATGCGCTTCTCTGATGACGGGCCGCAATGCGCCCGCCCAACAACCAGCCGTCGAGAGTATCAGAAGGCACAAGGGTGTATCTCCCGGGCGCCGGTGGCTGCCCAAGATATCACCGCATTTTTGGGCAAGTGTGGGGCAGATGCCTCACCTAGAGGCGCTTGCGTGACTTGATTGCCGCAGCGAGCGTGCCCTCATCCAGATAGTCGAGCTCGCCGCCGACCGGGACGCCTTGCGCCAGACGGGTTACGACCACCCCCGTCGGCGCCAGTTGTTCCGTGAGGTAGTGGGCCGTCGACTGCCCCTCGACGGTGGCATTGAGGGCGAGAACGATCTCCTGCACCTCGCCAGAAGCCGCTCGCTGCACCAGGCCCGAAATATTGAGCCGGTCCGGGCCGACGCCATCGAGCGGCGACAGATGCCCCCCGAGAACGTGGTAGAGCCCGTTCACGACCCCGGCGCGCTCCAGCGCCCAAAGATCGCCGATCTCCTCGACAACGACGATCAGCGAGCGGTCGCGACGCGGATCCTCGCACAGGCTGCATGGCGAAACGGTGTCGAGGTTTCCGCACGTGGGACACTCGACGATCTTCTCTACCGCCTCGGCGAGTGCGCCGGCGAGCGGCACAAGCAGATCGTTGCGCCGTTTGATGAGCGCCAGCGCCGCCTTGCGTGCCGAACGCGGACCGAGCCCGGGCAGCCGCCCGAGCAACTGCACGATGCGCTCTATTTCAGGTCCAGAGACTTTGCGTGTCATGCAGCTGACTTAGACGCTTGTTCGCTCATAAGCAAAAGCGCTCGCAACAAGCGCGCGCGGTTGACCTCGATCAATAAAAGCCGCCACGCATTTGCACTATTTTCCAATACCCGGACGCCTTTGGTTTGCCCTGTCTCTTGGGGTAACTTGCGGCCATACACAAGTAGGGTTTCATAACCCTCGCTCCCGGGAGGAATACATGCAGCTGATCGTAAAGCCCGAGACTCCATCTGCCGCGCTAGCCCGCGTCGGCCAGAGCATCAAGATTCGCAACCGCTACGACAACTTTATCGGCGGCCAGTGGGTAGCGCCGACGAAGGGCCAGTATTTCGAGAACCGCACGCCGATCTCCGGCGAGCTCGTCTGCGAGATCGCCCGGTCCACTTCCGAGGACATCGACAAGGCGCTCGACGCCGCGCACGCTGCCGCCGATGCCTGGGGCAAGACCGCTCCCGCCGCTCGCGCCGCCGTCCTCTTCAAGATCGCCGATCGCATGGAAGCGAACCTTCCGGCGCTCGCCACCGTCGAGACGATCGACAACGGCAAGCCCATCCGCGAGACGATGGCCGCCGACCTGCCGCTCGCCGTCGACCACTTCCGTTACTTCGCCAGCTGCATCCGCGCCCAGGAAGGCTCGCTGTCGGAGATCGACGAAACAACCATCGCCTATCACTTCCACGAGCCGCTTGGCGTCGTCGGCCAGATCATTCCCTGGAACTTCCCCATTCTCATGGCGGTGTGGAAGCTCGCCCCCGCGATCGCCGCCGGCAACTGCGTGGTCCTTAAGCCGGCCGAACAGACTCCGTTCTCCATCATGGTGCTGATGGACCTCATCGGCGACCTGCTGCCGCCCGGCGTGCTCAACGTCGTCAACGGCTTCGGCGTCGAGGCCGGCAAGCCGCTCGCTTCGAGCCCGCGCATCGCCAAGATCGCCTTCACCGGCGAGACGACGACCGGCCGCCTCATCATGCAGTACGCGTCGGAGAACATCATCCCCGTCACGCTGGAGCTGGGCGGCAAGTCGCCGAACATCTTCTTCGCCGACGTGTTCAACGAGGACGACGCGTTCTTCGACAAGGCGCTAGAGGGCTTCACGATGTTCGCCCTCAATCAGGGCGAGGTGTGCACCTGTCCGTCGCGGGCGCTGGTGCAGGAGAGCATCTACGACGCCTTCATGGAGCGCGCGATCGAGCGCGTGAAGAAGGTCGTGCAGGGTAGCCCGCTCGACCCGAACACGATGATCGGCGCCCAGGCGTCCTCCGACCAGCTCGAGAAGATCCTCGCCTACATCGACATCGGCCAGGGCGAAGGCGCCAAGGTGCTGACCGGCGGCAAGCGCGCGCAGATCGGCTCCGGCTTCGAGAACGGCTACTACGTCGAGCCGACCGTGCTCGAGGGCCACAACAAGATGCGCGTCTTCCAGGAGGAGATCTTCGGGCCGGTGCTGGCCGTGACGAAGTTCAAGACCGAGGCGGAAGCGCTCGCCATGGCCAACGACACGCTCTATGGCCTCGGCGCCGGCGTGTGGTCGCGCGACGGCAACACGGCCTATCGCATGGGCCGCGGCATCAAGGCCGGCCGCGTGTGGACCAACTGCTACCACCTCTACCCGGCGCACGCGGCGTTCGGTGGCTACAAGCAGTCCGGCGTCGGCCGCGAGACGCACAAGATGATGCTCGACCACTACCAGCAGACCAAGAACATGCTGGTGAGCTACAGCCCGAAGGCGCTCGGCTTCTTCTGAGCCAGGCCGTCGACGCTTGTTCCTGCGGACAGCGCGGCCCTCGGGTCGCGCTGTTGTCGTGATGGAGACCATGAATGACTGAAGCCCGTCCCACGTTGCGCTCGCTGCTGGCGCTGCCCGACACCCCGGCGTCGCTCGCCAAATCGGCGCTAGTGCTGATCGACTGCCAGAACACCTATCGGGAAGGCATCATGCAGTTGGAAGGCGTCGAGCCGGCGCTCAATGAGTGCGCCAAGCTTTTGCAACGCGCCCGCGACGCCGGCACGACAATCATACATATCCAGCATGACGCGGGACCCGGCTCGCCATACGACGTCCGCGCACCGATCGGCGCCATTGCCGATGTCGTCGCGCCGCGTGCAGGCGAGCCCGTAATCATCAAGGCCTATCCCAGCTCGTTCGAGCAGACGAACCTCGACGCAGAGCTCAAGAAGCGCGGCGTCACCGACCTCGTCCTCGCCGGATTCATGACGCACGTGTGCGTGAACTCCACGGCACGCGCCGCATTCAACCACGGCTACCGTGCTACGGTCGTCGGCAACGCGACGGCGACGCGGGCCCTGCCGAACCCGGATGGTGGCGTGGTGCCGGCGGCAGCGATGCACACGGGCGCCCTGGCAGCATTGGCGGATATCTTTGCCATCGTGGTACCTTCGCAGGACAAGATCCCGGCGTAAGAAACAGGAGATCGCGAGCATGGTCGAGCGGGTCACGGTAACGCCGGCGGCCACGGCGCTGATCGAGAAGCTCGCAGCGCAGCACGGGCCACTGCTCTTCCATCAATCGGGCGGCTGCTGCGATGGCAGCGCGCCGATGTGCTACCCGCGGGGCGAGTTCAAGATCGGCGAGCGAGACGTCTACCTCGGCGAGATCGCCGGCTGCCCGATCTATATCTCCGGTCCGCAGTTCGAATACTGGCAGCACACGCACCTCATCATCGATGCGGTACCCGGGCGCGGCTCCGGCTTCTCGCTGGAGGCCCCCGAGGGACTGCGCTTCCTGACGCGCTCGCGCGTCTACACCGAAGAGGAGACCGACGCGCTCGATCGCATGGGGGCGCCCCCACGCGGGCCCGGCGCGATGGTGGCCGCGCAGCGTGCTTAACGAACCCTCAGCATCCCAACAAAACAACGTACACGGCTAATCCGATAAAATTGGAGTTACTGCAAACGCGAATAAATAACGCGCTTTAGGCAGTTTCAAAGACGCAGCAATGCGCGGTCGCCAGAAGCCGCGCAACCACGGGCGCAGCGTCTTCATGAGCGATACCGGCCACGTCATCACTCCGACGCCGCCACATCCACGCGTGCTCGGGTGGTTTGGCACCAGCGCCTTGGCGATGGGCGGCAGCAACCAGATGATCTTCATCATCGGTGCGCTCTTCATCGGCCAGGGTACGATCCTCGGACAGGGCAGCGCCGCGGTGCCGCTGCTCATCGTCGGCGTGCTGCTCGGCTGGGCCGCGGCACCGGCTTGGACCGAGTTGGTGCTCATGTGGCCCAACCGCGTCGGCGGTATCTCGGCGGCCTGCGCCGAGGCCTTCCGCCCCTATAACCCCGTGCTCTCGGTGCTCACCGGCACCTGCTACTGGTGGGGTTGGATTCCGACGTGCGGGCTGACTGCGCTTCTCTCGGCGGCAGCGTTCCAGCACTGGTACTTTCCCCATCTGCCGGTCGAACCGTTCGCCATCTGCATCGTTCTGCTGTTCACGTTCGTGAACCTGTGCGGGATCAAGTGGGTCGCCCGGCTGGCGATCCCGATCGCGACGGCCTCGGCGACGCTCGCCTTTCTGTCAGGTCTCATTCCAATCTTTGCGGGTGAGGTCGACTGGCAGCAAGCCTTCACCTTTCACCTCACAACCCCATTTGAGGGCTGGTTCGGCGATCTGACTTCGGTCATGGCCGGGCTCTACCTGATCGGCTTCACGGCACCTGCCTTCGAAGCGGCCGCAAGTCACGTCGGCGAGACCAAAGATCCCAATCGCAACGTGCCGCGCGCCATGCTCGCCTCCGCCTTCATGGCCGGAATCTACTTCATCCTGCTGCCGGTGGTGTGGCTCGGCGTGCTCGGCCCCGGGGCGCTCGGCCGTGACCTCGCCACAGTGCTCGGCCCGACCTTCGCGCCGCTGCTCGGCAACTTCGCCAAAGCGGCGGCGATCTGGTTCATCGTGCTCAACATGTTTCATGGCACGCTGCAGCCGCTCGCCGGCGCTGCCCGTACCATGTCGCAGCTGGCGGACGACGGCCTTCTGCCGCGGTTCCTCTCGTTGCGCATCGCCAAAACCGATTGCCCGTGGGCCGCTACCTCGTTGACTGCAGCCGTCGCCATCATCTTCCTACTCATGGGCGACCCGATTTGGATGATCGCTGCCGCCAATTTCACGTATCTAATCGGCATCTGCATGCCGAACATCGCGGCATGGCTGTTGCGCCGTGACATGCCGCATGCCGAGCGGCCCTACCGCGCGCCGCGCGGCACCATCATGCTCGGCGTGTTCGCCGCCGGCGTCTGGCTCGTATCCGCCATCCTCGGCTTCCAGCAGTTTGGTCTCCCGACGGTCGTATTCGGCCTGTTCCTGGCCTACTCCGGCGCGGCGCTCTACGCCTGGCGCGTGATCGAGGATCGTCGCCGGGAAGGCCTTCCGGCGCTGGCGCAGACGCTGCACGTCAAGCTCACCGGCGCCATGGTGCTGGTGCTCGTCCTCGACGGCATTGCCTACCTTCTGGCCGTCAACACGGTTTCCACAACGCACCACCCCGAGCTCGTGTCGGTGCTGGCCGATATTTTTGTCGTCGTCGCCCTGCTCACCATCAGCGTCGGGCTGGTTCTGCCGGGTATGATCACCTACTCGGCGAAGGAGGTCAGCGCAGCGGCCAAGCGGCTCACCTCCGGAACGCTTAATGACTTTTCGGTTGCGATGCGCGCGCTCGGCAGGGGAGACCTCGACGCGGCCCATGCGTCCGTCAACATCGTGCCGGTGAAGCCCAACTCCAACGACGAACTGGGCGAGATGGCCGACAACTTCAACGTCATGCAAGAGCGGGTGAAGGACGCCGCCTATGGCCTCGACGAGGCACGCGAGAACATGCGCAAGGCTCGCGCCGAGCTTCTTGCGCGCCACGCCGAGATCGCGCACCTCGCGCACCACGATCCACTCACCAATCTGCCCAATCGCACCCTGCTTGCCGCCGAACTCACCGAAGTGTTCGACCGCGCCAAGTCGCGGGGCGAAAGCTTCGCGGTATTGACCGTAGACCTCGACCACTTCAAGGAAGCCAACGACGTGTTCGGCCACGTTGTCGGGGACGAATTGCTTTGCGCGATAGCGCGCCGCCTGGAAGTTGCAGCCAACGGCTCGTTCGTCGCCCGTATCGGCGGCGACGAATTCACCCTGATTTCCGCAATCCGCGAGCAGCCCTTGGCGGCGCAAGCCCTGGCCAACCGTCTCTTGCAGGCGGTCTCGACACCGTTCGACATCCAGGGACAGCACATCCCCATCGGCCTCAGCATCGGCGCCGCCGTCTATCCCAACGACGGGGCCGACACGTTCGCCCTGCTCGCCAATGCCGACGCGGCGCTCTATCGGGCGAAGGAAAGCGGACGCAGAACAGTTCGTTTCTTCGACCCCGATCTCGACCGGCGTCTGCGCGACCGCTTTGCCCTGCAGCTCGACTTGCGCTCCGCCTTGGATCGCAAGGAGCTGCTGCTCTACTATCAACCGCAGGCAAAGATCGACGGCCGCGTGTTCGGGTTCGAGGCACTGGCGCGCTGGAATCACCCGACGCGGGGCATGGTGCCGCCGACGGAGTTCATCACGCTCGCCGAGCAGAATGGCACAATCGTCGAGATCGGCGCCTGGGCGCTTCGCGAAGCTTGCCGCGAGGCCGCTTCGTGGCGCGAGCCGCTGCAGATCTCAGTAAACCTCTCCCCCATCCAATTCCGCTATGGCGACCTCGCCAGCCTCGTACACCTCGCATTGTTGGACACGGGGCTGTCGCCGGACCGGTTGGAGTTGGAGATCACCGAAGGCGTCATATTCGACGATCCCTCCCGTGCGCTGTCGGTCCTGCGCCGACTGAAATCGCTCGGCGTGAAAATCGCTATGGACGACTTCGGTACCGGCTACGCCTCGATGTCGTCGCTGCAGTCATTCCCCTTCGACAAGATCAAGATCGACCGCAGCTTCGTGTCGAGCATCGAGACCAACGCCCAGTCGGCGGTCATCGTCCGGTCGATCATCGGCCTCGGCGAGGCGCTGAGGATCCCCGTGATCGCCGAGGGCGTCGAAACCGAGGCCGAACGCTCAATTCTTTGGCAGGAAGGCTGCACGGAGATTCAGGGCTTCCTCGTCGGCCACCCGATGCCGATCAGCGCCTATGTGGGGATTGTGGACGGGGACGGCTCAAATCACCACGCGGCCCAGGCGGGATGAGGGGTGCACGCCGCTTCCATGCCGGCGTGTGGCCCTGCCGCACTAGGAATTCTGCCCGATCACAACGACATTGCGGCGCGAGTCAGCCGGCGCCAACTCGCTTCCCAACGCCAATCTCCTACGGACCGACATGAAGCCGTCCCACCTTCCCCTCGCCCTGCTGCTCTGTCTTTCGGCGGCCGGCCCGGTAGCTGCGCAAGACGCTCCCGCCGCCACCACTGATAAAGAAACGATCGAAATCGAGGACGGTGCCGACATCCCCATCGACGATGGCACCATCGACGAGAGCGCGAAGGAGCCGCCGCGTCCGGCGCCGGTCAAGAAGGACGCCCCGTTTGCCGAGCTCCCGGGCCGCTGGGTGGGCGAGGGCCGCATCGGCATGGCGGAAGGCAAGATGGAGTCGGTGAAGTGCCGCGCCACCTACTTCGTCAATGGCACCGGCAACGAGCTGAAGCAGAACATCCGCTGCGCGTCGGCCGGCGGCAAGGTCGAAGTCAAGAGCAACGTCATCGCCAAGGACGGCAAGCTCAGCGGCACGTGGAACGAGCTCGTCTATAACCTCGGCGGCGACATGACTGGCGAGGTCACGCAGCGCGGCTTCCGCATCACGGTGCGCGGCGGCGACTTGACGGCGAACATGGACGTCATCGTCATGAACGACCGGCAGATTGTCGAGATCCAGTTTTTCAACAGCTCGCTGCGCGGGCTGACGCTCATCCTCAAAAAGGGCTGAGCATCTTTCCTGCCATTTCGGTGCGACTTCGGAATCCTGCGCTGTCTAGAGCGTATCCTTGTAGATCTTCCCGTCCTTCATGATGACGACGAAGTTCTTCGCCGGGTCCTCGATCAACTTGATGTCGGCAAGCGGATCGCCGTCGATCAGCAGCAGGTCGGCCAGCGCCCCTTCTTCGACGACGCCGAGCTTGCCCGGGTAGGGATTGCGCTTCCCGGACATGGCCAGCAACTCGCCGTTGGTTCCAGTCGCCATGGCGAGCGTTTCGGCGGGGGTATACCAGCGAGCAAACTTCGTCAGCAATTCGCCCTGGCGCTGCGCGAGCCTTTGGGAAAATAGGATGTCTGTGCCCCAAGCAATCTTGAGCTTGTACTTTTTGGCCAGCGCGATGGTTTGGTCGGTGCCGGCGAACACCTCGAACGCCTTGGCCCGTTCTTGCGACCCCGGCGGAAACGCATCGGCCAGCTCGTCCGGAAACGCCTGCGTGCTTAGCCAGATGCCTCGCTCCCCGATCAGCTTTGCCGTCGGCTCGTCCATAAGGTGGCCGTGCTCGATGCACTTCACGCCCGCGGCGATGGCGCGCTGGATCGAAACCGGCGTGTAGGCGTGCACGGTGACGTAGGTTCCCCAGTTCTCCGCCGCCTCGACAGCGGCGCGCAGCTCGTCCTCCGTGAATGTGGAGACGTCGAGGGGGCTGTTGGGTGAGGCAACTCCACCGCCCGCCGTCAGCTTGATTTGCGACGCGCCCTGCAGAAGCTGCTCGCGCACGCGCACGCGGACTTCATCCGGACTGTCGGCGACCATGGCGGCGCCGGTCTGCTCCTGCCGCGACAGGGGGGCGCCGAGGACGCGAGGCAGGTCATGCGCGTGACGGAAGTCGCCGTGACCGCTGGTGATGGTGATAATAGCGCCGGATGGATAAATGCGCGGGCCGGCGACGATGCCTTCGTCGATGGCGCGCTTCAGTCCGAACGATGGCCCGCCCACGTCGCGAACGGTGGTGAACCCGCGCATCAACGTGTCCGTAGCCTCGGCGCCCGCCACCAAGTTCATGTAACCAACGTCATCCACGAGCAACGCTGCCGGAGTGGGCCGAACAAGCATCGCGTGCCAATGCGCGTCGATGAGCCCCGGCATGAGCGTACGCCCACCACCGGCGATGATCTTCGCCGAGGAGTTCCCATCGATCGGAATGGGGTCTTTTGAGATCTTTTCGATCGTGTTGCCGCGGACGAGAACGTTCATATTGGCGCTGAGCTGCTCGCTCTTGCCGTCGAAGATGCGAACGTTCTCGAACACTGTGAGTGCGGGTGACTCAGCGGCGTGCGCGGTATGTACGAGACAAAGCACGGCGGCAACGGTCGAAGTCCGGCAGAACATCGGATTCTCCTGTCGAGCCCCTTGCGCTCAACTCATCTAGGAATGCTAGACCGTCATGCTAGTGACCATGGGTGTCCTCAATCCCCAGGAGCGCTAGCGCTTCGGCCAGCGTTTTCTCGCACTCTTCGTCTTTCTTGGCCATGTGCATCTCTTCAGCGCTCGCGCGCGCGGCTTTGACCTTCGCCATGTCGGCATCGCTCAGCTTGGCGGTTGCCATCGCCTTGTCGACGGCGGCTATATCCTCGTCGCAATGTATTCCCCCGGCAAATGCCGGCGCGGCCAATCCCATCGCGACAACGGTGGCTAGGGTCCGGACTTTCATCACTTTAGACCTTTCATTTTGTTGCTTGGTTGAGCCGAGTTCTTGAAGCGTCCGAACTCGTCTATAACCTAGGCGGCGATATGACCGGCGAGGTGACGCAACGCGGCTTCCGCATCAGAGCAGATCGGCCAGCGCCCCTTCTTCGACGACGCACCCAAATTGACGAGCGCCAGTCAGCCTACTGCCAACTCGCTTCAGCATGATGTACCCGGGCGAGGCTAAATGGCCACGGCTCGACGGCATCGATGGTAGAAACGAGCATCGCCGCTCCCCGCGGGGCGGCTGCCCTTGCGCACAAAAACGCCATGTCTTCCTGCCATTTCGGTGCGCCCTATGACGGGCCAATGGCCGCAGCGCGAATAAGAAGTGCGCGCAATAGACCTTCCATCGCCCCCCCGCACTCCTGCTATAACCCGCTCTGCATTGCGCGGCTCGACCGACGATGGCCCGCGCGCGACCAGGCAAGGATACCCATTGACCGACGAAATATCTTCCGGTGTTGCGAGGAGCGCACGCGAGTGGGCTTCTCTTCTCAATCGCTATCGTGAGCCGAGCGCCGCGCGCAGCACCTTCGAACTCGCTGTTACAGTGGCCGCCTTCAGTCTGGCCTGGCTCTTGATGTGGGCGGTGCTTCCTCTCGGCTACGGACTTACACTGCTCCTCGCCCTGCCCGCAGCGGGCTTGCTCGTGCGCCTCTTCGTTGTCCAGCATGATTGCGGTCATGGCGCTTTTTTCCGAACGCGGAGCACCAATGACTGGGTAGGGCGGGCGATCGGCGCGCTGACCCTGACGCCCTACGACGCTTGGCGGCGCAGCCACAACACGCATCACGCCAGCTCCGGCAACCTCGATGAGCGGGGCATCGGTGACATCGATACGCTTACCGTCCGCGAATATCTGCAGCGGTCGCGTTGGCGGCGGCTCTGTTACCGAGCCTACCGTCACCCGCTCGTCATGTTCGGTATTGGCCCTGCCTATCTGTTTCTTGTGCGGCACCGGCTGCCGATCGGATATATGCGCAAAGGTTGGGAGCCATGGATCAGCACGATGGCGACCAACGCTGCTACCGCGGCGCTAATCACCGCCATGATCTGGCTGGTCGGCGCCGGGCCCTTCTTGCTCGTGCACTTGCCGATCACGCTTCTCGCAGCCTCGATGGGCGTGTGGCTGTTCTACGTGCAGCACCAGTTCGAGGAAACGTCCTGGGCCGAGGATGCGGATTGGAAAATGCAGGAGGCGGCGTTACACGGCAGCTCGCACTATGACCTGCCACCGGTTTTGCGTTGGCTGAGCGGCAACATCGGCGTGCACCACGTGCATCATCTGTGCAGCCGCATTCCGTTCTATCGGCTGCCGGAAGTCCTGCGCGATCATCCCGAGCTCAACGAAACGAGCCGATTAACGATCCGGGAAAGCCTGGACTCCGTTCGTCTGGTGTTGTGGGACGAGGACGCAAAGCGGCTAATCTCATTCAAAGACCTTCGCCGCCACAGTTTACACTCTTCCGACGCCGAGGTCGCGGCGTGAACGCTGCACCTAGCTATCGGGAACGTCGTTTTGTGCAGGACTTCATTGTGCGGCGCGCGGAAGGGTGTCAGGCTCGCCTGATGGTCAGCAAACAGCCCGTGCCGTTCGGCGGCGTCTATGGATGGCTCGCCGATCTAACGGTAACGCGGAAGACGGCAAGCGCTAAAGGCGGATACTCGAAGTCCGCGCCCACGACCGAAAGCTACTACGTTTCTGAGCCGGACGAGCGCCGAGCCCTACTGGCGATCCGTGCGCACGCCGACGCCGGAAAGGACGCCACCCTTACGACCAGGCGATCCTTATCGCGCAATGAGATTGCGCGCCTGGGATTAAGACCGGGTCAGGTGAAGGCGGGCTAAGCTTTCGGCGAACATCCTCGATCATTCATGGATTATTGCAGGCGGGGACGTTGTTTGAGGCTCACTCTCGCGAGCGAACCCGAGCGGCCTCGCGAGGCGACTGCGCTCGTGTACCTTGCGGCAGTCCGTAGAATTTCCGCCGCGCCGAGGTGCAAGCATGACATTTGAGGCATTGGGCTGGAGCGGCGAGCGGCAGGCGGATTTCGCCGTGCGCGCCGCGGCTGGCCTGATACCTGGACGTGTCGTCGGCGAGCACCGCAGCCACTTCAGGGTCGCCACTGAGGCGATCGAACTTTCGGCCGAGATGACCGGCCGCCTCAGGAATGCGGCCGTGCAGCGCTCGGATCTGGCCGGCGTCGGCGATTTCGTAGCGTTGCGGCTCGCGACCGGCGACGGCTCGGCGAGCATCGAGGAAGTGCTGCCGCGGACGAGCGCTCTGGTTCGCAAGGCCTCGGGCGAAGAGCGGCCGCAATTGCTGGCGGCCAACGTCGATGTCGTTTTCATCGTCACGGCGCCGGACGGCGATTTCAATCTACCGCGCCTCGAGCGGCTGCTGACGCTGGTCGCCGATAGCGGCGCCGCGCCGGTAATCGTTCTCAACAAGTCGGATCTCAGCGATGACGTAGCCGGGATGACCGGTGAGATCACCACCATTGCTCCGGGTGTTCCCGTGCATGCCATCGGCGCCCGCAGCGGCGACGGCATCGCCGAGATCGAGCAATACTTCGCCGGCAATCGCACCGTCGGCCTCATCGGCTCGTCGGGTGTGGGCAAGTCGACGCTGACCAACCAGTTTCTAGGGCGGGCGGCACAAGCGACGCAGGAAGTTCGCGCGCACGATAGCCGCGGTCGCCATACGACGACGCATCGCCAGCTGTTCCTGCGTCCGCACGGCGGTTCGATCATCGACACGCCGGGCATGCGCGGCGTCGAGCGGTGGCTTCCAGGCAATGATAGCGGAGGCAACTTCGACGACATCCAGACGCTGGCGCTCGAATGCAAGTTCAGCAATTGCCGCCATGAAGCCGAGCCTAAATGTGCGGTGCGGGCGGCTGTTGCGCGCGGCGAGCTCGATGCCGAACGCGTCGCCGGCTACGTGCAGCGGGCGCGCGAGACAAAATCCAGCGCGCGGTAGGCACCGCCGTCGGATGGACAAGGGACAGCTCAGTTCACCCGCGCCGAGGACTCGGAAACCTCGTCCGTCCACACCTTGAAACTTTCGAGCGTGTTGGGTCCGAAGGTCGTCGTCATGGCGACGTCGGCAGCGTCACGTCCGCGCGCGATCAGTACCCGGCCGATGCGCGGCACGTTGTTGCGCGGATCGAATGTGTACCAGTGACCGCCGATGTAAGCCTCGAACCACGCCGCGAAATCGCCGGGCGGATACGGCGGCGGTGTCCCGACGTCACCAAGATAACCGGTGCAATAGCGGGCCGGGATGTTCAGCGCTCGACAGAAGGCCACGGCGAGATGCGCGTAGTCGCGGCAGACGCCTTGCTTTTCGGCATAAGCTTCCGACGCCGTCCGCGTCACCCGCGCATGCGCATAGCCGAACTCGATATGCTTATGGACGAAGTCGCAGATGGCCTGCACGCGGCCCCAGCCGGGCTTTGCGCGGCCAAACAGCTTCCACGCCAGATCCAGCATCTGATCGCTGTCGCAGAAGCGGCTGGCGAGCAGAAAGACGAGCGCCTCTTCGGGCAAATCCTCGACCGGAATCTGGGCCGCGTTGGGGACGACCGTATCGGGCTTTCCCGTGTCGGTGACGACAGCGTTGGTCGAGATGCTCACCTTGCCCTTCGGGGCGACGATCCGGCAGCACCAGTTGCCGAACCCGTCGCGATAGCCGGAGATCGGCACGGCGGGATTGACGATGACGCTGTCGGGAGCCGCTAGGTTCGCCACGCGCGAGAAGTGAATGTTGAGCATCAAGATGGCGGGTGTCGGTTGGGGAAACGCGTACTGCAGTTCGTAGCCGACACGAAGTTTCATCTCGCCATCCTGTTTTTCCAAACCTCTTGAAGCCGCGCGTCGCTCAAGCCGGTCCCTTCTTGACGGCGTCGGCCATCAAGCGCCCCAACTCCTGGGCCTGCAGAGCATACGTCTGCATCTGGCTCTGGGCGTAGTGGGTCTGCAGCGAGATGACGTCCTGGATGTCCTTGGCATTGGCCAAGGAGCTCGCCAGAGCAAAACCGGCGTCGGCGTTCTGCTTGGCGAAACGCACCGCACGGTCCTGAACGGTCTTGAAGCCGGACGTCATCTCGTTGGGCGGCATCGCGCCCCACCACATGCTCATGGCTTGCGTCATCGCGTTCATGAACTGGCCGTACGCCGCACTTGCCTGCTCAACGTTCTTCTCGGCGATGTCGCGAAACTGCTGGGGGATGTCAAAGGGCTGGTTGTTTGCCATGTGCTCCACTTCATTATTTGAATTCGAGCCCTCGCGTAGACCGCGTAGCTAGCCGCTTGGTGCCCTGAGCCCCCAGGATAGCACGGAAATACTCAGGATGCCTTCTGCCTGCTTGGTACGGTGCGCGGCGGCGACCTGACGGCCAACATGGACGTCATCATCATGAACGACCGGCAGATTATCGAGATTTCAGTTCTTCAACAGCTCGCTGCGCGGGCTGACGCTCATTCTCAACAGGGCTGAGACTTGACCGCACACTCTCTTCCGCTATGGGGCCCCCAGAAATGCGACGGCCATGCAAACAGAGCCATAGGCGCCGTCTAGGCGAGCGATTTCAAACGAACCGAGCCAGCGATTGTTTACCATGGGGCCTCAATTCACAATCGGGACCTTCAGTGCAGAAACTATTTCGATCATTGTAGCGCTCTGCCTTAGGTCGCTCGCCGGTTGACGATTCGTGGGCATCGCACGGGGGGAACGCTAAGCCGGCGTCTCAAATCACGGAGGCGCCCCGTGCTAACATTGCATCGATTGCTCAAGTTATTTGCGCTGACGGCAATGAGCGCCGCAGCAATCGCTTTGTCAGCGATTGGCCCGTCGGCCATCGCCCAAACAAACAAGCCCAACATCCTCTTCATTATGGGAGACGACATCGGTTGGATGCAGCCAAGCATCTATCACCGCGGTCTTGCCGTCGGAGAGACACCCAACATCGATCGCATCGGACGAGAAGGTGCGATCTTCATGACCTACTATGCCGAGCAGAGCTGCACGGCGGGCCGCAATGCCTTTTTCACCGGCATGCATCCGCTGCGAACCGGCATGATCCCTCCGCAGCTTCCGGGCAGCCCATCCTATTTGCGACCCGGCACCCCGGCGATCGCATGGTTCCTGCGCGATCTCGGCTACAACACCGGCGAGTTTGGGAAGAACCATCTCGGCGATCACACCGACGCTCTGCCGACCGCGCATGGCTTCCACGAATTCTGGGGCTATCTCTATCATCTCGACGCGATGCAGGGCGTCAGCTTCCCCGACATCAACAAGACGCCTACCGAGCAGACCGTGGCTCCGCCGTGCAAAAACACGCCAGTTCCCGGCCTGCCTGAGGTTGCCGGCGCTGTGGATCCCGCGACGTCCGTGTGCCTGACACCGCCGCGGCCGGTGATCTGGTGCAAGTCCTCCGACGGGACCTCGGCGAACCAGACCTGCAAGGACGAGGGTCCGCTCACGTTAGACCGCTCGAAGACGGTGGATGAGGAGATCTCGGCCAAGGTCATCGACTTCCTCGACCGCAACGATCCCGCGAAGACCAGCAAGCCCTTCTTCGTCTGGTACAACCCCGCGCGCATGCACATCACCACCGTGCTGTCCGACAAGTACATGGGCATGGTGGGTGAGCCCGGCGGCAAGGACTGGGGCGTCAACGAAGCCGGCATGAAGCAGATGGACGACAACATCGGCCTCGTGCTCAAGAAGCTCGAAGCGATGGGCCAGCTCGACAACACGATCGTGGTCTTCACGACCGACAACGGTGCCGAAACCATCACATATCCCGACGGCGGCACAACGCCCTTCCAGGGCGGCAAGCTGACCACCTGGGAAGGCGGCATGCGTGCACCGATGCTCGTTCGTTGGCCTGGCCACATCGCACCAGGCACGATCAAGAACGACATCTTCTCGTCGCTCGACTGGCTGCCGACGTTCGTTGACATCGCCGGCGGTGCCAAGGGCAACGAGCTAAAGGCTCAGATCGAGAAGGGCGCCTATCCCGGCATCGTCAAGACCACGCTCGATGGTGTCAACCAGATCGACTATCTCACCGGAAAATCCGAAAAGTCGGCGCGCGATACCTTCTTCTACTACTCCGGCAAGGACCCGTCGGCGGTCCGCTACAAGAACTGGAAGATTTACTTCACGATGGTGTCGCAGTCACCCGAGGGCTTTGTCGCCGGTGCTCTTCCCTATCACTGGGCGCAAGTCGCCAACATCAAGCGCGATCCCTTCGAGACCTCCGTGGGTGATCGGCCGAAGACGATACTGGGTTTGGGCGGCGCTCTCGGTGGAGCGGCCACGGCGTACATCTATGACTGGAACATGCTGCCCCTCGGACAATCACTGTGGCTGAAGGAACTCGAAACCTACAAGGAGTTCCCGCCGATGCAGGACCCGGCGAGCTACAATCTCGATCAGGTGATGAACCAGCTCAAAAAGCCTCCGGCCGGGATGGGCCAGTGACCTGATCAACGGGTGCCCCACTTGAGTGAGGCGCCCGTTTCTCGCTCGAGCTACTGGAGCCATCGCCATGAGTTGCGTGGGCGACGTTCTCCGTATCGCCTATATCGGGCTCCTAGGTCCCCTTGGAGCGCTGGCTTTCCTCGTCGGCAACGCCAATTCAGCTCAACCAAGCTGTGCGAGTTACCGCGGGTTCCCGCAAGACAAGGGCGACAAGGGCGGCATGGTCTTCGTCGGGGGCGGCAGCTTCGTCATGGGCTCCGACCGGCAACGCGCCGAAGAACGTTCCAGTCATGTCGTCAAGGTCGATGGTTTTTGGATCGACCAGCACGAGGTGACGAACGCCCAGTTCGCGAGCTTCGTCGGAGCCACGGGATACAAGACGATCGCTGAGCGTGGGGTCAATCCCAAGACGCGTCAGAGCCTCTACGCGCCGGGGTCGGTGCTGTTCATTCAGCCAACCACCTTTGATCAGCGGGGCCGCACCCAGTGGTGGAAATATGTCAATGGCGCCAACTGGCGTGCACCGGAAGGGCCACGCTCCTCCATCAAGGGGAGGGAGAACCATCCCGTAGTGCATGTCGCCTACGAGGACGCGCTCGCCTATGCGCGCTGGCGCGGGCGCGAACTCCCCACCGAGGCGCAATGGGAGTTTGCCGCACGCGGGGGTAAACAGGGCGATGATTGGAGCCAAGCCTTCGACGCCGACGGCAAGCCTACTGCCAATAGCTGGCAGGGCGTCTTTCCCGCCTTCGACACGCGAGAGGACGGCTATACCGGCACCGCGCCAGTCGGCTGTTTTCCGCCGAACGACTACGGGCTCTACGACATGATCGGCAATGTCTGGGAGTGGACGAACGACTGGTACGTGCCCGGCCATCCACGCGAACCGGTCGTCAATCCAACCGGGCCCAATATACTGCGGGTGCGCCTCACGCCTGGAGCAAGCCCTAGCAAGGTTATCAAGGGCGGCTCCTACCTTTGCGCTCCCAATTTCTGCTCACGTTACCGGTCGAGTGCGCGCCAGCCGCAAGAGGCCGATCTCAGCGCCGGCCACATCGGGTTTCGCACGGTGCTGAATGCCCGAGGGCCATAGGCACAAATAGAGGAGTCGGTGAAATGCTCTACTCCTTGGTCCAACGTGCATTTGCAATCGCTCTCATCGTCGCGCTTGGCACGCCCGGTGGACGCGTCTTCGCGTTCGAGCTTGCTCAAGCAGACCCGCCAAAGCAGGCGGTGCCGGACGAGGCCGAGAAGATCTTGCAGGACTCCAAGAAGCAAGATCCGGAAACCTCCAAGGAGATTGCCGAATGCATGAACCAATGGGGGCCGCAGACCCAGATGACGAAGGAGGAATGGGCCGCAAGCTGCCGGAAAACTCTGCGGTACTTCCCGGAAGAACCATAGAGGGGCGGCTATGCCGGTATGGGTCGCGTGTAGCCGTCGCGGACGCTCCGTCCACGTCGTCCGCTTTGGACTATTGGCTGAACTTCCCTCCACATCTGCTCCGCCGACTCGCTGAACAAGGCGTCGAGTTTTGACCTGGCTAGCTATTCGAACGTCGCCAAGTGGCTGGCGCCGTGCCGAATGCCTTCTTAAACGCACGGGAGAATGCGGCCTCGGAATCATAGCCCACCGTCTCGGCAATTTGTGCGAGGGACGCATTTGTTTTGCGAAGCTTCTGAGCCGCGACTTCCATGCGCCAACTGGCGACGTAGTGCATCGGCGGCACGCCAATCAGACGAATGAAGCGATCGGCCAGTGCAGAGCGTGACAGGCCTACCTCGCGGCCAAGGTCATCGACGGTCCAACGGCGAGTGGTGTCGCGATGCAGCAGCGCTAATGCCCGCGCCACGAAGGGTTCGCGCAAACCGGCAAACCACCCGGCCTGGCCATCCGGCAAGGTTTCCGCGTAACGGCGCACCGCCTCTACGAACAACAGTTCCGACAGCTTCGCCAGCACCGTCTCGGAGCCCACGCGGCCGGCGGACACTTCTTCAGCAGCGTACTGGAAGGTTGAGCGTATCCATTCCGCCGCTCCACCTTGCTCGACGTTGAGCTTGAGCAGCGGCGGCAGGGTAGAGATAACGGGATTGCCTTTGGCGCTATTGCAACCGAGGAAGCCGCAAATCATTCGCGTGCGTTCGCCGGAGCCCCCATGGTGGATGGAGAACAGCCCGCCGTCCTTCGGCGGGTGAATAATATCACTGCCCACTACTGGCGCGACGCTCAAATCGCTGCCGATAAGATGCAGATCATTTCGCGGCAGTAGAACTACCTCCCCGGCCCCGACCACGAGTTCGTTTCCATCCTCACCCTCGACGCGGATGCGAAAGCTACCCTCGATGACGTAGTGATAAATGATCAGGTGGGACGCCGGCCCGAGTGCAGGCGCGCAGTGTTCGGGCGAGAGACGTCCCGCCACGCACCACGGCGCGAAAAACTCGGCGTGCAAAAACACGCCGCCGGTTAAATTCGCTACCTTCAAGACGTCGGACAACGCGTCCATGTCTGCCTTCTACTAGCATCCGGTGTTTCGGTCATGTCTCCCGGTGGGGCCGTCATAGAGCCTCAACCGCCTGCCGGCGTACGAATTGGCAGCTTCAGCTGACGGCATACGCTCAGGGAGAGGAAACCGAAAATGAATGCGATCGACAAAGTTCCGCACAGCGAACGGTATGCACGGTGCATTGAGACGTCCAAGCGGATGCGTTGGGATATAGACGAGGACGTAATCCGGGGGCGCCGCTTCGATGTTGCCCATAAGTTCCTTCCGGACGGGCTTTCCCTGGCCAATGCGTTCACGACCCTGTCGACTGATGAAAAGAGGTTCGTGAGCCAGATCCAGGGCCGCACCTACGCCAATGTCTTTGGGCTGGTCGAGCGCTTCATCAATGCCAAGGTCCTCGAACTGAGCCACGATCACTGGTTCGGCGACCAGGTTGCACTTGAGGCGCTGGTTCGGTTCAGCGACGAGGAGTTGAAGCACCAAGCACTGTTCCGCCGCATCGACACGATGATCGGCGACGTCCTGCCCGGCGGCTATCGCTTCGACGTCGACCCCAACGCCGTCGCCCACGCCGTGCTCGGCAAGAGCACCTGGGCGGTCCTGGCGCTGACGCTGGATATCGAGCTTTTCACTCAGCTCCACTATCGCCAGAGCATAGACCCCGACAGCGAACTCTCCGAACTGTTTAAGGACGTCTTCCTCTATCACTGGAGGGAGGAAAGCCAGCACGCGATCCTCGACGAACTCGAGTGGGTGCGCCACGACGCCGATCTAACGGCGGAGGAACGCAACCGGGCAGTCGATGAGTTCATCGACTTGGTCGGCGCGGTGGACGGCGTCCTGCAAGGCCAAGCCAACGCCGATGCAGGTTACTTCGCAATGAAGTGCGGACGTGCGGTCGACGAGGCCGAGGAGCAGGCCATAAAGGCTGCATTCCTCAACGCATACCGCTGGCAATACATCCACTCGGGGGCCCAGCACCCACAGTTCGGCAAGGTATTGGCCAGCCTCATCACCGAAAGCCAGGGTCAGCGGATTCAGGCTGCGCTCGCCACGCTCGCCAATAGCCCCGAGGTCGTGTCGTGATCATATGTTCTTGCAACGCCCTCAGTGATAGCCAAGTACGTGCAGTGGCCAATCGGAATAACGGCCTGCGCGTGACCCAGGTGCATTTCTCTCTCGATTGCCGACCAAGGTGCGGGCGGTGCTTCAGCACAATAGAAGCGATCCTCGAGAGCAAAGCCGATGCTGCAGCTGCGTGTCGGCTCCCGATCTTGAACTCCGCTGATGTCGCGCGGCGGCCAGCGCCATAAAATGGATGGGAGAGCCCAATGAATCAAAACAAGGCCCTGTGGGAAAAAGGCGACTTCACACGCATTGCCGCAAGCATGCGCGAGAGCGGTGAGGCGCTTGTCGGCAAGCTCGGGGTCAAGAACGGGCTCAAGGTCCTGGACCTTGGCTGTGGCGACGGCACGACGGCGCTACCTGCGGCGAAACTTGGCGCCGACGTGCTTGGCGTGGATATCGCCCGCAACCTTGTCGAGGCGGGGAACCGGCGTGCCCGGGAGCTGGGCCTCACGAACCTCCGGTTCCAGGAAGGCGATGCGACTGATCTGGCCGAACTGCAGGACAAAACGTTCGACCTTGTCGTCAGCATCTTCGGCGCCATGTTTGCCCCGAAGCCGCTCGATGTCGCGAAGGAGATGGTGCGTGTGACTCGCCCCGGCGGCCGGATCATCATGGGAAACTGGATTCCCAATGATCCGACCCTGGTCGCGCAGATCCTGAAAATCAGTGCCGCCTACGCGCCGCCACCACCTGAGGGGTTCATCAGCCCCATGACGTGGGGAATCGAGGACAACGTGATCGAGCGATTTGCAAGCGCCGGTGTCCCGCCGGACAACGTGTCGTTCGTCCAGGATACGTACGTGTTCAACTTCGCAAGCGCGCCATCCGAGGCCGTGAATGCATTCCGACGCTACTACGGCCCCACCATGAATGCGTTCGAGGCGGCAGAGAAAAACGGACGCGCCGACGACCTAAAGAAGGAATTGGATGCGCTGTTCGAGACCCAGAACACCAGTTCACGGAAGGACGCCACGTCGATCCCTGCAACTTTCCTTCGCGTGACGGTACGGATCGCTTAGGACTCAGCGCCATTTCGGCTCCAGCGGACGCGACCCTTGCCAATTCCGGCAGGGGTGAGGCGTTCAGCGGCGCCCGAACAGCTTCTCGATGTCGGCGAGCTTCAGCTCGACGTACGTCGGGCGCCCGTGGTTGCACTGGCCTGAATAAGGCGTCGCCTCCATGTCGCGCAGCAGCGCGTTCATCTCGTCGGGCGCCAGCCGCCGCCCCGAGCGGACGCTGCCGTGACAGGCGATGGTCGCGCAGACGGCCAGCAGCCGCTCCTTCAAGGCGCTGCTTGCTCCCTCACGCAGGATGTCGGCGGCGATATCTCGTGTGAGGGCGGCGATGTCGGCATGCGCCAACAGCGCGGGCACCTCGCGCACGATGACGGCGCCAGCGCCGAACGGCTCGAGCACCAGGCCGAGCTCGGTCAGCTCCTCGGTCTTCTCGACCAGCACGCCGATCTCGCTATCGTCGAGGTCGACGACGACCGGCACCAGAAGGCCCTGGCGCGCGACGCCGCCGGCCGCCAGCATCGCCTTGAGACGCTCGTAGACGAGCCGCTCGTGCGCCGCGTGCTGGTCGACGATGACGATGCCGTCGCGCGTCTGCGCCACGATGTAGTTTTCATGCAGCTGCGCTCGGGCGGCGCCCAGCGGGCGATCGAGCAGCTGCTCGGCGACGGGCACCGTGAAAGCGCGCGTATCGGCGCTTGGCGTATCCATGACGTCGAGCGGCGCCTGCATGGCCTCGGCGAGCCCGAGACCGACGCCACTGCGCGCCGCCGGATAGTAACCGGGCCGCGTCCGCTCGAACGGCACGACGTTGGGGCGCAGCTCCTGCAGGGTCGCGCTGCCGTTGGCGGCAGCGGCGCGGTGACCGGCTGCATAGAGCGCCGCGCCCAACGCGTTGACGATGAGCGAACGAACCTGGCCGGCGTCGCGGAAGCGCACTTCGACCTTCGCCGGGTGCACGTTCACGTCCACCTCGTCGGGCGGCAGCGTCAAGAACAGCGCCAGCAGCGGATGGCGCCCGCGGGGAATGAGGTCGCCGTAGGCGGCACGCACGGCGCCGATCAGCAGCTTGTCCTTGACTGGGCGCCCGTTGACGAACAGGAACTGCTGCGCGGCGTCGGGCCGGTGCAGCGTCGGCAGGCCGGCAAAGCCGCTGACCGCGAGCCTGTCGCGCGCGGCAGCAACCGGAACCGCGTCGTCCATGAACTCGCGCCCCATGATGCGGCCTAAGCGCTGCAGCAGCCCCACGTCGCCTTCGACTTCGCGCAGGTAGCGCAGTCCCATGCGCTCACCCGTCGTGAGCGTGAACCCCACCTGCGGATGCGCCATCGCGAGGCGCTTGATCACCTCGGACGTCGCCTGGTTCTCGGCGCGCTCGGACTTCAAGAACTTCAGGCGTGCCGGCACGCTGGAGAAGAGATCGCGCACCTCGACGCAGGTGCCGTTATTGCCGGCGGCAGGTTTCACCGCGCCCTTGGCGCCTCGATCGACGCTCAGCGCAAAAGCATCGGCCGCATCGCGCCGGCGCGACTGGATCGTCAGCAGGGCTATCGAGCCGATGGACGGCAGCGCCTCGCCACGGAACCCGAGCGTGCGGATGTCGAACAGGTCTTCTTCGGACAGCTTGGAGGTGGCGTGGCGATCGACCGCCAGGACGAGATCCTCCGGCGGCATGCCGGCGCCGTCGTCGGTGACGCGGATCAGCGCCAGGCCGCCCGAGGCGGTGACCACGTCGATCTCGCTGGCACCGGCGTCCAGCGCGTTCTCGACCAGCTCCTTGACGACGCTGGCCGGCCGCTCGATGACCTCGCCGGCGGCGATACGGTTTATGGTCTCCGGTGAAAGCTGGCGGATGGGCATTCGGGCCTTCTCCCTGCGAAGCCAGGAGGCTAGCGCATCCGCCGATTCGCTACGACGCGCCGAACGGGCCGGGTTGCAGCTCCCTGTGTACTAATGTCCGAGGCAAAACGAGGGGTTGCGAGGCGACGCGTCGCAGTGGCGCTGTTATCTGATGTGCGGCATTCGTCCACCACTTTGCGCCAAGAGTTGAATGCGTGCCGGCGGCGCCGGCGCCCGAAGTCATGAATTGGAACAACCCATGCGGCTCGACGCCATTGCGATCGGATTGAACCCACCCCTCGACATCAACGTCATCGTCGAGGTGCCCGTGGGCGGCGAGCCCATCAAGTACGAGATGGACAAGGCGTCGGGCACGCTGTTCGTCGACCGCTTCCTCTACACGCCGATGCGCTACCCCGGAAACTACGGGTTCGTGCCGCACACGCTGTCGCTCGACGGCGACCCGATCGACGTCCTCGTCTGCAACACCCGCGCCATTGTCCCCGGCGCCGTTATCAACTGCCGTCCAGTCGGCGTGCTCGTCATGCGCGACGAGGGCGGCGGCGACGAAAAGATCATCGCCGTGCCGAGCAGCAAAACAACGATGCGCTACGACAAGGTGGCGAACTACACCGACCTGCCGCAGATCACCGTGCAGCAGATCGAGCACTTCTTCGGGCACTACAAGGATCTGGAGCCCGGCAAGTGGGCGAAGATCGACCACCTCGGCGATTCCGGCGAGGCGCGGCGGCTGATCAGCGAGGCGATCGAGCGCGCCAAGAAGTCGAACGGCTGAACCTGGCTCGGCTCAGCCTTTCTTCGCCTGCTGCAGCGTCGGCTTGCCGACGATAGTGACGATCAGGTTCTGTGTCTCGAGCAGCCGCTTGGCAACGCGCTTCAGGTCGTCGAGCGTCACCGCCGCGACCATGGCGTTGCGGTTGTCGACGTATTCCGGCCCGAAGCCATCCATGCGCAAGCCGAGGAGCTGCGAGGCGATCTTGGCGTTGGTGTCGAAGCGCAAGGGATACGAGCCGATCAGATAGCTCTTGGCGTTGTCGAGGTCGGTCTGGCTGACGTCGCCATCCGCCATCTTCTTCAGCTCGGCGCGGATGATGTCGAGCGACTGCCCCATCATGTCGTTGCGCGTGGCGACGCCGCCCGAGAAGATCGAGGTGTGCTGGAAGGGATAGACGTAGGTGTAGACCGAGTAGGCGAGGCCGCGCTTCTCGCGCACCTCCTCCATCAACTTCGATGCGAAACCGCCGCCGCCGAGGATCTGGTTCAAGACGAACGCCGCCATGAAGTCGGGGTCCTTGCGGGGCATGGCGCCGAGCCCGAACACCGCCACCGACTGCGGGACGTTCATGTCGACCACCGTCTGGCGGCCGCCGGAGACGGGATTGGTTTTCGCGACGGGCGCCAGCTCGGCCTTGTCCGGCAGATCGCCGAACACCTCGTCGAGTAGCTTGCCGAGCTGCTCCGGCGTGATGTCGCCGACGGCCACGACCTTCAGCGTGTCCTTGGCGAACACCCGCTTACGATAGCTCTCGAGGTCAGCGCCGGTCATCTTGCCGACCGTCGCCTCGGTGCCGTTGGCCGGGCGCGCATACGGGTGACCGGCAAAGGCCACGGCGTACCATTCGTTCTGCGCCACCTTGTCGGGATCGCGCGCGGCATAGGCGAGCGAAGCGAGCAGCTGCTGGCGAATGCGCTCCACTGCATCCTGATCGAAGCGCGGCTTGGTCAGCGCCAGCTTCAAGAGCTTCGCAGCCTCGTCGCGGTTGGCGGTGAGCGTTTCGAAATTCCCGTAGAAGGCGTCCTTCGCCTCCTCATAGTTCATGCGCATGGACAGATCCTCCATGCGCTCCTGGAAGTCGCGCGAGACAAGGTCGCCGGCGCCTTCGTCCAGCATGGCGGTGACGAAATTGGCGACACCCTCCTTGCCGGCCGGGTCCTGCGAGCTGCCGCCGTCGAAGGCGAAGCGCATGGCCATCATCGGCACAGCGTGCTCCTCGACGAGCCACGCCTCGATGCCACCGGGGCTCTTCACGGTTTGGATTTTCATGGCGTTCGCAGAAGGGCTGAAGGTGGCGACGAATGCGGCGGCAAGCGTGGCAAGCGACGCGGCGATGCCCATGCGGCGGGACGCGACGCGCCAAGCCGTAGAGCGCAGGGGACGGGCTGCGACCATATCATAGCCTCTTGGCTTTGCGGGCATCAGGAGCGCGTGTGCGCAACGGGCTTCTCGACGTGTTCGCCGGCTGCCTTGCCGTCATCGGGCTCGGGAAGCAGCCAGCCCGTTACGGAGCGACGCGCGTCCAAGTACTCGTCGG
The DNA here is from genome assembly GCF_009708035.1 of Hyphomicrobium album. NCBI lineage: Bacteria > Pseudomonadati > Pseudomonadota > Alphaproteobacteria > Hyphomicrobiales > Hyphomicrobiaceae > Hyphomicrobium > Hyphomicrobium album. The sequence goes on from NZ_WMBQ01000001.1 coordinate 1,538,148, forward strand.
CGACCTTCTTCACGTCGTCGGCGGTTACCTTCGAGAGGGCGGCGGGCCACCCTTCGACCTGGTCGATGGAGCGGCCGATGGCGACCGCCCACCCGTAGCGGCGGGCGAGGTTCGCCTGGTTGTCGCTGTCGTAGATGTAGTCGGCGAGCAACGACTTCTTGGCGCGCTCGAGCTCGAGCTTGGTGACGCCGTTCGTACGGATCTCGTCGAGCACGCTGTCGACGTCGGCTTCGACCGCCTTGAGATCGCCGTTGCCCGATACGGCGTAGAGCGAGATGGCGCCCGAATCCAGGCTGTAGCCGGAGTAGTCACCCCCGGTCGTCGCCGCGAGCTTGTCCTCGACGACGAGCTTGCGATAGAGGCGGCTCGTCGCTCCGTCGGCGAGGATCTTCATCAAGAGATCGAGCGCTTCGGCCTCGCCGGGTTTGGCCGTCACGTAGCTCGGCGCGACATAGTAGCGGTGGAACGAGGCATTGCCCGCGCGCGGATCCTTCAACGTCAGGCGGCGCGGCACGATGTGCGGCGGATCCTGAGGACGGGCGCGAGTCTCGACCTCCGGATTTGCCGGGATCTTTCCGTACGTCTCTTCGGCGAGGCGCTTCACCTCCTCGGCCGTGACGTCGCCGGCAACAACAAGGATAGCGTTGTTCGGCGCGTAGTACCGCTTGTAGAAGCGCAGTGCATCCTCGCGCGACAGATTCGCCATCTCGTGCGCCCAGCCGATAACCGGCACGCCATATGGGTGAGACAGATAGAGGGCCGCATTCATCTGCTCGTCGAGCCGGGCGCCGGGATTGTTGTCGATGCGCGAGCGGCGCTCCTCGATGATCACCTGCCGCTCCGTCGCCACCTCGTCATTGGTGAGGCGCAGGTGGGTCATGCGGTCGGCCTCCATCTCCATCAGCGTCTTGAGCTGATCCTTGGAGATGCGCTGGTGGTAGGCGGTGACGTCCTGGCCGGTGAACGCGTTGTCCTGGCCGCCGAGCTTGGAGATGATCTTGGAAAAGTCGCCGACGGCGATCTTGTCCGTCGATTTGAACATCAGGTGCTCGAGGAAGTGAGCGATGCCGGAGACGCCCTTCGGCTCGTCGGCTGCACCGACCTTGTACCACACCATGTGCGTGACGACGGGAGCGCGGTGGTCGGGGATGACCACGACCTCCATCCCGTTCGACAGCTTGAACTCGGAAGCGCGGGGCTCGGCGGAGACAGTCTGGTGGGCGAATGCGAGCATGAATAGGGCCATGGCTGTGATTGTCGGACGGCTGACGCCGAGCTTGAGCATCGATGTAACCCCGATCTAGGTCGCGGACGCGTTGAGGGACGTGAACCGCACTCGTCGTCGGCTCGGCGAAACAGTCGCTGGGGCTGTCATCTTCGGGTTCGCACCCCCCTTGTCAAATGACATCGTGTTCATCTGCGGAGGCCTGTGAAGAAGGTGCCGGAGCCCCTGTCGAGCCTCACTCCGACGGCTTGAACGGATTGCGGCTGTCGCCCATATGTTCTCACGGAGAACCAGCGCTCGAGCAGCGAGGCTGGCGCCGACGGAGGCCAAAGTTAAGAGGCTCCGCCCAAAGTTGAAGGTCGCTTAAGAAGGACTTTCTGAGAATGTCGCGCATTTCCCTACTGTCGAGCCCGCTGCTTTTGGGTTTCGAGGAGATCGAGCGCCTTATCGATCGGGCGAACAAGGGATCGAGCGACGGTTACCCCCCTTACAACGTCGAACGCGTCGACGCGTCCAACGGCGAAGGGGACACGCTGCGCATCACGCTGGCCGTCGCCGGGTTCACGCGCGATCAACTCGAGATCACGCTCGCCGACAGTCAGTTGACCGTGCGCGGCAAGCAGACCGAAGAGAAGACGCGCAATTACCTCTATCGCGGCATTGCGGCGCGACAATTTACCCGCACCTTCGTGCTAGCGGAGGGAATCGAGGTAAAGTCCGCTGACTTGTCCGATGGGCTGCTCGCAATCGACCTGAAGCGCCTGGAGCCGGAGCGCCTGGTGCGGACGATCGAGATCAGCGACAGAAAATAACTTGCGTCAGCGTTGCATCGAGACTGCCACATCGTGCGTTTTAGCGATGGGCGCAGACCCGGGACGCCGATACGCCCACCGCTGATTTCCGATGGCGGTGTGCCGGGCCCGGCTTGCAGAAGGAGTTGCGTCATGACCGAAGCCGACAAGACCATTTATGCCAGTCAAGTGATGACCGAGCATGAGCTCGCCACGCTCGGCGGCGGCGTTGTCGCCTACATCAAGACGCTCACCGCGGACGAAGCGAGCCGTATGTTCCCGACCATCGAGGGACTGCCGAAGGGCATCAATCTGTTCTCGCTGCACGCCGCCGACGGCACTCCCCTCGCCCTGACCGACACGCGCCAGGCCGCCATCGGTCACGCGATCGACGACGACCTCGAGATCGCCAGCGTCCACTAATGCATGCACCTCGTGCACTCGGTGCATGAACCGCGTGTACCAGCCTCAAGGCTCCGGAATGTTCCGGAGCCTTTTTCGTTGGGCCCGGGGATAAGTCGGCGGGGATTAAGTCTAGCTGCGATAGTTGGAGAATTGGCCGCGGGCGCGGAAGCGCGCGAGGTACGTCGGCACGATGGCGGCAACGCCGTGCGGCGTTGCAACGCCCAACGCCGCAAGCGTGCGGCCTTCGCTTTTGGCCTCGGCGCTGACGACGTTGTCGCGCTGGAGCATGCGCACCTGATCGAGCGTCACCGGCCGCAGCGCGTTGGGCAGCGGCCAGGTGAGGATCGCCTGCAGCTTCGCCAGCCAGAACGGTAGCGGCAGGTACCCGCGGCTGCGCCCCGCCCATTCCTGCGTCAGGTCGAGCAGCTGGCGGAACGACAGGACCTCAGGTCCGCCCGCCTCGTAGATCGTGTCGGGCTTCGCGTCGCCCGCGGCGCAGGCAGCGACGGCGGTAGCGAGGTCGCCGACGAATACCGGCTGAAAGCGCGTCCGCCCGCCGCCGATCAGCGGCAAGAGCGGCGAGATACGCGCCATGGCGGCGAAGCGATTGAAGAACTCGTCCTCCGGACCGAAGACGATGGACGGGCGGATTATGACGGCGCCGGGGAACTCCTCGCGCACCGCCGCCTCGCCCTCGGCCTTCGAGCGCGCATAGCGCGACGCCGACTTGCGATTGGCGCCGATGGCCGAGATGTGAACGAAGTGGCGCACGCCGGCCTCGCGCGCAGCTTTCGCCATCGCCCGCGGCGCGTCGACGTGGATCGCCTGGAATGTCTGCTTGCCGCCGCTCGTCAGCACGCCGACCGCGTTGACCACGACCTTGGCGCCGCTGACGGCGCGCTCAACCGAATGCGGGTAGCGCCCGTTGGCTTGCACGGGCGCGACCTGCCCGACGAAACCGGCCGGCTGCAGGAAGCCGGCGAGGTCCGGCCGGCGCACGGCGGCGCGCACGCGCCAGCCCTGCTTGGCGAGTGCGGCTACGGCATAGCGGCCGACAAATCCCGAGCCGCCAAAAACCGTCGCCAGGCCCCGATCGTCCAGCCGATCCGCCATCGTCCGTCTCCGGTTGCGCAATGGGCCAGAGATACACGAGGTTTGCCGGTGCCGGAAGGATGCGCGCCGCCGCACGCTGCCTAATTGACAAGGGCCGCGGCGCTCTCTAACTGATCGCCTCCGTGCCCAGGTGGCGGAATTGGTAGACGCACCAGCTTCAGGTGCTGGCGCCCGCAAGGGTGTGGAGGTTCGAGTCCTCTCCTGGGCACCATCCTACAATCAGGATCGATGGCGGCGCGAGGGCGCCTGAGTGGCCGGCTGCGGCGCGTCAGGGCCGCGCCTACTTCTCGCAGCGGTGGACGTATTCGCGCGGCGAGTTCGACTTGAAGACGCCCGTGTTCGAATTCCAGTCACCCACCTCGAGCATGTCCTTGTGCACGATCCGCTCCGCGATCGTGCAATTGGTCTTGCAGTCGGTGCCGTCCTTGTTCTTCAGGATCTGGGCGAGGACGATCCGGTGACCGCGGATGTCGCCGACGATGTCGATCAGCCGCTCGGTGAAATCGGTCTCCGACGTGCCGTCGATGCGCCGGCTGAGCAGGAAGTTGCGGTTGCGGGGAATGTTCTCCGTCTTCGCGTCCGTCTCCGTGTTGCACCAGTAGCCGCCGAGAAAGAGCGCATCGAGTTCCTGCGCTTGGGCGGTGGACGCTCCCGCCCATAGGGGGACGGACATGATTGCAAACAGCGCGAATAGACGGATGGTGCTGGCCACGGTCGGGATTCCCTGAACGCTCTATAGTCGCTTGCTAGCAAGTCTTCGGTGGCCGAAGCCAGAGGCGCCCAGCCGATTGGTTATTGCCTTGCTTAGGCCGCTCCGCAAGCGCCATCACGGGGAGTAGCAATTTCATCGCTGCCGCCGCACTTGCGCAGCGCCGGGCGAATTCGATAGGTGAACCATAGTTAAAGCCTTCGGGCGTATTCTAGTTGGCTGCCCATCGCAGCCCACTCCATGCAAGGGCTCTACAACGATGGCCAAATCTTCGATCGTCCTGCACAAGGACGACTTGCCCGCCGGGCTCAGCTTCGGGCCGAGCGTCGCCGTCGATACCGAGACATTGGGACTGAACGTCAACCGCGACCGCCTCTGCCTCGTCCAGCTCTCGTCGGGCGACGGAACGGCTCACCTCGTGCAGTTCGACGGCCGCGATTATTCGGCTCCCAATCTCAAGGCGCTGCTGACCGACAAGGCGGTCCTCAAGATCTTCCATTTCGCCCGCTTCGACATCGCCGTGCTGGAGAAGTACCTCGGCGTCGTCACCGCGCCGATCTACTGCACCAAGATCGTCTCGAAGCTGGTGCGCACCTATACGGACCGCCACGGGCTCAAGGACCTGGTTGCCGAGCTGGCCGGGATCGAGTTGTCGAAGCAGCAGCAGAGCTCGGACTGGGCCGCCGGCGAGCTGTCCCAGCAGCAGCTCGCCTATGCCGCCTCGGACGTGCTCCACCTGCATGCCGTCAAGGCCAAGCTCGACGCCATGCTGGCCCGCGACGGGCGCCAAGCCTACGCCGACGCCGCTTTCGGCTTCCTGCCGACGCGCGCCAAGCTCGACCTCGCTGGCTTCGGAGAGGACGACATTTTCTCACATTGAGGTTACGGGGAATCCGTGGCTGAGAAGTCCCAGCGCACCGCGGCCGGCACGCGGGCGTGGAAACACCGCCTTTGTGGGGGCCCCTAGTCCCAATATAACCCCAATTGACGGCGATCTAGCCGCATCCGCCGCCGGCTGAGGGGCGTATGGCAACGACGACCAATTTGGCCCCTGGAGAGAACTGGACGGGCATCGACGCGTTCGCCGGCTCGACCGCCGCCGATCGGGCGCGCAATTTCGTGCGCGCGCGACGCCACACGCTACTGGTGCGCGCCATGCGCTGGTCGCTGCCCACGGCCGGCGCCAGCGTTATCGTCGTCTACTTCCTGATGATCTTCAACACCACCGGCTGGGTCGCTTCTCTGCCGAAACTCGAGATGCCGCGCATCATCCCCGACAACCTGACGATGGATAACCCGACCTACGAGGGGTTCAACAAGGACGGGGGCAAGTACGTCGTCAGGGCGAAGACCGCCGTACAGGATCTCGTCAACACCGAGTTCGTGCGCCTCAACGACATCACCGGCGACATGACCGATGCCAAGAAATCGAAGACGAAGCTCACCGCAGCGCACGGCGAGTTCAACACCAAGACGAACAAGCTCGAGCTCTCCGGCGGCATCGATATCGTCGCCGAAAGCGGCATGAAGGCGAAGCTGTCGCGCGCCACCATCCTCACCGACGACAACGTAATCTTCTCCAAAGAGCCCGTCCTCGTCGACATGCCATCGGGCACCATTCGCTCAAACGAGATGCGGCTGTTGAACAAGACCCGCGAGGTTGCCTTCATCGACGACGTGAAGGCGCACCTCATCCCTCCGAAGAATGAAGGTGCGCCCGCAAGCGGCGCGGCGGCGGCGAAGCCGGCGGCAGCACCGCTGCTCGGCGGTGGCGAAGGTCCGATCGATATCACCTCGAACCGCCTCGACATCGACGACACCGGCAAGACCGCGATCTTCACCGGCCACGTCAGGGCGCAGCAGGCGGGCGCGGCGCTGGAAACAGCCGAACTGCAGGTCAAATACGCCGGTGGCGACAGCAAGGATACGGGCGCAATGCCTGGCGACGGGGCCAAGATCGAGCGCATCGTCTCGAAGTCGCCCGTCGTCATGACGCGCGCGCCGCAGGACCGTGTCACGGGCGCGAGCCTCGACTACGACGCCGCCAACCAGATCGCCGTCGTCAACGGCGACGTCGAGATGACTTCGGGCGAAGGACGCGGCGCGACCGCCGACAAGGTGACCGTCAGCCAGAAGGCCGACACCATTCTGTTGACCGGCAGCGTCGTCGCCACCCAAGGGCGCAACCAGCTCAAAGGCGAGCGGCTCTACGTCGAGCGCGCCACGGGCCGCACGCAGCTGACTTCGCCCGCCGGCGCCGGCGGAGAGCCGGGCCGCATCTTCACGCGCTTCTATCGCGGTGAAGCCAACGAGGCGCAGAGCGCCAAGGAGAAAGTGAAGCAGCTCGCTGACGCGACGGCCAGTGCCGCTACCGGCGCCATGGGCGTGTTCAAGACGGACCCGACGGCGCCGATCGATGTCGAGGCCGGCCGTCTGGACGTCGACGATCGCAGCAAGCAGGCCGTCTTCAAGACCGACGTGCACGCGGTGCAGGGAGACTTCGTCGTGCGCACGTCCGAGCTGCGCGCCTACTACACGGGCGCCGCCGGCCTCGCGGAGACCGCCGCCGGTCCGGCCGACAAGAAAGCCCCGGCACAAATCTCGCGCATCGAGGCTCGCGGCGCGGTGATCGTCACCTCCAAGAACGGGCAGAAGGCGACGGGCGACTGGGCCGATTACGACGTCAAGAAGAACGAGGTCATCCTCGGCGGCGACGTGATCCTGACGCAGGACAAGAACGTGGTGCGTGGCACCAAGCTGAGGATCGACATGCTCACCGGCAAGAGCGTGATCGACAGCGACGCGAGCGGTGCGTGGGCGGCAACCGCCGCCCCGCCGGATGCCAAGAACGCGACCGGCTTTACCATGCGGCCCGGTACGACTGGCCGTCCGAGCGCAATTTTTTACCCTCGCGACAAGAAGGCAGCCGAAAAGAAGCCGCCGACCGGTGCTAGCGAAGGCGCTGGATCCGCAGGAGCTTGGGGCCCCAATGGCCCTTCCGAATGACGGCTGAGCGCGGCCAAGTCGCCGATTGACAGGGCTTCCGATCGGCGCACCATGCTGCGGGGCCGTTGACGCCCCATTTTAAGGTTTCTCGATACCGTGCTGAAAATTCTTTCCTTCGGCTCCAAGCGCGCCCAGCCCGAGCCCTACGGCGAGTGGGGCGGCGAGGCGCACGGCTATCAGGAGCAGGGCGCCCTCAACGGCGGCACCCCCCAGCTCGGCGGCGAAGGCTGGCTGACCGTCCACCACATCCAGAAGAGCTACAAAAAACGGCTCGTCGTGCGCGGCGTCAGCCTGGCGGTCGGCCGCGGTGAATCGGTCGGTCTTTTGGGCCCGAACGGCGCCGGCAAGACGACCGTGTTCTACATGATCACCGGCCTCGTCCCCGCCGACAAAGGCAATATCACCATCGACGGCATGGACGTGACTCGGCTGCCCATGTACCGGCGGGCGCGGCTCGGCATCGGCTATCTGCCGCAGGAAGCGTCGATCTTCCGTGGACTGTCGGTCGAAAAGAACATCATGGCAGTGCTGGAAATCGTCGAGCCGTCGGCGAAGAAGCGGCGCGCCAAGCTCGACAGCCTTTTGGAAGAATTCCGCATCACCCACCTGCGCAAATCCCCGTCGATCGCGCTTTCGGGCGGCGAGCGGCGCCGCTGCGAGATCGCCCGGGCGCTGGCTTCAGGCCCGTCGTTCATGCTTTTGGACGAGCCGTTCGCCGGCATCGACCCGATCGCCGTCAGCGACATTCAGGAGTTGGTGCGGCACTTGACCGACCGGGGCATCGGCGTCCTGATCACCGACCATAACGTCCGCGAAACGCTTAGCCTGATAGACAGGGCTTACATCATCTACGACGGTCAGGTTCTGACGCAAGGTAAGCCCGAAGAAATCATAGCCAACGACGACGTGCGGCGGGTCTACCTCGGAGATATGTTCGTTAACGCGCGCTGACTACGACAGCGGCATCAGGTAACCGAGTACCCGGACGAGCGCATGGCGCTTTCGACAAAGCTGGAGCTGAGGCAAGGCCAGCAGCTGGTGATGACACCCCAGCTGCAGCAGGCCATCCGTCTGCTTCAACTGTCGAACATGGACCTGGCGCAATACGTGGAATCCGAGCTCGAGCGCAATCCGCTGCTTGAGGCCGACGACGGCGCCGAAGCGCCGGTGCGTACCGAGGTCGAGCAAGCCGAGTTCGCCAAGAGCGAAGAGGCGGCGCCGGCCGCCGACGGTGATTGGGTCGACCTCGATAAGCCAGTGGCCGATCCGGAGGGGACCTTCGACACCGAGTACGAGAACGTCTATCCGGAGAGCGTGCCGTCCGACCAGATGAACGGCGCCGAGCAGGGATCAGGCTGGGCATCGCTGCGCCAGCGCGGCACCGCGTCCGGCGACGACGTCAACATCGAGGCGTTTCTCGCCAACGACGTCTCGCTGCGCGAGTACCTGAGCGCGCAGGTGCCGCTCGTCCTCAAGGATCCGGTGGAGCGACTGATCGGGCAACACCTCGTCGACTTGGTCGATGAGGCGGGCTACCTGCCCGGCGCCGATCTCGCCGTCATCGCCGAGAGGCTCGGAGCCCCGCAGGAGGTCGTCGAGAAGGTGCTGGCGGCGCTGCAGACGCTCGACCCGCCCGGCGTGTTCGCTCGCTCGCTCGCCGAATGCCTGGCGCTGCAGCTCAAGGAGCAGAACCGCTTCGACCCGATCGTCGCCCGCTTCCTGGAGAACCTGCACCTGCTGGCGGGACACAATCTGCCGGCATTGCGCAAGGTCGTCGGCTGCGAGATGGACGAGCTGCTAGAGATCGTCGCCGAGATCAAGAAGCTCAACCCCAAACCGGGCCTGAAGTTCGGCTCGGTGCAGATGCAGCCGGTGGTGCCGGACGTGCTGGTGCGGGGCGCTCCGGACGGAACCTGGATCATCGAGCTCAATAGCGAGACGCTGCCCCGCGTGCTGGTCAATCGCACCTATCTCGCCACCGTGGCGAAGGGGGGAGGCTCGGCGGCCGATCGCAACTACCTCTTGGAATGCTTGCAGACCGCCAACTGGCTGGTGAAGAGCCTCGATCAGCGCGCCCGCACAATCATGCGCGTCGCCGAGGAGATCGTCCGCCAGCAGGACGCCTTCTTCACCCACGGCGTGCAGTACCTGCGGCCGCTCAATCTGCGCACCGTCGCCGACGCGATCTCGATGCACGAGTCGACGGTGTCGCGTGTCACCTCCAACAAATACATGGCGACGCCGCGCGGCATATTCGAGATGAAGTATTTCTTCACCTCGGCCATCGCGTCGGCCGACATGGAGGGCGAATCCCACTCTTCGGAAGCGGTGCGCCATCGCATCAAGCAGATGATCGACGGAGAGACGCCGGCAAGCGTGCTGTCCGACGACAAGATCGTCGAGAAATTGAAGAGCGACGGCATCGACATCGCGCGGCGCACGGTGGCCAAGTACCGCGAGGCGATGCGCATCCCCTCGTCCGTGCAGCGGCGGCGCGACAAGCGGCTTATCGAACGCGTCGGGCCAGGTTAGCCGCCCCTGTCTAAACGTGATCGGCCGCAGCTTGTGCCCCGCTCCGGAGTGCTCTATAGCCTCGAACCGCGCGGCCCGGCCTTACATTGGGTAGGCCTTCGACCGCTTGTCTTCACAGCGCAACTGGGGCGTGGCCCCGTTCTTGCACCGCAATTCCGGGGTGAGCCTTGGAGCGGGAGGACTTTTTTCCGATTATGGCAAAAGGCGGGGCCGTTGCGGGCAGAAAAAGCCCTGTTAACCCGCGACTTAGCCAGACGTTGATGGGAGATGCACTGCAAGAATCCTGTGCAGTCCACCTTGGGAGTGCCATCTTTTTGGTTCTCAACGGGGCCGCTGCGGGCGGACAAGGGGATAGCGCAGCCAAGGGCACACGAGGGTACGTGCGGGGGCACGAGCGTATAGGTAGAATTGTTAGAATCGCTGACGCGGCTCACGCCCTCCGGGGAGGCAGCCGGCGGCGCTTCGCAACAGGTTGGAACAGGATTTGACGATGGATCTCTGCGACCTGCTGGCATCCGACGGCATCATTGCATCCCTGAAGGCGACGAGCAAAAAGCACGCCCTGCAAGAGCTGGCGACGATTGCCGCGGAACGGTCCGGTCTCGATCAGCGCGAGATCTTCAACGCGCTGCTGCAGCGTGAGCGACTCGGCTCCACCGGCCTCGGGCATGGCATCGCCATTCCGCACGTGAAGCTCGGGGGAATCCGCAACATCCTTTGCGTGTTCGCGCGCCTCGATGCCCCGATCGATTTTGAATCACATGACAACCAGCCCGTCGACCTGCTCTTCCTGCTGATCGCGCCCGATCACGCGAGCGGCGATCACTTGAAGGCGCTGGCCAGCATTTCGCGCGTGGTGCGCGAGCCGTCGGTGATCGACGCGCTGCGCAATGCGTCCGACGTTGCCGGCCTCCGCATGGCGCTGGCGCGGCCCGTTCCCTCGCACGCCGCTTAAGTAGCGCCGAACTAGGGCACTACCGGGCATCCCGACGTATTGCCGAGGGCGAGCATGGCGACGATGGCCGCCGTGCCGACGATGATCCGCCACCATCCGAACAGCGCAAAGCCGTGCCGGCTCACGTAGTCGAGCAGGTAGCGAACGACGAACACCGCGGCGATGAACGCGGTGACAAAGCCCAGCGCGATATTGGCGATGTCGCCCGTCTGCAGGATCGACCAGTTCTTGTAGAGGTCGTAGGCAAAGGCGCCCGCCATGGTCGGCATGGCGAGGAAGAACGAGAATTCCGCCGCCGACCGCTTATCCGATCCGAGCAGCATCGCACCGACGATGGTAGCGCCCGAACGCGACACGCCGGGGATCATTGCCAGGCACTGCAGCACGCCGATCTTGAAGGCGAGCGCGGGCGGGAAATCCATCGCGTTCGTGTAGCGCACGTTGAGCTGCATGCGGTCGACGAACAACAGCACCACGCCGCCGACGACGAGCATCACCGCGATCAGCATGGGCGTTTCGAACAGCACGCTCTTGATGAAGCTGTGTCCGGCCGCGCCGATCACGGCGGCGGGCAGGAAGGCGAGGAGCACGCTCAGCACGAAGCGGCGCGCGCGCGGATCATAGGGCAGAGCTGTGGCGATCCGCGTCAGCTTCACCGAGTAGACGCTCAGGATGGCGAGGATCGCGCCGAGCTGGATCAAAACCTCGAACGTCTTGCCTGGCGTGCAGACGCCGAGGAAGTGCTCGGTCAGCAGGAGATGGCCGGTGGAGGAAACGGGGAGGAACTCGGTGAGGCCCTCAATGAGGCCAAGCAGGATCACTTCCCAGATCGGCATGGTCGCCCCGTAACCTGTTCGCCTTGGACTTTTCTGTGCGGCGGGGAGGATTAGCAGGAATTGCGCGTGCGCGGTGCCACTTCCGCGCCACACGAGCCGATTGTCTTATGCGCCGCGGGGCAGTACCAGCGACACCCACGCCGCAATCAAGAACAACGACGGTAGCCGAGCAATGCACACACTGACGCACTTCCGGCTCTGTCCGTTCTCGCGCGCCGCCCGCCTGGCGCTCGCGGAGCTCAACATCGAGGTGGAACTCGTCGAGGAGCGGCCGTGGGAATGGCGCCCCGAATTTCTGGCCGTCAACCCCGCGGGCGAGCTGCCCGTACTGCAGATGGAGGGTGCCGAGATCCCCCTTTGCGGCATCTATGCCATTTCCGAGTTTCTCGCCGAGGACTCTGCTCCCGTGCAGGAGGACGGGGATGCCGACGAGCCCTTCCCGCTCCTGCCGGGCGACCGCGCCCAGCGCGCCGAGGTGCGCCGCCTGATCGACTGGTTCAACGGCAAGTTCAACCGGGAAGTCACGCACGAGCTGCTGCAGGAGAAGGTTTACAATCGCCTGCAACCTCACGCCGCAGGCACGCCGGACGTCGACTTCCTGCGCGCCATCCGCACCAACCTGCGCTACCATATGAGCTATATCAGCTACCTGGCGGATCGCCGGCGCTGGCTGGGTGGCGAGGAGCTTTCCTTCGCCGATCTGGCCGCGGCCGCGCATCTGTCGTCGGTCGATTATCTGGGCGAAGTGCCATGGGAGGAGTTTGCCGTCGCCAAGGTCTGGTACGCACGCCTCAAGTCGCGGCGCGCGTTCCGCACGATATTGGCCGACCGCGTGCCCGGCGCGCTTCCTGCCGCGCACTACGCCGACCTCGATTTCTGACGGCCCCATCGTGACGGCCGCGCTCAAGGACATGCTGCTGCGCGAGGCCGCCGCACTCGGCTTCGACGCGGTGCGCGTGACGACGCCCGATGCCGTCGAAGGCGCCGGCGAGCGCCTCGCGGCGTTTCTCGAGGCCGGACGCCACGGCGATATGGAGTGGATGGCGGCGCACGCGGAGCGCCGCCGCAGCCCGGCACAGCTGTGGCCGGAGGTGCGCTCCATCGTCATGCTCGGGATGAGCTACGCGCCCGAAGCCGACCCGCTCGATGCGCTCGACCAGCCGCAGCGCGGCGCCATCTCCGTCTATGCGCAGGGCAAGGACTACCACGACATCCTCAAGGGCAAGCTCAAGCGGCTTGCTTCGAGCCTCGCCAACGAAAGCCACGCGGACGTGAAGGTGTTCGTCGACACGGCGCCGGTGATGGAGAAGCCACTCGCCGCTGCCGCCGGTCTCGGCTGGCAGGGCAAGAACACCATGCTGGTGTCGCGGGAGCACGGGTCGTGGCTGTTCTTGGGCGCGATTTTCACCACCGCCGAGCTGCCGCCCGATGCGCCGGAAGCGGACCACTGCGGTAGCTGCCGGCGCTGCCTCGACGTGTGTCCGACCGCCGCATTCCCGGCTCCCTACCAGCTCGACGCGCGCCGATGCCTCGCCTACCTGTCGATCGAGCACAAGGGGCATATCCCCGCCGAGTTCAGGCGCGCGATGGGCAATCGGGTGTTCGGCTGCGACGACTGCCTCGCCGTATGTCCGTGGAACAAGTTCGCCGCCGCGGCGCGCGAGGCGCGCTTTCACGCGCGCGCCGAGACTGACAACCCACCCCTCGCCGAGCTTCTCCAGCTCGACGACGCGGCGTTTCGCACGCGCTTTGCGGGCACGCCGGTGAAACGCACCGGGCGTGACCGCTTCCTGCGCAACGTGCTGATCGCCGCCGGCAATTCGGGGGATGCGGGACTGCTGCCGCACGTCGAGGTGCTGCTGACCGATCATTCGCCGCTCGTGCGCGCCATGGCGGTATGGGCGATGCGCCAGCTGACGGGGGACGGCATCGGCGAAAGCCTGCGTCACCGGCATTTGGCGCGCGAGGCCGACAGCGATGTCCGCGCCGAGTGGCAGGTAGTATGAAGAAGCTGTTCTGCTTCGGTCTCGGCTACAGCGCCTTGCGCGTGGCGCGGCGGCTTGCAGGCGAGGGCTGGACGATTGCCGGCACGGCACGTACGCGCGAGGGTGCCGACGCCATCGCTGCAGCCGGCTATGAAGAGTTCGTGTTCGACGGGTCCGCACCCGGAGCCGGCATTGCTGACGCACTCGCCGGCACGACGCACATACTCGTTTCCGTGCCGCCCGATGCCGATGGCGATCCAGTGCTGTGTCAGCATCGCGGCGACATCGAGCGCGCGAACGCCCTGAGTTGGATCGGCTACCTCTCCACGGTGGGAGTCTACGGCGACAGTGGCGGCGCCTGGATCGACGAGACCGCCAAGACCGACGCAACGTCGGCACGTGGGCGCCGGCGCGTCGCCGCCGAGCAGGACTGGCTGACGCTCGCCGACGCCCACAACGTGCGCGTACAGATCTTCCGGCTCGCCGGCATCTACGGACCCGGTCGCAGCGCCATCGACCGCCTGCGCGAGGGCACCGCACACCGCATCGTCAAGCCGGGACAGGTGTTCAACCGCATCCACGTCGATGACATCGCCACGACGGTGTGCGCCGGCATCGCCGGGCGCGGCGCGACGAATGCCTACAACGTCGCCGACGACGAGCCAGCGCCACCACAGGACGTAATCGCCTTCGCCGCCGGCCTGTTGCACATGCCGCCCCCACCGGAAGTGCCGTTCACTGACGCGCAGCTGTCACCGATGGCGGCGAGCTTTTATGCCGACAACAAGCGCGTCAGCAATGCGCGGCTGCGCCAAGAGCTTGGCGTCGCTCTAAAATTCCCGACGTATCGCGAAGGCCTACGCGCCATCCTCGCCGGCGAAACGCGCCCCTGAACAATCCCCAGCTTCGCCATGCGGACGAACGGCGCCGTTCAGCCGCCGTTCAAGCGCCCCTCGCTTTATTGGCGAAATCCGGTCGCGCTTTTGCTGCGGCCCTCGGGAGCGCCGAGTTCCCGGCCATTTGTCTGTTGCGAGGACGTCATGCGGTTGGCAGCGAAGGTATTCAGTCGCGGCGCGATCTGCGCCGTGGCGCTATCAGGCTGGATGTATAGCCCCCAGCTCGCCGCCGCCGAAGAGAATGCCGCTCACCAGCTGGCTGACAAGTTCTCGCGCGCTGCCGAGGAAGGCGAGCGCGCCGACGAGGCGAAGAAAGCGGAAGCGCAGGCCAAAGCCAAAGCTCAGGCGGAGGCCAACGCCCAAGCGGAAGCGAAGCAGCGTGCCGAGACGAAAGCGCTTGCCGAGCGTAAGGCTGCGGAGCAGCGCGCCACCGACGAAGCGGAGATGATGCGCGCGGTCGAGGAAGAGGCGGAGTCGCGCCGCCGCGAGCAGTTTGCGCGTGAGGAGCAGCAGCGCATCGAGAACGAGCGCCGGGCAGCGCGTGCCGCGGCGCAGCGCATGGCCGAGGAAGCACAAAAACAGCGCAACGAGCTCGAGCATCAGGCTGAAGAGAAGCGCCGCGCGGAAGCGGAACGACTGACGCAAGAAGTCGAGGCGCAGCGGCTCGCCGACGAAAGGCGAGCCGAAGAGGAGCGCCGCGTCGCCGAGGACAAGCGCAAGGCCGAGGAAGCGCGCGTCGCCGAAGAGAAGCGCAAGACAGAAGAGGCGCGCGTAGCGGAAGAAAGTCGCCGTGCGGAGGAAGTCCGCGTGGCGGAAGAGAAGCGCCAAGCCGAGGAGAAGCGCACCGCCGAGATCAAGCGGCAGGCGGAAGAGGCCGAGAAGACGCGCATCGCCGAAGAGAAGCGCGTTGCCGAGCTGAAGCGCCAGGCGCGGGAAGCCGAGGATAGCCGCCGGGCCGAGGAGGCTCGCCTGGTCGAGCAGATCCGCCGTGCCGAGGAAGAGGCGCGCGTTGCCGAGCAGCGGCGCATCAAGGAGATCGAAGATTCTCAGCAGCGCACCGCGCTCGAATTGCAGCGCGAGGAGGAGGCACGGCGCGTCGCCGAGAAGTTCCGCCTCGCCCGCGAGGCACGCGAAGCGCGCACCGCGGAGGCTCTTGAACGCAACCGCCAAACGCGCAACGGCCTGGGGGGACCCGCGGCCGAGCCCGACCGCAGCTCGCCGTTCTTCGACGAGCCGCCTGTCACCGCCGCGGCTACCTATCCGCAGCGCGTCACTGTACTGGTCATCATGCAGCCCCGCAGGCACGGTTTCGGCGGCAAGCGCATGACGGCCAACCCGGTGCTGTGCGTCGGCGACAGCTGCTACGTGAGCAACGGTGCCGGAGCAGTAGCAAGCGTGATGCGGCGTGGGCAGGCGCTCGGACCGGGCAACACGCTCGGCCGCAATGCCGGCGTCTGCCGCAACGACACGACGTGCGTCTATCGCGGCGTGACGCTTCCCGGCCCGATGACGACGATCCAGCCGGTCGACATGGGCTTCCTGCGTCATGACCGGCGCGAGATCCGCAACGTCGAGGCGGACCGCACTTGCACTACAACCGCCGGCGCGCTGTCGTGCTCAACGCCGGTGGTGACGAGCGGCTATCGCGCCTGGATCGTGCCGGAGGCGGTGGCCGAGGCCGCCGGTGCAAACGGCCTTGAGCGCGTGCTCAACGAAGGTTTGCCCGCGGCACGCTCCGCCTCGTACGGCGACTGGAAGTCGACCGTTCAGGTCTTGCCGACGAGGTAGCCGATCTCGCCGTTCGCCGCCTGCCGCTTCGCCTCGAGAAAATCGTTCACCTCGCGGGCGTGCAGCGGGCGGCCGGTGCGGTCAATGCTCCGCCGCTCCATCGCCTGCAGCTCGGCGAGCAACGGTTCCGCAGTCTTGTGCAACATCGCCACCGCCTGGATGGTCGAGCGCTTCATGTTGGGCGGCACTTTCGGCACCACGTCGGCGATGAGGTCCTTGGCGCGCGTCGACAGTTGCCCCGAGAGCTGGCCGAAGATGCCGACCAGCTTGATCGGCAGGTCCTCCTTGAAGCGATAGCCGTGCTGCTCCATCCAAAGGAACAGCCGGTCCATCAGCAGATCCTGCAGGCGCAGGCGCGAGGTGACGCGGTAGTCCTGCCATTCGGCGACGAGGTCGAAGTCGGGCTCGAGCTCGATGTCGGCCGGTGCAAAGGTTTCCCTCGCCGTCACGCCGATACGCTCGACGAAGTCGCGGTTCTTCATGTCGAAGCGCGTGGTGAACGTCGGCAGCAGATACTTCTGGTCGCTGGCGAGCCCATATGCCTTGCGTACGAGCTTGGAGCAGAACAGCTCCGCGTCGCCGCCGAGCTCCATCGTGAAGTCGTACCAGATGTGCTTGCCACCCTTCTCCCCGGTCTTGCGCACGACGTCATGGATGAGCGCCGCGGCGCGGGCGGCGAGGTTCTTGTCGCGGTGGCGGAACAGCACACAGCGGCCGAGGCCGTGCTCGAGCGTGTACGACAGCGGATTGATGACGGAGCCGGCTTCGATCAGCGCCTCGACGATCCAATGCTTGCCGCTCTCGTCGGTGTGCACGATGGCGAGATGGCTGAACTGGCTGTCGACGTCGCCGATGCGCGCGATGGCGGCGCTGTTGTGATGCATGCCGCGCATCAAGAGGAGATCGCCGGAGCGGAAGTCGAGATCGTGGCCCGTCTCGAACGCCGGATTGACAAAGGTGTTGAGGTTGCGGCCGCTGAAGCCGCGCAGAGTCTTTTCGTCCGGGCCGAGCTGCGCGTAGCGGATGTTGAGCTCGCCGAGCATGTCGGTGGCGTAGCGAGCGATGCGTAGCGCGTTGCGCAGCGCGCGCTGCCCGGCGAGGGTCAGGAAGCCGCGCGCGTGCCAGTCGGCGACCTGATCGCGCAGGCGCAGACGCATCGCGAAAATCGAACGGGCGATCTCGGGAGCCGAACGCAGCAACGTCTGCATGTCGTAGCGATCGAGGGCGACGTTGAACGTCGCCTCGTAGAGCGCGGTGAGATTGGCGGCGAGTTCCTTGGCCGTCGCCGCCGGCCGCGCGGCGATCTCCTCGATGACCGCGAGGTCGTCCTCAAGCCGCCGGCCGGCTGTCGTATTCAGCATCCGGTCCCTCCCCTAGTCCTCTGCACACTTCCTAGCATGCCGGGGAAAAGCGACGGATGCATGTTGGCCACATCATGAAGGACTACGACTGGCGCCCATCAGCTTTACGGAGCTTGCCTGTGGCCCCATCGGACCCTCGGCGGTGGCACGGGTCACGTGAACGAGGGAGCCGACCTTGATCTCCTCGAACGAGCTGTTGCCGCAGACATCGCGGGAGAAGTAGAGGTCGGGGGAATCTTTCACCTCGATGAAGCCATAGCTCTGGTCGGGGAATATCCGCACCACGACGCCGGTGTCGCCGGCAGAGCCGTGCTGCTTCACCTCGCCCTTGCGGATGGCGGCAATCTGCTCGAGTTGGCGCTCGACCGCCTCGAAGACGCGATTGACGATGGCGGTGCTGTCGCCCTTCACCTCGCGTCGTTCCTGCTCGCCCTTGCCGATCACGGGGTTGCGTCCTGGAATGTCGACCTCGACGACGATGCCGAGCGGCGGCTTGGCACCCTCGGCACTACGGTGCGGTATCTCGACGACGACGCGGGCGCCGGTGATGTTGTGGTGGAAGCGCTGCAGCCGCTCCACCCGTTCGCGAATGAGTGCCTCCAATGAAGCGGAACTGTCGACGTTCTTGAATGCGATCTGCAGGGGTCTTTCCATCGTTCTCTCCGGTTTCGGACCGTCACGAAGTAGTGGGCCGATCAAAGCGTTCGCTCGTGGTCGACCTATGGCGCGCCCATGATCTTTGACGGCGCGCAATCTGTTGAAATGTGGCGGAAGCTCCTGAATTTCTGCGATCCCCATTCTGGGCAACGCATCAAACCTTCCGAGGTTCACGCAATGCGGCAGAAGCCGCATCGCGCGTCTCAGTCGGGATTGATCGGGCTGAGGTTGTTGTTGAGCGAGTCGGTATTGGCGTCGACATCGGCGGGGTCGAACGGCGTCGGGTCGTTCTCTATTCCGGGCTCGGGCGGCTTGGCATTGGGATCGGCCCAGCGGGGCCGGTAGCCGCCTTCAGGCTCGGCCGGAGCAGCGGCCGGTTTTTCTACTTCCATGCTGGTACCGCCTCCGGCACCTGCACCCGCCGCGGCGGTGAACGGATAGAACGGCAGTAGAGACGCCACCGTGAGGGCGACAAGGCCCACTGGCTTCATGGCGGAACTCGCTGTAACGCAAACACCAGGGTAGCTTTCCACGGACCGGGGCGCCTGTCGATGCCCAAATAGAGGGAGGCTAACGCCTTCCCACCTCGTCTATTTTTGTGAAAAGCAGCGACAAGTCCTGCGGCCGCGAAAGGCGGTGCTCACCGTCGGGAATCTCGATCAATTCTGCCCAGCCGCCTTGTATCAACCGCAAGAGCGCACGGGCATGGCCGATGGGCACGGCCGTGTCGAGCCGCCCCTGCAGGATGACGATCGGGCGGCCGGGATCGAACGGCTTCTTCGCCATGAGATGACTGCGCCCCTCCTCGATCAGGGCCCGCGTGATCGCGTAGGGCTCGCCGTATTCCGACGGCTGATGAAAGACGCCGGTCTCCTCCAATTGGCGCCGCGCCTTGAAGTTGAACTGCTTCCACATGAGCTCTTCGGTCATGTCCCACGCCGGGG
The DNA here is from genome assembly GCF_009708035.1 of Hyphomicrobium album. Taxonomy (NCBI): domain Bacteria; kingdom Pseudomonadati; phylum Pseudomonadota; class Alphaproteobacteria; order Hyphomicrobiales; family Hyphomicrobiaceae; genus Hyphomicrobium; species Hyphomicrobium album. Next base: position 1,557,351 of record NZ_WMBQ01000001.1, read on the forward strand.
CGATGAGCACGAGGCCGGCGATGCGCGCCGCGTCGTCCGGCGCCACCGCCATCATCCGCCGGAGCAAGAGCAGCGCGATATACCCGCCCATGCTCGAGCCGATGATGATCTGGCGGCCTTCGGTGAGGCGGTGAAACACCGCCTCCGCCTCCTCCAGCCACGCGCCGATCGTGCCGTCCTCGAATTTGCCGCTCGAGACGCCGTGACCGGAATAGTCGAAGCGGGTGTAGCCGTACCCGTTGGCCCGTGCGAAGCCGGCAAGCTCCGTCGCTTTGGTGCTCGCCATGTCGGACTTGTAGCCCGACAGCCAGAACAGCCCGATCCCGCCGGCGGGAGCCGGATCGGACCGGTAGGCGATGCGTCGCGCGGGGGCAGTTTCGCCCGCCCCTAAGTCGAGGAATTGCGGTTCGCTCTCACTCAATCTAAAGAACCTCTTTGTCGCCGGAGAAAAGCGCGTGGCCGAGAAGCGCCCGACCATACTGCAGATCATCCCCGAGCTCGATACCGGCGGAGCGGAGCTGTCCACCATCGAGATAGCCGACGCCGTGCATTCGGCCGGCGGCCACTGCATCGTCTTGACCGAGGGCGGACGCCTGGTGCAGCGGCTGCGCGATACCGGCGCCGAGGTGCAATTTTTCCCTGCCGCAGTCAAGAACCCGCTCCGGCTCCTATGGAACGTGCATCGCATCGCCAACGTCGTGCGCCGCGACGGGGTCGATCTCATTCATGCCCGCAGCCGCGCCCCGGCGTGGAGCGCGCTGCTGGCGGCGCGCCGCACCGGTGTGCCGTTCGTCACCACCTACCACGGCGCCTACTCGGAAAAATCCGACATCAAGCGCCTCTATAACAGCGTGATGGCGCGCGGCGACGCGGTGATCGCCAACTCGCACTACACCTCCGACCTCATCCGCATGCGCTACGGCACGTCGCGCGCCAGGCTGCACGTCATCTATCGCGGTGTCGACGGGCGGTTGTTCGATCCGGCGAACGTGGCGGCAGACCGCGTCGCCGCCGTGCGCCGCCGCTGGAGCGTCGCCCCCGACAAGCGCGTGGTTCTACACGCTGCGCGCCTGACGCCGTGGAAGGGCCAGAAGTTCGTCATCGCGGCGGCCGCGCAGCTGGCCAAGCAGAGTTCCCTCGACGATGTCGTGTTCGTGCTTGCCGGCGACGCCCAGCGGCGCAACGCCTACCGGTCGGCATTGATGAAGCAAATCCAGGCGGCCGGGCTCGAAGACCGCGTTTTGCTCGTCGGTCACGAGGACGACATGGCGGCGGCATTCTGCGCGGCGCATGTGGCGGTCGTCGCCTCGGTCGAGCCGGAAGCGTTCGGCCGTGCCGCCACCGAGGCGCAGGTGATAGGCACGCCCGTCATTGCCACCGACATTGGCGCTCCGCCCGAGACGGTGCTCGGTCGGCCCGGCGTCGAGCCGGAGCGGGCGACGGGCTGGCTCGTGCCGCCGGAAGATGCCGAGCGGCTTGCGGCGGCAATCGCCGAGGCGTCGTCGATGTCGCCGGAGGAGCGCGCACGCATGGGGGCGCGCGCTCGCAACCACGTCTTGAAGTCGTTTTCGCTGAAGCAGATGAAGCAGCAGACGCTGCAGGTCTACGACAGCCTGCTCGGCACGCACATGGCCGAGCCGACCTGACGCCTAAGCCCGCGCCTTCTTGTCGTTCTTATTCTTGCCGCGGCCGTTCTTCGCGCGGTCGTTGCGGCCGTCGAAGATCGCCTGCCAGACCACCGTCTCGACATAGCGCGGCAGCGCGAACGCCGCGAGATGCACGGCCGGCGTCCAATAACGGGTCTCGATGCCGCGCTTCTCCTGGCGCTTCGCCAGCTTCTTCGCGGTGATGTCGAGGTGATCGTCCTCGTTGGACGCCCAGTTGAGCGCGAAGGGGCCGCCGAAATAGCAGGGCTGCGTGCACATGTAGGGCGCCACGTGGTCGAACAGCCCAGCGAAGGCGTGCGTGGTGTCGCGTAGTTGATCGGGAAACAGGAACGGGAGGCCGTTCTGGGTGACGAGGATGCCATCGTCCTTCAACGCGTGCTTGCAGGCGGCGAAGAACTCCGGCGTGTGCAGCGCGGCCGATGGACCTATCGGTTCCGAGGAGTCGACGATGATGGCGTCGAAGCGCTCGTCGGTCTCGGCGACGAACTTGCGGCCGTCGGCGATGACCACGACGCTGCGCTCGTCGTCGAAAGTGTTGCCGGGGATTTCCGGGTAGTACTTCAGCGCCGTGTCGATCACCTCGCGGTCGATCTCGCAGAGCATCGCCTTTTCGACGCTCGGATGCTTCAGGACCTCGCGCAAGACACCGCCGTCGCCGCCGCCGACGACCAGCACTTGCTTGGGCTTGTCGAGCGCCATCAACGGCACGTGCGCCATCATCTCGTGGTAGATGAACTCGTCCGATGTCGTGAGCTGGCAGACGCCGTCCAGCATCAGTACCGTGCCCCACGTGCGGTTCTTGAAGATCACCAGGTCCTGGTGGTCCGTCTTCACCTCGTGCAGCACCTCGTCGGCCGCGAGGCGCACGCGCCAATGGGGATGAAACGTCTCCTCGACCCAGCGATCCATACGGTCTCCTGCGCGACTATAATGCCGGCCGCAACGAGGGCGCCGGCGCTTCGGGCATAGCACGCGCCGCAGATTTTTCTAGCGTCGATTAGCCGGGGTCTTACTGCGGGGTGCGCGCGGCGTTGGAACGCAGATGCGCAAGCGTCGCCTCCGTCGGCCAGCAGTCGATCTTGATGCCGACCGACTTCTGATAGGTGCCGACCTGCCGGCGCGTATTGGAGCCGATCTTGCCGTCGATCTTGTCCATCGGGTAGCCGAGCGCCTGCAGCCGCTCCTGCACCTCCTTCACCTGCGCGGTGCGCGGCTGCGCCACCTGCGCCGCGGGCACGTGGAAGCCGCCGGCGCCGGCGATGCGATCGGCGAGGTCGCCCACGAACAGCGCGTAGAGGTCGGACGTGTTGTAGAGGCGGATGACCTTGAAGTTCTGCGTGGCGAGGAAGCCGGGCCCATAGGCGCCGGACGGCATCATCAGGTAGGCGCCGATGCCGGCCTCGTCGGGGCGGAACGGCTTGGTGCCGGTGCGCTCGAAGCCGAGCTTCTGCCATTCGCCGATCGTGCGCTCGCCGGGCGGGCCTTCGAGCGAGCAGTCGCCGCCGGCGGGCATGTTGACCTCGTAGCCCCAGCGCAGCCCGCGCACCCAGCCCTTGTTGGCGAGCTGGCGGGCGGCGGACGCGAGCGCGTCGGGTACGCTGTCGAAAATGTCGGCCTTGCCGTCGCCGTCGCCGTCTTCGAGGTGTTTGAAATATTCGGTGGGCATGAACTGCGTGAGGCCGACGGCGCCGGCCCAGGAAGCACGCATCTTGGAGCGCGGCACGCCCGCCTGCAGCATCTTCAGCGCGGCGATGATTTCGAGGCGGAACTCGTCCTTGCGGCGGCCGGTGAAGGCTTGCGTCGCCAGCACGCGAATCGCGTCATGCGGCAGCTTGTGGCTGCCGTACGCCGTCTCGCGCCCCCAGATCGCGACCATGATGTAGCGATCGACGCCGGTGTTCTTCTCGATATTGATAATGTCGCGCTCGTGGTCCTTGAGGAACTTGCGTCCCTGCACGGCGAGCGTCGAAAGGTACTTCGGGTTGAGGTACTCGAACGCCGACTTGGTGAACTCGGCCTGGCCGGCGTTGTCGTCGCGCTTCTTGCCGGCGACGATGAGGTCAGGTAGCGAATAATCCGGTGTTACGCCGCGAAACGCCGCATCGAAGGTGGCGCGCGACACGCCTTCCTTCTGCGCGTCGGGCCAAAGGCCGGCGATGAAGTCGCTCCACGCATCGGCGCGGGCGGGCGATGCCGCCACCAACAGAACGAGTGCGACACCGAGCAGCGCCGACGCGCCCGAACTCAACCGGCGGCGCGACGTTGCCATGCTGCTGATCACCACGCGATCCTCCCGCGAATGCTTCGCTGTTGGCCCACATGCGCGCGACGCGCACGCAGAGGAGCCCTCGTCATCGTATTTTCCGGGCAATTTTGCGGCCCTGCGAGCGCCCTCAGGCTAGCTCGCGTGCTTGAACTGCTGCAAATGCGCTTCCCAGGCGAGCGCCTGCACCGTGATCGTTTCGAGGCTGTCGAACTCAGGCCGCCAGCCCAGGTGCATGCGGATCTTGTCGGAGGCGGCGACGATTGCCGCCGGGTCGCCGGCGCGGCGCGGCGACAAACGCACCTCGAAGTCGGCGCCGGACGAGCGTTTGACCGCCTCGATGACCTGCAGCACCGAGAAGCCCTTCGAGTAGCCGCAGTTGAATACCTCGGATTGGCCGCCGGCACGCAGGTGCCGGAGCGCCGCCATATGGGCGCGCACGAGGTCGGTCACGTGGATGTAGTCGCGGATGCAGGTGCCATCGGCCGTCGGGTAGTCGGTGCCGAACACCTCCATGTGCGAGCGCTTTCCGAGCGCCGTCTCGCACGCGACCTTGATGAGGTGGGTCGCCTGCGGGGTCGACTGGCCAGAGCGGCCCTTGGGGTCGGCGCCGGCGACATTGAAATAGCGCAACGCCACGTAGCGGAAATTGTGGGCCCGCGCGGTATCGGCGAGCATGATTTCGGTCATCAGCTTCGACGAGCCGTAGGGCGACATGGGCGCCAGCGCGGCATCCTCGCGCACCGGAATTTCCTTCGGCATGCCGTAGACTGCCGCCGTCGAGGAGAAGATGAAGTTCTCGATGCCCATCTCGACCGCGACCTCCATGAGGGCGCGCGACTTGACGGTATTGTTGTGATAGTAGCCCAGCGGATCAACGACCGATTCCGGCACGATGATCGAACCGGCGAAGTGGATGATCGATTTTACGCCGTGCTTGCGCACGATGCTGCGGACGAGCTCCTGATCGCCGATGTCGCCGACGACGAGCGTGGCATTGGGCGGCACGGCCCAGCGAAACCCGGTCGACAGGTTGTCGAGGACGACGACGCTTTCCCCGCTATCGAGGAGCTCGAGAACCATATGGCTGCCGATGTAGCCGGCACCGCCGGTGACGAGGATGGTCATCGCTACTTAGTACCTTCCAGAATGCCGCGACCGCTCGGGGGCGCACCTTACCATCGCCCAGTGTTAACTATGCATTGATTCAGGTGCATACACAGAGCTGCATCGCGCCATTCAAGAACCGCACCAGTTCTCCCACCCGTTAACGGACCGCAGTTTCGGAGTTTCCCATGCCCGCTTCCCCGCAGCGTATCCGCAAGGCCGTGTTCCCCGTGGCCGGACTCGGCACACGCTTCCTGCCCGCGACCAAGGCGGTGCCGAAGGAAATGCTGCCCGTGGTCGATCGGCCTGTGATCCAGCACGTTGTCGACGAGGCGCGTTCCGCCGGGATCGAGCATTTCGTCTTCGTGACCGGCCGCAACAAGAGCGCGATCGAGGATCATTTCGACCGCCAGCCCGAGCTCGAGGCGACGCTCAGCGAGCGCGGCAAGAAGTACGAGCTCGCGGCGCTCGCCGAGGCGTTGCCGGAGGCGGGCCGCACCAGCTTCACGCGCCAGCAGGCGCCGCTCGGCCTCGGGCACGCCGTGTGGTGTGCGCGCGACATCATCGGCGACGAGCCGTTCGCGCTGTTGCTGCCAGACATGCTCCACTACGGCGACAAGCCGTGCCTCGCCGAGATGATCGAGGCCTACAACGAGTACGGCGGCAATCACATCGCGGTATCGCCGGTGCCCGACAGCGAGACGCACCAGTACGGCATCGTCGGCGTCGAGGATAAGAGCGCCAAGGTCTCGCGCATCACGCAGATGGTGGAGAAACCCAAGCCGGGCACGGCGCCGTCGAACCTGCACATCACCGGGCGCTACATCCTGCAGCCGGGAGTATTCGACGTGCTCGCCACCCAGGAGCGCGGCGCCGGCGGCGAGATCCAGCTCACTGATGCCATGCTCGCCATGCAGAAGGCGGGCAAGCCCTATCACGCGGTGCGTTTCGACGGCACGATCTACGACACCGGCACCAAGATCGGCTTCCTGCTCGCCAACGTCGCCTACGGGCTGCAGCGCCCGGACCTGGCCCCGGCGCTGAAAGCGGGCATCGCCAAGCTCGTCTAGCCGCTAGTGGCGCAGGCGCACCCCCGCCTGCACCTCTTCCACCGTGTAGCTGCTGGCGGGCTGCGTGCTCTGGAAGTCGGTATGCTGGTAGCGGGCGAAGAGCACGGCCCACTGGTTCATGTAGTACTCGACGCCGGTGCCGGCCGTGAACTGATCCTCGGTGATGGCGGCACCGACGAAATCGCGCGTCATGTAGCCGACGCCGACGCTGCCGACGACGTAGCGTGTAAAAGCGTGCCGCGCCTCGAGCCCGTAGGTGCGCTCCATGACGCCGCCCGAGCCGGCGGTAATCGTCTCGGCCACCTCGGTCGTCGCCGTGAAATTCAGCACGGTGAGCGGCGATATCTGCCAGGCGAGGTCCGCATCGAGCAGCAGGCCGTCGATGACGGGAAGCTCGGGGCTGTTCGGCGTCTGCTCGCCGTAGCCGAGGCTGATGGTGCCGCGCAGGATTTGGCTGACGTCGCCGAACGACACGCCGGCCCTGTACCGCTGGCCCGACGAGGAGCGCATGATGCCGTCCGTATCGGCCGGCACGTCGTAGTCGCGCTGGTTGAAGGAGATGTCGGAGAACACGAAGAAGTAAGGCGAGAATTCCCACTTGGGGCGGACCGCCTGCTCATAGAGCGTGAAGTTGCGATCGGCGTTGCTCTCCACCACGCCGGCGATTAGGTCGTCGCCGTAGGACGTGTCGATCTTGGCACCGCGCAACTGCACCGTCAGCCGGTTGAAGCGCTGATTGAACGCGCCGCGCAGCCGGTCGACGACGATGTTGGGACGCGTGCCCGCCGACAGCGCGTTGATGGCGGAGCGGCTTTCCTGCGCCTCTTCGTGCGCCGCAAAACCCTGGAAGTTCGTGAAGCTCGTGACGTCGACGCGCCCCAGCGCTTCCACCAGGTAGGCGCGATCGTCTTCCGAGGGGAATCGGTCATGGAAGCTGAAATCGCCGCTCGCTCGGAACTCCAGCGCGTGCCGGCTCCAGTTGGAGGTCAGCCGCGCCGCCGGGCGCACCTCAAGCGCGGTGTCGCCCTCGGCGTCGGGCGAGGCGAAGATGTTGCTGTTGTAGTCGACATCGCTCTCCACCGTCGTGAACAGCAGGAAGCTGCCGATCTTGGTGCCGATCGGCGGAAACGGATCGAGCGCGAAGCCCTGAAAGTTGCTCGGGCTGAACACGGGGTTGATCTCTTCCGCCTCGAGCAGCAGCGGGTCGTAGCCGCCCGGCTCATTGACGAATGCCCGGATATCCTCCGGCGAGCGAATGTCCGCCTCGGTGATATCCTCTTGGCCCTCGACGGGAGCGGTCGGCTCGCTCAGATCGATGACGCCATCCTGCGGCGCCTGTGCCTCGACGACGGGAACAGGATCGCCGTCCTGCGGTATGGCCATGCGGGTGCGCTGCGTCGCATCCTCCGCCAGCCCACCGCCATCCTCGGCGATCTCTTCGTCCGCTTCGCCAATCGCCTCAGCAGCAGCTTGGCCGGGCGCCTCGTCGCCGTCCTGGGGGATGGCGGCTACCGGGGCCGGCACCATCTCGTTCGGCCCGAAGCGGCCATCGTCGAACGCACGGCGGTCTTCCTCGGTGGGGTCTGGATCGTCGGGAAGGCTAGGGCGGAGCTGGGGCCGACGCGGGGGGCCCGAGGCCCCTGCTCCCGGAGGGTCGAGGATTTGGGCGGTTGCCTGGCACGGGACGAGCATCAGCGCAACGCCGACGACTGCGGCGAAGCCAAGTACCATCCCGACGATCTTGCGCTCGCCAGTCAAAAAGCGCTCCCATGAGGCACATCACGCGAACGCCGTACTTGCTCGCGAATGACGCTAGAGAGCGTCGGTTAACGGTCTGTTTAGTTTGCGGGGATGGCCGGTGAACGGCGTGCGCCCGAGGCTGGACAGCCCCAAAGAATTGTAAGAAGCTGTTAAGACTTACGTGTCGCTGGGGCATCGGGGGTTTGAAGCCAATGACGGCGGCCGAGGGGCCATTGCGCAAGTTTGGATCGGTCGAGGCCAGCAAAAAGCTGAGCCGTCTTCCGGTTGCATCCGCACTGCGGACGCTCGACCTCGAATGCGAGGGACTCAACCGCCTGCGCGAGTCGCTGACCGGCCCGATGGGCCCCGCCTTCGCCGACGCGCTGCGCATCTTGCGCGCTGCCAAGGGTCGCGTCGTCGTCACGGGTATCGGCAAGAGCGGCCATGTCGGCCAGAAGATCGCTGCCACCTTCGCCTCGACGGGCCGCCCGGCCTTCTTCGTGCACCCCACGGAGGCCTCGCACGGCGACCTCGGCATGATCACGCCGGACGACGTGCTGCTCGCGCTGTCGTGGTCCGGCGAAACCGTCGAGCTGAAACCGCTCATCACCTATTCGCGGCGCTACGGCGTGCCACTCATCGCCATCACCTCGCGCATCGAATCTGCGCTCGGCCAGCACTCCGACATCGTTTTGGAGCTGCCGCGCTCGAAGGAAGCCTGCCCGCACGGCCTGGCGCCGACCACGTCGACCACCATGCAGCTCGCCCTCGGCGACTGCCTCGCCATGGCGCTGCTCGAAGCCAAGGGTTTTACCCCGCAAGAGTTCAAGGCGTTTCATCCCGGCGGTTCGCTGGGTGCCAGCCTCAAATATGTTTCCGACGTCATGCACGCGGGCGATCGCATGCCGCTGGCGCGCGACAACGTGCCGATGAGCGCGGCGCTGGTAATCATGACGCAGAAGAGCCTGGGCTGCCTTGGTATCGTCGACGCCAAGGGCAAGCTCATCGGCATCGTCACCGACGGCGACCTGCGGCGTCACATGGGTGAAAACCTTGTTCGCCGGCGCACCGTCGACATCATGACGTGCGCGCCGAAGACGGTGAAGCCCGGCATGCTCGCATCGGCAGCGCTGGAACTGATCAACGCCTCGCGCATCACGGCGCTGTTCGTCGTCGAGCGCGGCAAGCCGGTCGGCATCGTGCACGTGCACGACCTTTTGCGCGCCGGCATCGCCTAAGCGGGCGACCAGCCGTTTAGGCTGGCCCCACCCTCAGCACAGTATCCTTGCACCCGGAAATGCGCACGCGCGCGCCTACAGGCGCCTCGACGCCTTCGGCCGGCCAGACAGTATCGGCGACCTTGACGCTGCCGCGACCCTCGCGCGGGATGGCATCGACGACAACCACGACCTGGCCGACGAGCTGCGCACCGCGGCGGTTGAGATCGGGCTCGCTGGAGCGGATCCAGCCGTACCACTTCTGGTCGATGACGAGATCGGCGACGAGCAGAACTACGCCGAGGAGCAGCCACACCCAGCCGAGCATGTTGCCGTTGGCTGTCAGGTAGATGCCGTAGACGGCAGCGGCAACGCCGGCAATGGGGAGCAAAAGGCTCATCACGGCGAGGAGCCAGATGATGGCGCTTGGACGCCGGTCTGGCTCAGTTGAGGGCATGTTCGACGAGAAGGCAGGTACCGTTGGTGCCGGTAATCCGCACCCGCGCGCCTTGCGGGGCGTCCGAACCTTGGGCGTTCCACACCGTGTCGCCGACGCGCACCTTGCCGCGACCATCGGCGATCGCCTGCTCGACAGTCACGACGCGGCCCACGTACTGCACCGCGCGCGCATTGAGGTCGGGCTCGTCGCTACGAGCCACGTCGGGCGCCGCATAGCGGCGCGCGAAGAACACAGTGATGCAAGAAATGACGGCGAAGGTGATCAACTGCCACTCCCATGCGATGTCGAGCGTGAGCCCGAGCGCCCCGACGATCACCGCCGCGACGCCAAACCAGACGAAGTGCACGCCCGGAACCACCGATTCGAGAGCGAATAGCGCCACGGCGACGATGAACCAGTTCCAAGCGCCGAGATTCCAGAAGAATTCGGACAACCCCATGGCCTACATCTCCAATGCAATGCCACAGCATAGCAAGGGACGGCGGGTGACCGCCATCGCTACGCGCGCGGGACGCTACCGCGCGGCGCAGGCGCAGGTTGCCCCGACGGTCCGCCGCCGAATGCTTCGCCAGTAATCTGCGCCAGGCCGGCCAGCGAGCCGATCACCGCCGACGCCTCGAGCGGCATCAGGATGACTTTCTGGTTCGGAGCTTTGGCGAGGGATTCCAGCGCCTTCACGTAGTTGTTGGCGACGAAGTAGTTGATCGCCTGCACGTTGCCCTTAGCGATGGCGTCGGAGACGAGTTGTGTAGCCTTCGCTTCCGCTTCCGCGGCGCGCTCACGCGCCTCGGCATCGCGGAAGGCAGCTTCGCGGCGTCCTTCTGCTTCCAGCACGACGGCAAGCTTCTCGCCCTCGGCACGCAGGATCGCCGCCTGGCGCAGGCCTTCCGATTCGAGGATCTGCGCCCGCTTCTCGCGTTCGGCCTTCATCTGCCGCGCCATGCTGTCGACGAGGTCGCGCGGCGGATCGATGTCCTTGATCTCGATGCGCGTCACCTTGATGCCCCAGGCTTCGGTGGCCTGATCGACGACTTGCAGCAGCTTGGCATTGATCTGATCGCGATTGGAAAGCAGCTCGTCGAGATCCATGGAACCCATGACGGTGCGGATGTTGGTCATCGTCAGGTTGATGATCGAAGGCTCGAGCGCGTCGACCTCGTAGGCAGCGCGCGCAGCGTTCAAAATCTGGAAGAAGGTCACGCCGTTGACGCGCACCATGGCGTTGTCGCGGGTGATGACGTCCTGGCTCGGAATGTCGAGCACCTGCTCCTTCATGTTCATGCGGTGGCCGACGCGCTCCATCACCGGGATGAGGATGTGCAGGCCGGGCGCCAGGGTCCGCGTATAGCGGCCGAAATTCTCGACCGTGTAGTTCTTGCCCTGCGGGACGATCTTGACCGTCGACCAGAGGATGACGATGGCGAGAACGACGAGCAGCACGCCAAAGATTTCAAAGCCGCCGGAAAACGGGCTCAGGACTTCAGGTTCCATGGGATCCCCGAGAGATGACACAGGTGGGCTAATGCGCACGATAGCGCGCGGAGGCAAACATAAGGTAAAAAAATAGTTCGCCGGCAGTTACTTATGGAACAGCGCGCAAGCTACGCATGAACTTGGCGCGCGGCAAGCCGTGTTGCCGCTACAGCCAGCCGGAAAGCTCGCGGCGCACGACCGCCTCGATCGCGCGAATGCCCTCGTCGCTGTCGTTGAGTGCGGGCAGGTAGGCGAACTTCTCGCCACCGCCGTCTTCGAAATAGTGGCGGTTCTCGCCGTCGAGCTCCTCCAGGGTCTCGAGACAGTCGGCCGAGAAGCCCGGCGCGACCAGCGCCAGCCGCTTCACGCCTTCCGCGGCGAGCCGCTTCACCGTCTCGTCCGTGTAGGGCTGCAGCCAGGGATCGTTGCCGAAGCGCGACTGGTAGGTGGTGAGCCACTTGTCCTCGGGCCAGCCGAGCGCGGCGCGCAGCAGCCGCGACGTCTTCTGGCAATGGCAGTAGTAGGGGTCGCCGGCTTCGAGATAGGCCTGCGGCATGCCGTGGAAGGTGGCGATGATTACCTCGGGCGTGAAATCGAGCTTGGCGAGATCGCGGCGCATCGACGTCGCCAGAGCCTCGATGTAGGCGGGGTCGTCGTGATAGCTCGGCGCCACGCGCACGGCCGGCTGCCAGCGCATCTTCATCAAGGTGCGGAACGCCTGATCGGCGGCGGTCGCCGTGGTGGGCGCGGCGTACTGCGGATAGAGCGGCAGCAGCAGGATGCGGTCGCAGCCCTTTTCCAGCAGCGCGCGGATACGGCTGTCGGTCGTCGGATTGGCGTAGCGCATGGCGAAGTCGACCTCGATGCGTTCCGGGTCGCCCAGCGCCGCGGCGAGTTTCTCGGCCTGCGAGCGGGTGATCGTCTTCAGCGGGCCTTCGTCGCGCTCGTTGTTCCAGATCGTCTGGTAGTCCTTGCCCTTGCGCCCGGGGCGCACGGTGAGGATGATGAGATTGAGGATCGGCCACCACTTCCAGCGCGGCAGTTCGATGACGCGCTCGTCCGACAGGAATTCCTTCAGGTAGCGGCGCATCGACCAGTAGTCGGTGCCGTCGGGCGTCCCGAGGTTGAGCAGAAGCACGCCGATGCGCCCACTTCGCGCCTTCGGGTGGTCGGCGGGGCGATGATCGATGTCGGGCTGTAAGACGGCGGTCGGCTTGGTCTCGTTCACGACTGGCTCGGCTTTCGGCTACCGGCGGGGGGACTGGGGTAACGCAGCCAATATGGACTGCCGAGGCGAAACCTCAAACCTTGGGGTGAGCAGCCGCCCGTCGGCGCGGCGCGCTCTGCCGGCGAACCCGCTGTGCCGGCTGAGCCGGACGCGACTGGTCCGCGTCGACCTCGTGCTCCTTGGCGTCGAAGGCGGCCTTCCAATACACGCCGATGTTGCGGCACAGGCGCTTCGGTCCGTCGGCGAACAGGCGCTCGCCGTACGGCCGGGCGGACAGACGCAACTGATCCTGACCCTCGCGTGCGGCACGCTCGATCAAGGCGGCCTGCTCGCCACGTAGGCCAGCCCCGGCGTCCGAATGGACGAAGGCCACCAGCACCGCGAGGTCGTGATCGTCACCGAGGAGTTGCGAAAGATTGCGGGCCTCGGCCGCCCGCGCGCCGAGATAGTCGGGCCACCCGCGTGACAAGAGTGTCATCTGCCGCCAATGCGCCTGTGCGCCTTTGCGCCACTCGTGGAAGGCTTCGTCGCTCGGCTCGCGATAGGCCGCTGAGAATGCGCGGCGGCAACGGCGATAGGAGCGCTCCAGGCCGGGGGCCACGACTTCGAATCCCGTGCCCGCGATCTGCATATCGGCGAGGCGCTTCTTGGCCTCGGCGAGCCGGGCAAGTGCTCCTCGCGTGCCGAGCGGTGTGCCTTCGCCGTTGGCCGCCGCAATCGTCTGGCGCAGTGTATCGGCCAGCCCCTTGCGCCCGAGACGACCCGCGCGTTCGAGCTTGTCGACGGTTTCCAGCAGCACGTGCCGGTCGCGCGCCCCGGACAGACTTAATCCGATGTCGCGCAGCTGGCCGTTCTCTGCCCTGAAGACCTGCTCGCCCATCGCCGGGCGTACGAGGCGCAGCAAGGCGCGCAAACGCTTGAGCGACTTGCGCGCTTCATGCACAGAGACGGCCTGATCGCGCTTGTCGTGCAGCGAGCTTTGCGCGCGCTCGATCTGCTCGACGGCGATGCGTCGGCTGCCCTCGTCGAAGGGCTCACCCAGCTTGAAACGAAACGCCATGCATTGTCCGCGCGCGGCTGTACTCGACGCCGATATAAACCGTACAGCTCCGCTCCATTCTTCGACCACGACCGCCCGCGATGCAAGCGCGCGTGCACGTCAAAGGATCACCCGCGACACGCTAACTCGGACCGTGAGCACGCCGTTCCGCCGCCCAGGCTAGCCAGGATTGCACCCGCTGTACAGGATGTTGCGCTGTCACAAAGTCGGTGATGACGGCGACACTGTCGGCGCCCGCAGAGATTGCGCCGTCGGCGCGCTCGGGCGTTATCCCGCCGATGGCGACGAGCGGCAGGGCGCCGATACGGGCCTTCCATTGGCTGACGCGCGCCAGCCCTTGCGGCGCCCACTTCATGACTTTGAGCTTCGTCTCGTAGACCGGACCCAGCGCGACATAGTCCGCCTCGGCGGCAAGAGCGATTTCAAGCTCTTCCTCGCTGTGCGTGGAAATGCCGAGCCGCAGGCCCGCCGCTTTGATGGCGGCGACATCGGCGGCGGCGAGATCCTCTTGCCCCAGGTGCACATAATCGGCGCCGGCGCCGATCGCCTCGCGCCAGTAGTCGTTGACGATCAACTGGCAGCCGTGGCGGCGCGTCAGCTCCAGGCATTCGCCGATCTGCCGGCGCACGTCTGCCGGCGAGGCATCCTTGAGGCGCAATTGTAGCGTGCGCACGCCGAGCGGTACAAGCAGCGCGGCCCAGCCGGCATCGGGGACGATGGGATAGAAAACATCGAGGCCGCCGGCCGCCGTCATTTGCGGTCGAGGTCGAAGAACGGCGTTCCGGCAACGGGCGTCGACGGCTGCGCCATGTCGCGCACGCCCATGAGACCCGACTCGAAGGCCGCGCGGCCCGCCTCGATGGCGCGGGCAAAGGCCGCCGCCATGCGCACCGGATCGCCGGCCCGGGCCACCGCCGTGTTCAAGAGCACGCCGTCGAAGCCCATCTCCATCGCCTGCGCGGCGTGGGACGGCGCGCCGATACCCGCGTCGATGATCAGCGGCACGTCCGGGTAGTAGGCGCGCATGCTCTGCAGCGCATAGGGATTGGCGAGTCCGCGGCCGGTGCCGATCGGCGCGCCCCACGGCATCAGCACCTGGCAGCCGGCGCGCAGCAACCGCTCGGCCACAGACAGGTCCTCGATCGTGTAGGGCAGCACCTTGAAACCGTCGGCGGTCAGCGCCGCCGCCGCCTCGACGAGGCCGAACACCTCCGGCTGCAGCGTGTCGTCGTTGGCGATCACCTCGAGCTTGATCCAATCGGTTCCGAACACCTCGCGCGCCATCTGCGCCGTAGTAACGGCCTCCTTCACTGTGTGGCAGCCCGCGGTATTGGGCAGCACGCGCACGCCGAGCGCTTGGATCAGCTCCAGGAACCGCTCGCCGGTTCGGCCGCGCGCCTGCTCGCGGCGCAGCGATACGGTGACGACGCCGGCACCCGACGCTTCCACCGCGCTCGCCAGCACGCTGGGCGAGGGATACTGCGCCGTGCCGATCAACATGCGCGAGGTCATCTCCACCCCGTAGAGGGTGAGACCGGTCGTTGCCTTGGCTGGAAGTTGGGGGGCGTTCATGTGTTTCTACTCAGCCGCCATGCCGGGGCGAGACGATCTCGACGTGGTCATCGAAAAACAGCAGCGTCGATGCGCGCGCTTTCTCCGGCACGAAGGTGCCATTCCGCGCGGTTGCCACGCGCGCACCGCCAAGGCCTCGCTCCGCCACGAGATCGGCGAGCGTCGCCGCGGCGGTCATCACGGCCTCGCCGTTGACGATGATCGTGCGTACTTCAACCCTTGTTCCGGCCGTCAAGTCTCAGCTCCTGCAACGGCATGGCTCGATCCCGTTGATCTACTGCCTTCGCCTTCAACCGCCAAACCTCAGAGGCCGCTCGTAACCACCAGCTCCGAGGCGGTGCCGTCTTCTATATAGGCGGCGACCGCCCTTGCCAGAACCGGCGCCAGCAAGAAGCCATGCCGGTAGGCGCCATTGACGTAGATGCGCCGGCCGCTATCGCGCACGAGTGCCCGCGGAACGTTGTCGGGAAACGCGGGGCGCACGGCGGCACCGAGGTCAAGGATCTCCGCCTCGGAGAACGCCGGATGCACGGCATAGGCGCCGCCGAGCAGCTCCAGCGCCGAGCGGACGGTCATCGGCCCCGCCTCATCGCTTTCGATCAGGGTCGCCCCGATCATGTAGAGGCCCTCGTCCCACGGAACGACGTACAGCGGCACGCGTGGGTGCAGGAGTTGCACCGGCCGCCGCAACTTGACCTCGCGGGTGCGGATCAGGATGCGCTCGCCGCGCACGCCACGCAGATCGGGCAGGGCATCGCGCGCGGCAAGCCCGCGGCAGTCGACGACCAAATCGGCGCCGTCTCCGGCATCCGCCTGCCCGAAGGCGATCTCGACGCCGGCCCGCTGTACCTCGGCCAGCATAAAGGCGAGCGCCGCCGGCGCCGGCATGTGCGCTTCCTCGGGAAAATAGAGCGCCGCCGTGAACCGGTCGTGCAGGTCGGGCTCCAGGTTCGCGAGCTCGCCGGCATCGACGAGCCGATGCCCCTGCGTGCGCCGCGCGAAGCGATCGAGCTCGCCGCGATCGCGTGCCGCCGCGACGACGAGGCTGCCGTTCGCTTTGAGCTGCGGATAGAAACCCTTCCACAAGCCGACACCTTCGCGGCCGAGCTGGCGCAGCATGGGCGGCGCGTTCTCCGCCTCGCGGTCGGGTGCGAGCATCACCGCCGCATAGAGGCTCGCACAGTCGGCGAACGGCTCCTCGCTTGCCTCGACGAGGCGCACGCGATGGCCGGCGCGCGCCAGGATGAGCGCCTGCCAAAGGCCGAGGATGCCGGCGCCGAGCACCGTGATGGAACGTGAGGGAGCGGGCATGGGCCACTTCTGTGGGGCGAGCGGGCGCCTACCGTTCGCACGCCGCGCCAATCGGCTCAATCCCCCAGCGCCGCGCCTTCCCGACGTGCGTCAGCGGCGCCTTCGAGGCGGCCGTCGCGGCGCATGACGATGTGGATGCCGGAGTTCATCAGCGACGGCACGATCCGGTGCCCGAGCGGCCGCAACGTCAGTCCGAGCGGCACGGCCGCCCAGTCGAGCTCGATCTCCAGCCCGCTGCCCTGGCTGCCGAAGTTGGTGAGGTCGGCTGCCCGCTGCGCGTCGAGGCCCCAGTCGAGCAATGCGACCAGCGTCTTCAAGACGTAAAGAATGATGCGGCTGCCGCCGGGCGAGCCGAGGACGGCTTCGACGTTGCGCTGCGTGTCGAAGACGATGGTCGGCGCCATCGACGAGCGCGGGCGCTTGCCGGGCGCCACCGCGTTGGCGACGGGCTGACCGGCCGCATCGACCGGAGCGAAGGAGAAATCCGTCAGCTCGTTGTTGAGCAGAAAGCCCGCGGCCCAATTATGCGAGCCGAAGCCGCCTTCGATCGTCGTCGTCATCGACACGGCGTTGCCGGCTTCGTCGACGATGGAGATGTGGCTAGTGCCGGAGCGCTCGATTGTTGCATCGACGCCGAACGACTGGCGCTTCAAACCGGGCGGCTCGCCGGCTTTCGGCTTGTCGACACCCCGCTGCGGGTCGATCAGCTTGCGGCGCTCAGCGATGTAGGCGTCATCGAGCAATCCGTCCGGCACGGCGACAAAGTCAGGGTCGCCGACGTACTTGTTGCGATCGGCAAAGGCGAGCTTCTCGGCCTCGGTGATGAGATGGACGGCCCGCGCGTTGAGCGCCGCGTCCGGCGTCGTGCCGATGTCGAGCGGTTCGATCAGCTTTAAGGTCTGCGCCACGGTCGGCCCGCCGGACGACGGCGGACCGACGCCGCACACCTCGTGGGCGCGGTAGCTGACGCACAGTGGCGGCCGCTCCTTCACCCGGTAGTTCTTGAGATCGTCGAGCGTCATGCCGCCCGGCGCGGTCGGCGCCGCCGCCACCGCGTCGACGATCGCCTGTGCGATCGGCCCCTCGTAGAAAGCGTTGGCGCCACCTGCCGCAATCGCCCGCAAAGTCGCGGCGAATTCCGCATTGCGCAGCCGGTGCCCGATGGGCAGCGCGCTGCCCCCATCGGTGAAGAAGTAGCGGCGCGCCGCGGGCACAAAGCTGTCGGGGCCGTCGAGGCGCAGGAGAACGTGCAGCCGCTGCGAGATCTCGAAGCCGCCCTCGGCGAGGCGGATTGCCGGTTCGAACAGTTTCGCCCAGGCCAGCTTGCCGTGCTGCTTGTGGACGTCCTCGAGCAGGCGCACGAGCCCCGGCACGCCGACGGACAGCCCCGACAGCACCGCCTTGTTGAACGGCATCGGTTTGCCGTCGACGAGGAAGCGGTCGGGAGTCGCCGACGCCGGCGCGGTCTCGCGCCCGTCGTAGACCTTGAGCTCCGCCTTCGCCTTGTCCCAGTAGAGAATAAAGGCGCCGCCGCCGATGCCGCTCGACTGCGGCTCGACGAGGTTCAGGACAAGCTGCGTCGCGATCGCCGCGTCGATGGCCGAGCCACCGGCGCGCAGCATCTCGCGTCCCGCCTCGGCGGCGAGTGCGTTGGCGGCAGAGACCATGTGGCGTTTGCCGATCGCCAATTCATGCGTCTGCTCGCCGGTCGCCGCCTCGGGTGAGCTGCGCGGGTCGAGAAGCTGCGCCTCCGCCGAGGCAGCCAACAGGATCGCGAGGAGCGGCGCGAGAAGGCAATTGAGCGGGCGGAGGAGCATGAGCACCGGGGCGGCGAGAGTTGTTCACCAACTTCCGCCATCATGACGCGGAGCACAATGGGCGTTGCGAGGAACCGGCCGATGTCGAATACGCGATACTTCATGTGGCCGCTGGCCGCGGTCTTTCTCAGCGCGGCGCTGCTCGTCGCCCAGTCAGACCGCGGCATCGGCCGCGAAACGGTCAAGCCCCTGCTCGACACTGGGCAGACGATCCTTTCCCAGCCCATCGCCTATCCCACGCAGTCGCCTGCGAAAATCGTCTCGGCGATCGTCACCATGCTGCCGGGGGAGGAAACGGGCTGGCACCAGCACGACGTGCCGATGTTCGGCTACATCCTCGAAGGCGAAGTAACGGTCAAGTACGCGGGCAAGGGAACGCATGTCTATCGGCAGGGCGATGCGCTGATGGAGGCGATCGACATCCCGCACAACGGCCGCAATACGGGAAAATTTCCGGCGCGCATCCTGGCGGTGTTCATGGGAGCCAATGGCGTGCCCGACACTGAGATGCTGCCAGACTATAAGCCTCAGTGAAAATCGCGCGATTTGGGGATGATGCGCGCGTCGCGCGGATGGCTCGCCCAGCGCGGATGCATCTTGTCGGCGTTCGGGTCGGCGGGAAATTTCGCCGGGTGCGCCGATCCCGGATCGGGGCGCAGCACCTCGTCCGCATTGGCGAGCGGGGCCTTCATGGTGGCTGCCTCGGCTGACAGGAGCTGCAGCCAGTCGGAGCGATCCTCCAGCCTGGCCGAGACGACGTGGATGATGTCCTGGTGCCGCTGCACGCGGCCGTGGATCACGATGAGACGCGAGGCCATCACCTCCTTGCGGAAGCGCTCCAGCGTCTTCGCCCACACCACGGCGTTGGCGATGCCCGTCTCGTCCTCGATGGTCATGAACACGACGCCCTTGGCCGAACCGGGGCGCTGGCGCACGAGGACGACGCCGGCGACGGAGACATAGGCGCCGTCCTTGATGCCGCGCAGCTCATCGCAGGCGATGACGCGGCGGCCGGCGAAACGCTCGCGCAGGAAGCTCATCGGATGGGCTTTGAGCGATAGCCTGAGCGTCTGGTAGTCGTTGACGACGTGCTCGGAGAGCCGCATCTGCGGCAGCTGCACGAACGCCTCGGCGGCGGCTTCGCGCGTCTCGCTCCAGGAGAACAGCGGCAGCGGCTCGGCGGCGCCCAGCGCCTTCACCTCCCATAGCGCCTGGCGGCGGTCGAGGCCCGTCTTGGCGAAGCCAAGCTCCGCTTGGACGGAGCGGAAGGCGTCTGCCGCGGCGAGCTTCTCGAGCGTGACGAGCTTGACCCGTGCCCGCGCCCATAGGTCGTGCACGTCGCGAAACGGCTTGATGCTCGGCAGAGCCGCCCCCACTTCCCCTCTCCCCGTCCATGCGAAGCATGGCTCCACCATGACGGGGGAGAGGGCGGTTTGCTGGGATTTGCGACCTCTTGGGAGCGAGTCACATGGCAAACCGGGTGAGGGGGTTCCTCCGCTCGGCGGCGTTTGTGCCCCCTCACCCTTCGCGCCTGATGACTTAGGCCCTAACGTTTCATTCGTTGCCAGAGTCAAGTTCTCGCTCCCGGGCCTAAGGTCATGGCGCGAAGCCCTCTCCCCGCTGGGGAGAGGGTAAGAGGTGCGTGCTGCAGTAAGTTTCTTCACCTCCTCCTCCTGCAGGCCGTCGATCTGGCGCAGGCCGAGGCGCATCGCCGGGCGCCCGGCATTGTCTTTCTCCAGCGTGCTGTCCCAGTCCGACAGATTGACGTCGGCGGCGCGCACCTCGACGGCATGCTCGATCGCATCGCGCACGATCTGCGCCGGCGCGTAGAAGCCCATCGGCTGCGAGTTCAAAAGCGCCGCGGCGAACGCCGCCGGATGGTGGCACTTGATCCACGACGACACGTAGACGAGGTGCGCGAAGCTCGCCGCGTGGCTCTCGGGGAAGCCGTACTCGCCGAAGCCCTTGATCTGGTTGAAGCAGCGCTGCGCGAAGTCCTTGTCGTAGCCGCGCGCCACCATGCGCGAGACCATCTTCTCCTCCAGGAGCCCAATGGTGCCGCGACGGCGGAAGGTGGCCATCGCCTTCCTGAGCTCATTCACCTCCGCGTCGGAGAACTTGGCGGCGACGAGCGCGATGCGCATCGCCTGCTCCTGGAACAGCGGCACGCCCTTGGTCTTGCCGAGGATGTTGCGCAATTCGTCCTTGTCGCCGCACTTGGGTGACGGCGAGGGATAGTGCTCCACCTCCACGCCGTCGCGGCGGCGCAGGTAGGGATGCACCATGTCGCCCTGGATGGGACCGGGGCGCACGATCGCCACCTCGATGACCAGATCGTAGAAGCAGCGCGGCTTCAGGCGCGGCAGCATGTTCATCTGCGCCCGGCTTTCCACCTGGAAGACGCCGATGGAGTCCGCCTTGCAGAGCATGTCGTAGACGGCCTCGTCCTCGCGCGGCACGGTGGCGAGCGTCACCGCCGTGCCCTCGTGCTGCTCGATGAGGTCGAACGCCTTGCGGATGCAGGTGAGCATGCCGAGCGCCAGCACGTCGACTTTCAACAGGCCGAGCGCGGCGATGTCGTCCTTGTCCCATTCGATGAAGGTGCGGTCGTCCATCGCCGCGTTGCCGACGGGCACGACCTCGACCAGGGGTCCGCGCGTCAGGACGAAGCCGCCAACGTGCTGCGAGAGGTGGCGCGGAAAACCCATCAGCTCGTAGGCAAGCTCCAGCACGCGCGCCAGCAATGGGTCCTTCGGGTCGAGCCCGGCGGCGCACACGTGCTTCTCGGGCAATTCGCCGCCGCCCGACGTGCCCCACACCATGCCGGCGAGGGCGGCGACCGTATCCTCCGACAGGCCCATCGCCTTGCCGACGTCGCGCACGGCGGAGCGGGCGCGGTAGGAGATGACGGTGGCGGCGAGGCCGGCCCGGTCGCGGCCATAGCGCGCGTAGATGTACTGGATCACCTCCTCGCGCCGCTCGTGCTCGAAATCGACGTCGATGTCGGGCGGCTCCTTGCGCTCGGGCGAGACGAAGCGATCGAACAGCACGTCGATCTCGGTGGGGTTCACCGCAGTGACGGCGAGGCAATAGCAGACGACCGAGTTGGCGGCCGAGCCGCGACCCTGGCAGAGGATGCCCTGCGAGCGGGCGAAGTGGACGATGTCGCGCACGGTGAGGAAGTATTGCGCGTAGTTGAGCTGATCGATGAGCCGCAGCTCGCGCACGATGAGACCGTGCACCTTTTCCGGAATGCCGTCGGGGAAGCGCCAGTGGGCGCCCTCCCAGGCGAGCTCCTCGAGATAGGCTTGCGGCGTCTTGCCCGGCGGGGTCGGCTCGTCGGGATACTCGTAGACGAGCTCGTCGAGGCTGAACGTGCAGGCCACGGCGATCTCCAGCGTGCGGGCGAGGGCGTCCTCGTGCCCGCGGAAGAGGCGCGCCATTTCCATCGGCCATTTGAGATGCCGTTCGGCGTTGGCTTCGAGCCTGAGGCCGGCTTCCTGAATGGTGGTCTTCTCGCGCACGCAGGTGAGGACGTCCTGTAGCGGGCGCCGGTGCGGCGCGTGATAGAGCACGTCGCCGGTGACGACGAGCGGCGTTGCGCAGCGCTCAGCGAGCGCCGCCAGCGCGGCAATGCGGGCGCGGTCGTCGCCGCGATAGGTGTGGCTCGCGGCGAGGTAGAGCGTGGCCCCGTCGCCCAACGCCGCCTTCACCCGCTGTAGCTCCCCCTCGAACGTAGTCGCATTCCCTCTCCCCATGCCACTCGGCATGGGGAGAGGGTTAGGGTGAGGGGCAACCGCTTGTGTCGACGCGCACTTCTGCCCCTCACCCCGACCCTCTCCCCGTGAAGAACAGGGAGAGGGGGAAGTTTTTGCGTTAGGGAAAGGCAGGATGGCGGCGGTGGGCGGCGCCTCATCATCGGCGGCGATAAGTGCGCGCCAGTCCCAGTCGTCGGGGGCCAGCGCGATGAAGATCTGTCCCTCGGCGTGATTTGCGACATCGGCGAGAAAGAGCGTGCACTCGCCCTTCCTGGCGCGCATCTGCCCGAGCGAGATCAGCCGCGACAGGCGCCCGTACGCCTGCCGGTCGCGCGGCAGGCACAAGAGGCTAGGGCCGTCCTGCAGGTCGAGGCGCGCGCCGACGATCAGCTTCAAGCCCACTTCCTTCGCCGCCAGGTGCGCGCGCACGATGCCGGCGAGCGTGTTGCGGTCGGTGACGGCGATCGCCTCCATACCGAGCGCATGCGCCTGCGCCACCAGTTCCTCGCCGTGCGAGGCCCCGCGCAGGAACGAGAAGTTGGTCGTCACCTGCAGCTCGGCGTAGCGGGCGGCTGTGGGCTTCTTTGCCATGCGCTATCCGAACAGCCCGTGCAGGAACCAGCGCGGTAGCTCCTCGTCGCGCCCGTAAATGCCTTCGCGGAACACCCAGTAGCCGGCGCCGCCCTCATCCTCGATGCGGTAGTAGTCGCGCGTGCCGCTCTTCCTGGCGGCGATCTCGTCCCACCATTCGGGCGCCACGCGCTGCGGGCCTTGCGCCTTGAGGATGCGCCGCTCGACGCGCCGCCAGGTGAACCGCGCCGGCGGACCCTCCGGCACCTCGGCGATGACGCAAATCGGCTCCGGCTGCTCCAGGAGCAACGGCGGACGCGCCGGTCCGGGCGGCAGCGGCCAGGCAAGCTCGCGCGCGTGACTGAGCGCGGCAACGCGCGCCTCACTGCGCTCGGGGATATGACTGGCGTGCGCCTCGAGGCGCGTCACGCGCGATGCCCCGAGGCGATTGGCGAGACGATCGACGAGCTGCGCCGCATCGCCTCGAGCGTCGCCTTGCAAGCGCGGCGCGAGCGCACCCTGCTCAACGGGCGCCTTCTCCACTTGAACCGCCGCCAGCACCATGACCTCGACGCCGAAACCGGCATCGAGCGCGGCGAGCTTCTCATTTAGGAGCCCGGTCATGTGCTCGGGCGTCCACGATGGCGCGCTCAGGCCGGCGCGGGCCTCGGCGATGCTGCCGTCGGCGCGATAGAGCGACAGGCAGAGCCGGCGGGCGCCAAGCCCGCGCGATGCCAGATGAGTGCAAAGCTCCTCGGCGAGCCGCGCCGTCTCGGCTTCGAGCTGCTCGGGCGAGATGAGCGGATCGGGCCATGAGCGTTGCACATAGAGGGCCGGCGGCTCGATGAGCGGCCGGCACGGCTCGGAGCGCTCGCCCAGCGCCTGGTCGAGCCGCATCAGCACCGCCTCGACGCCCTTTGCCGAACGGAAGCGGCGCTGCAGGGCGGCGCGCGGCAGACGATAGAGATCGCCGATGCGCTTGAGGCCGAGTCGCTTCAAGAGCAGCACCGTATCGGGTGCGAGCCGCAGCGCTTCGACCGGCAACCGCGCGAGGCAGGCTTCCGCCTCGCCTTCCGCGGCGATCGCCGGTGACGGCGCGAAGCGGGCCAACGCGTGCGCGGCGCCGAGCGTATCGGCGAGACCGACGCGTGCGGTCAGATGAAAGCGCGACAGCCTGTCGATGAGATCGCCGACGAGTTGCCTCTCGCCGCCATAGAGGTGCGCCACGCCGGTGATGTCGATCCACAGGCCGTCATCGCCGTCGATGTTGCGGTTGGGACCGTAGCGGCCACACCAGCGGGCGAGGCGCAACAGCGCCGTGCGGTCCCGGCGCCGATCGGCCGGTTGCGTCAACAGCGCGGGCAAAGCTGCGCGCGCATCGGCGAGGGCCTGACCGATGCGCGCGCCTTGCTCCGCCGCTTGCGGGTTGACGGCGGTAATGCGGATGCCGTGCGTGCCCGCCTCGACCAGGGCGAGCGGCGCCTCACCGGGAACCAGCGATGGCTGCGCGCGGTGCATCCGCTCGATGGGCCACAGTGGCAGCCACACGGAAACGATGCGTTTCATCCGACCATTCCAAGAGAGAGGGCACAGGCTCGCGTGTCAGCGGGCGATGCCGGCAACGTTCCAAGGCGACGGCGTAGTGCGAAGCCCCCGGCGCAGCCCCGTCGAAGGGATGCGAGGCGCTTTGGCGCGACCCGACCCGCCAGCGGGTGGCGGTCGATCCCGCAGGCGACAGCCGCGGATCGGTGACGATGAGACAGGGCGTGGAATGCTCTGCCGCCGCCAGGCTCAAGCGGCGCGCGGGCGTCAGCTCCGCCTCGTCCACCACGCCGATGACAAGGGCGAGGCTCTCGGAGCGCAGGCCCTCCTCCATGGCCCACAAAGCATCGCTGGCGCGCGCCGTCTCGGCGAACAGCCAGGCGGAAGGTTTAAGTCCGAGCGCGGCAAGGCCATGCCCGTGCGGGGCGCCGAGCTCGCGCGCAAACGCGGACGGCCAGCACCACAGGATACGGGAAGCGCCGCCTTGCGAAGCTTCCATGCTCTCCAGGCGGCGCACCGCGAGGCGCAGGGCGAAGCCGAGCGCGGCCGCCCAGTTGCCGGCGCTGGAGCCCGCTCCCGCGTCCGGTCCGAATAGCTCGGGCTTCAGCTCGTGCAGAGAAAGCGCATCGAGGCTTCCGCCAAGACGCTGGTCGAGATCAGCGTCTCCGAGCGTCCATAGGCGCGGCGCTTGATCTTGCTGAGGTGCAATGGATGAGGAGGCGAGGCAGGCAGCGCCACGCTCCAGCTGCGTGATGCGCGTGCGCAAATCGGCGAGCACATTCGTCTTGTTGTGCGGTAGCTGGCCCGCCGGAACGGCGAGGAGGGACTCGCCGTTCCGGTTTGGGCTAGAGCCGCCAAGCCTTACGCTACGCAACCCGTTACGCGGACACGCACTGGGGCTTGGCTCTGGCCGCGAGATCCGCTGCAGAAGGTCGGACGGTGGGGTGGGGGGTGGGACCCTCTGCAGCATTGGAACGCTCTCGCAACAACCGAGGCAACGGCAGCTCGAATGCCGCTGCGTTCTTTTTTTGTTCTAGACTGGGTGAGGTTTCGGGTCAAGATCAAACAGGGAACAAAAGGGGAGAATAAAGGTTGCAGCCACCCCCGCACTAAGATGCAAATTTTCCACAGCTGAGATCTTGCCAACAGGCGAATCGATTCGGCAGGCGACGGGGATGCCGCACCCTTAGGCGCCGATTTGCCGGGTTTTCAGGCGCTTGGCCGTGCATCCAGGAAACAGCTAGAGCGGAAAATCCTGAAAGCGTGCTCGCAGGTGCGATACGACCACAACTGTGTCCTGCATGCTCTGCCGCGACAAAGTGGGACTGATATATACGTGGCATTCACCATATCGCCCTCAAGCTCCCTACCAACTGAGCGAACCTCCGGAGCCATTCAGTAATGCCATCTCGCGGTCTGATGAGTTCTATTGCCGTGGCAGCCCTCACCGTTGCCATTGTTCCCATCGCGACGTCCCAGGCGCATGCCCAGGGTCTGTTCGAATTCCTTTGGGGCGGCAGTCAGGAATGGGGCGGCGGCAAGCAAACCGTCTCGTTCGATCAGAAATATACCGCCGGCCAGGTCATCGTCAGCTTCGGCGATCGCCGGCTGTACCTCATCACCAAGGCAGGGACGGCCACGAGCTACCCGATCGCCGTGCCGCGCGAGCAGAGCCGCTGGCAGGGCACGACCTCGGTCACCGACAAGCGCATCAATCCATCGTGGCGTCCGACGCCCGAGATGCTGCGTGAGAACCCGAAGCTTCCGCTGTGGGTCCCCGGTGGCCACCGGATGAACCCGCTCGGCGTGCGCGCCATGTACCTCGGCTCCAGCACCTATCGCATTCACGGCACCGACGCCCCGTGGACGATCGGCCAAGCGGTGTCGAAGGGCTGCATCCGCATGCTCAACGACGACGTGCTCGACCTCTATCCAAAGGTTCCCGTCGGCACCAAGGTGACGGTGACGTGGCAGCGCTTCAACAGCCAGGCCGTGGCGTCTGGCGACGAGCCGGCTCCGTATAACCCGATGGCCGCCGCCGCTGCCGAGGCACCGACTTACAAGGCGCCGCCGCGCAGCATCCGCATGCGTACGCCCGCAGCCAACGTCGAGACGGTCGCCGCGACCAGCGACACGGGCGCCAACGACATGGGCGCTCCTGCCGTCGATCCGTCGGCCGACGAGGCGGCACTCGCCGCGGCCGCCGAGAAGCCGCTCGAGAAGAAGCCGGTGAAGAAGGCCGAGGCGCACAAGAAGCCGGCGCCACACGAGGACGCCGTGGCCATTGCGGAGCGCGCCGCCGCCGCTGCAGCCAAGGCTGCCGAGGCTGCCCGCGCCGCCGCCGAAGCCGCCAAGAAGGCGGCCGAGGACGCCAAGAAGGCGACGTCGGCTCAGTCGGCCGAGCCCGGCAAGAGCGCCGCGCTCTAAGCTCAGATCGCGCGCAATGAAATTGCAAAGGGCAGCACCAAGGCGCTGCCCTTTTCGTTTGTGCCCGCCGGCTCAGGTCGCCGGGGTAAGGCACGATTTCAAGCTGGCGGCGAGATTGCGCATCAGCTGGAAGTAGAGGCGTGGCCCGGGCTCGAGGCTCAACCCTTCCGGGTCGAGCGTCCCGGCCCGCGCATCGGTGTCCTCGATGACGGCAGCAACGAGAGCCGGCTGAAAAAACGGCTCGGCGAACACGCACACGGCCTTGAGCGAGCGGATCTTCCGGCGCAGCTCGGTCAGGCGTTTGGCGCTCGGCTGAACTTCGGGGCTCACGGTGATCGAGCCGACGGCATCGAGGCGGAAGCGCGCATCGAAATACTGGTAGGCGTCGTGAAAGACGACGAACGGCCGGTCGCGCAGCGGCTGCGTCACGGCTTCGAGCTCGCTGGTCAGCGCGTCGATCTCGCCACGCAACCGCTCGGCGTTGGCCTTGAAGCGCTCGGCATGCTGCGGATAGCGCGCGCTGAGCACGCCGGCGACGTAATTGCCGATGACCTTGGCGTTGTCCGGGTCGAGCCAGAGGTGACTGTCCTTCACCGCGTCGTGGCTGTCGCCGGCGACATGGACGTGGTCGTCGAAGCTGCCGTCCTCGCGCCGGCTCAACAGCCTGACGCCCGGCATGTCGGCGAGGGTCACGAGTTGCACGTCGTCCGGAAGGGAGCGAACGATCTTGCCGGTGAACGGCTCCAGCCGCTCGGACACGCGGATGAACACCCCCGCCCTATTGATGGCGCGCACCTGCGACGGCCGGAGAGAGAAGCTATGTGGCGAGGCGGCCCCGTCGACCAGCAGCACCGGGACGCCGACCCCTTGCATCACCTGCGCGACCAGCGAATGGATGGGCTTGATGGTGACGACGACGTCGGTGACCTCGGCACGGGCCATCGCCGGGCCGAGGACAGCGACAAGCGCGGTAGCGAGGACAACCTGCCTCAACCTGGCGGCGAACGCGCCGAGCACAGTCTGTCCCAGCGTCCAGGGGGCGCCTGCCATGCGAATATCCATCGATTGGTGGATGTGATAATATCCGGTGCAACCTATTCCAGCGCCGGCCATCACGCAACCGCCACGTTCCTGCTCCATCCCCTGGACTGGCTGCCGGCATCCGAGAGGAGAAGCGAATTGCGCGCCCCGACATCGATACTCGCCATGGCGACGGCGGTCGCCGGTCTGAGCGGCGCGACCTCGCAGGCGCTCGCCCATCCGCACGTGTGGGTGACGATGAAGGAGACGGTCCTCTACGAAAAAGCGGCCATCACGGGCCTGCAGCAGGCGTGGACGTTCGACGAGATCTACACGCAACAGGCGATCGAAGGTCTCGATAAGAACGGCGACGGCAAGTACGACCGCGAGGAGCTGAAGGAGCTGGCGCAGGTCAACATCGACGGGCTCAAAGAGTTCGAATACTTCACCTTCGCCAAGCTCGGCGACAAGCCGCTCAAATTCAATCCGCCGGTCGATTACTGGCTGGAGTACACCGACAAGGGCATCCTCACGCTGCACTTCACGCTGCCGCTCGAGCAACCAGTGCCGGCGGACGCCACGGGCTTTAATTTCGCGGTGTTCGATTCCAGCTACTTCATCGCTTTCGACTTCGCCGAGGCCGATCCGATCAAGCTCAGCGCCAACGCCCCAACGACCTGCAAGCCGACGATCCACGAGCCGCCCGAAGACGCCGATACGCAGCAGTTGAGCGATGCGTTCTCAAGCGCGCTCGGCCAGAACGCGCAGCAGCCCGGCAGCAGCGGCCCGATGAGCGGTGGCGGCTCGGTCAGCATCGGCTCGAGCAGGAGCGTCGCCATCGAGTGCGCCAAGTCCTAGGACCCTGGCGGACTTTACGGTTACCAATTGTGCCGGACCGCACCGTCCAAGGTGCTCCCCGTTGTCAATGACACGCCGATCGGCTTTGATGCGGCCGACGCTTGCCGAGAGGGGATAGGCTCGATGGACCGGCGCGAATTCCTGAAGTCCACGGGTGCGGCTGCCGCCGCGGCAACAGCTGCGTCCGCCACGGCGCAGCCAACACTCGCTGCTCCCGCAGTCGCCGCGGACCTGCACGAGCTTCGCCTCGCCATGCCGTGGGCCGAGGGCTACGCCGGCCCAGCCGACTGGGCGCATCGTCTCGGCCAAAGCATCATGCAATTGAGCGGTGGCCGGTATCGCATCGTCCCGACGTTTGCCGTCGCCGATGGCCTCTCGGCCGTCAGCGCGGGCGACGCCGACCTCTATTTTGGCGACGCCCCCGACGCCCAACGCGGGCTTGCATTCTTCTCAGGTCTGCCGGGCGATCGCGGCATGAGCCCGCAGCATTTGCAGACGTGGGTTTCGGTCGGCGGTGGACAGGCGCTGTGGGACGACCTCGCCGGCGAGCTCGGCGTGAAGCCATTGCTTGCCGCGCATACGGGCCGTCACAGCTACCTGCTTGCGACCGAGCGCGTCGAGAGCATGGCCGCACTCGCCGGCCGCACAGCGCACTTGCAGGGTCTGGCACGCGACGTCGGACGCGGGCTCGGCCTCGAGCCGGTGACCCTGGAGCCCGGAGAGCTAGCGGGCGCCATGCAGCGCGGCGATGTTCTCGCCGCCGAATGCGGCGGCGCCATCATCAGCTATGCGCTCGGCCTGCCGGGCGTGGCGTCTCACTCGGCCGGCACCAGCTTCAACCGCCACGGCACGGCGTTCTTCCTCGGCGTGCGCCGCGCGCTGTGGGACAACTTCGGGCCGGCTGAGCAGGCGATGTTCGCCGCCGCGACCGCCGGAGAATATCAGCAGTCGCTGGCCGAGGAGGACGCGCACCGGCGCATGTTGCTCCCCGACGCCTCTGCCGAACGCACTTGGCCCATTGCCGCCGAGCTGGCGCACGCCATCCGCCGGGTCGCCGACGCCGTCGTTGCCCATGCCGCCGGCACTGACGCGAGAACGCGCCGCATCAGCGACAGCTACACCGCCTTCCGGCACGCTGCCTTCGGTCCGGACGACGCCACAGTCTAATATGTTGGAATGTAACGCCAGCCGCACCGGCGACGTACTGCCGAGAGGGCCCTGCTCTGCTGTGACCTCGTGTGGGGCGCCTGGGGGCCGCCGATTGCGCGGAGGCGACGAAGATATCAATCAAACATCTGAGCGCGTGGCGGAACGCGCGGCAGCATCTGCCGCATGACGTCCTTATCGTGACGGACGCGCCGGCGGATGCCGAGCACCTCACCGCCACGCTGCGCGTGCTGCTGGGCTACAACGTACCGATACGCCGGGCATCCTCGCTCGACACCGCGCTCGGTAGCCTCGCCGAACATCAGCCGGCCCACGTTTTCATTGTCGAGATGGGCTGCCCATCTACCGACGCGGAGAGCTCCACCGCCGAACTTCGCCGCGCCGGCTACGCTGGACCCGTGATTGTTGTCTGCAATGACAGCTCGCTTGCCGCGCGCACGCGGCTTATCACCGGCGGCGCCAACGATGTTATCCACAAGGACGACCTCTGCAGCGCGCGTATCGCCGAAGCGTTCGGCCGCGCCATCAAGCCCGGAAAAAAGTAAGCCGCTTCAATCCGCTTGCACGACGCGCGTGCTCGATAACATGGGGCCGCTTGCGATTTTTGCGTGTGGTCCGCTGCCGCACACCCTGTATCCGTCATCATTCTGCTGCTTCATTCTGCATGTAGTTCACCTCGCACACTGAAGAGGGGAAGTTATGCAGAGATCGCGCGTTCTTGTCGTATGTGCAGCTATGTCGGCCGGCTCGATGGCCTTCGCCGAGGAACCCAAGCTGCCGCCCGAGGTGACGCCGGCGCTGCGCGCCGCCTGCGAGAGCGACGTGCGCCGCATCGGCTGCATCGACAGCACGCCAACGTACTCGGAAGTGAAGAGCTGCGTGATCGCCCGCTATGCGAAGCTCGGCCAGCGCTGCAAGGTGGAACTCGCCTCGGTCGGCTACTCCGGACCGTCGAACGTGCCGAAATCCGGCGTCAAAGCCGATTCAATCAAAGCCGCTTCCGTCAAAGCCAGTTCTATCAAGACCCTTTTTAATTGGTGATAGCGGCCCACGGGCCCGCAATTACGCCGCCTTGGCGGTTGCGGGCCGCACCGTTTCCGAAAGATAGGCCATCGCCGCGGTGACGCCGCCCTTCTCGTGCGGAACGCCGGCAAGCTCGAGCCCCATCTCCACACCCGCCAGCGCACCGAGGATGGTGAGCTCGTTGGTGTAGCCCAGGTGGCCGATGCGGAAGGCCTTGCCGGCCAGCTTGTTGAGGCCAGTGCCCAGCGACATGTTGAAGTTCTCGAGCACCAGCTTGCGGTAGGCGTCGGCGTTATGCGACTCCGGCATGGCCACGGCGGTCACCGCCGGCGAGTGCGAGCGCGGATCGCGGCACCACGTATCGAGGCCCCAACCACGCACGGCCCGGCGCGTCGCCTCGGCGAGGCGCTCGTGGCGCGCGAAGACGTTTTCGAGGCCTTCCTCGTGCAGCATGGCGATCGCCTCGGCGAGGCCGAACAGCAGGCCGATCGCCGGCGTGTAGGGAAATGTGCCCGCCGCGTTGATGGCGATCATGTCGTCCCAGTTCCAGTAGGAGCGTTGCAGCTTGGCCTTCTTGGAGGCGGCGAGCGCCTTCTGGCTGACGGCCGTGAACGACAGCCCGGGCGGCAGCATCAAGCCCTTCTGCGAGCCGGCCACGGTGACGTCGATACCCCACTCGTCGTGGCGCAGGTCCATCGCGCCAAGCGACGACACGGCGTCGACCATCAGCAGCGCCGGATGGTGCGCGGCGTCCATGGCCTTGCGGATTTCGTCGATCCACGAGCGGGCGCCCGTCGACGTCTCGTTGTGAACGACGCACACGGCCTTGATGTCGTGCGACTTGTCCTTCTTGAGGCGCGCCTCGACTTTGTTGGCGTCGGCACCCGAATGCCAGTCGGTCGGAATCACCTCGGGCTTCAGACCGATGCGCTCGGCCATGTTGCGCCAGAGGACGGCGAACTGCCCGGTCTCGACGATCAGCACCTGATCGCCGGGCGAGAGGGTGTTGACAAGACCGGCCTCCCACGCGCCCGTGCCGGACGAGGGATAGATGATGACCGGGTTGTGGGTCTTGAAGATCGTCTTGACGTCGGCCAGCAGCTTCAGGCCGAACTCGCCGAACGTCGGACCGCGATGGTCGAGCATCTGCCGCGACATGGCACTGAGGATCCGCTCCGGGACCGGGGTCGGCCCAGGGATCTGCAGGAAATGTCGGCCCGACTGATTGGCCATTATCGTTCCCCTCGCAATGCTCAACGCAGCTCGCAACAATCCCCTCAGAGCGCCACTCCCGGTCACGACCGAACGAGGCACCCCTTAGGGGTTTTCTTTTATCGGCGAAGGGATGAGCTATAGGTAGGAAAGCAAAGGCCCGTCAAGCGGTCAGCCCAGGGTTTGAGCGGTTTGCGCCCGGCAGTTAAGGGGTGCGGAAATCGGCCTCCGCAGCCCTGTGGCCAGGTTGCCGCACGAACCGCGCAGCCACTGAGCCCACGGGCCACAAAGAGCATCGCCCAAAGTATGAGCGGACCGATCCACTCCGACCCGACAAACCTTACCGCTGCAGCCGCGGCCGAGGCCATCCGCGAAGGGCGGCTTTCGTCGGGGGAACTGGTCGCCGCCTGCCTCGACCGTATCGCCGCGCGCGACGCGCAGGTGCAAGCGTGGGAGTATCTCGACGCGGATCTGGCCCTGGCGCAGGCGGGCGAGGCAGATGCTGCGATCCGCCGCGGCGACCATTTGGGCCTGCTGCATGGTGTGCCCATCGGCATCAAGGACATCTTCGACACGTTCGATCTTCCCACCGCCAACGGCTCGCCGATCTTCGATGGCCGCCGACCGGAGCGCGACGCTGCGTGCGTCGCGGCACTGCGCGCCGCGGGCGCGGTGATCTTGGGCAAGACCGTAACGACGGAACTGGCGCTGCTCACGCCGGCGAGGACGCGCAATCCGCACAACCTCGAGCACACGCCGGGTGGCTCGTCGGCCGGCTCAGCGGCGGCTGTCGCGGACCATATGGTGCCGGCCGCGCTCGGCAGTCAGACCGCCGGCTCGATCATCCGGCCGGCTTCGTTCTGCGGCGTGTACGGCTTCAAGCCGACGCTCGGTCTCGTACCGCGCGCGGGCGTGCTGATGCAGTCGCACACGCTCGACACGGTCGGCGTTTACGGGCGATCGGTCGAGGACCTTGCGCTCATCACCGACTGCATGACCGCCTTCGATCCGGAGGACGCGGCGAGTTTCCGGCGCGCGCGACCCGGCCTCGTCGGCACGGCACGGGCGAGGCCGCCGATCCCGCCGCGGCTTGCGTTCGTCAAGCCGCCGCCCTGGACGGATGCCGACCCCGACATGAAGGTGGCATTTGCGGAGCTGGTTGGGCGCTTCGGTGATCGGATCGTGGAACTCGATCTTCCGCGGCTCGCGGACGTGGTCGAGTGGCAGCGCATCGTGCAGCTCGCGGAGAACGCCCACTACTACGGCCCGCTGTTGGACGAGGCGCCGCAGCACATATCGCCGGGGCTGGCGCAGCGGCTCAACGAAGGGCGGGCTGTCGACGCCCAGGAATATCTGCGTGCCATCACCGGACGCGAGCCCGCATATCGCGCCCTTGCCGCCGCGCTGAAAACGTTCAGCGCCATCCTTACGCCCGCCGCGATGGGTCCCGCGCCGCGCGGGCTGGGCGCCACAGGCAGCCCGATCATGAACGGGCTGTGGACCTACCTGGGCATGCCCGCGGTATCGCTGCCGCTGCTGCAGGTGCGTGGCATGCCGGTTGGTGTGCAGCTCGTCGGCCAACGGCATGACGATGCGCGCCTGCTGCGCACGGCGCGCTGGCTGATGGCCGAGGTGGCTGGCTGAGCGCCTCCAAAAACAATTGAGGACGGAGCAGCCGCGCCGCTCCGTCCTCCTTCGTGCCGGTGCTCGAGCTCTACTTAGCGCTCGTTGTTCGCGGGCGGCTGCGGCTGCTCAGCAGCGGGGCGCGGCTTCTGCATCTCGCCAGGGCGAGTCATCGCGGCACGGAATGCAACCATCATGGACTGCATCTTCAGTCTCCTCCGACGGTCCACTTGAGCGCGCCAATCGCGCTCGCGAAAGCGACGTCGTTCACAGGGGGACTGAGATGGCCCCTCCCCCCCGCGATGCAAGTGGCCGGCATGATTTTTTTTGAGGGCGCGCTGCGCAAACAGCAAAGGGCGGATCGGCTCAGCCGATCCGCCCTTTCATTTGCCGAGCGTCTCGTGCGCGCGTGGCGTCAGCGGCTCGGCTTGTCGGCCTGCTGCGGACGGGGTGCCGGCTTGGCAAGCTCGCCGGGACGAGTCATCGCAGCCTGAAACGCAACCATCATCGACAACATCTGTTTGCTCCTCAATCATTGTCGAGCGCGACCACCGCGCTCATCGAGGGGCGGAGCAATAGTCGGTCGATGTGGTGCGCGCTGTTACACGCGCAACAGGGCGGCCTCAACTGGCCGGCGGCCAAGGCGCCCATGGGAACGGCTTCACATCGGTGGCGCCCGTCAGAAAGAGCGCCGTGTCAGCCAGCCAGCGGGCCAGCGACCGGCCGAAGTGCGTGAGCTGCACATTCGGCTCGCCGCTGAAAAGCAGCCACAGGAACTGCGCGATGGTCGTCACGCACAGCAGCATCTGGGCGACGCCGAATGCCAACACGAGCAGGAGCATGTAGAGGCCGCGCATCCAGATGGCGGTGTCGCCGAAACTGGACTTGCGTTGTTCTGTTGCGGGAACAGTCTGATCCGGTTCCATGTTCGCTGTCTCCGTCTAGAGCACCGGGGGAAGGTACCTTGCGGCGCCGCCAGCAAGCGCGCGGCGTCTGCCCCTGTCAAGCTTGGTTGGCCATTTGAGCCCGGATTGCTGGTAGCGCGAAAGTAACCGACGATTGACTAGCTCCCGCTGCGGCACACATAATTGCGCCCGGTCGAGAGGCGACCGACGGTCCGCGTAAAGGGTTGAACCCACCTCCATCTGCAAGAAAATGTTGCATCTTCTTTCTTGCCCGTGACGCGGACGCCGGGCGCTTCAGAAAGAAGGTGTCCGATGCCCAACAAGCTTCCGCCGCGTCCCGACCTTGCTTGGCTCAAGAAGGCCGCGAAAGAGCGTCTCGCCGGGCTCCGCAGCGGCGACCCTTCCGCAAAGCTCCATCAAGCTCAGCTCGACATTTCGAGAGAATACGGATTTGCAAGCTGGCGCGTGCTCAAGGAGCACGTCGACAGCGTCAGCCTCGATGGCCAAATCATAGCTGCCGCCGTAAGGGGCGACGCCCACGAGCTGGCTCGCCTGCTCGATGAGCACCCGCGCAAGCTATCGATCACCGGCGGCCAATGGGGCACTCCGCTGTCGCACCTCGCCGCCGAGAACGGCCATCTCGACTGCGTCGAGGTGTTGCTCGCGCACGGCACCGACGTCAATCTGCGCGACAAGCTCGACCAGGCGACTGCACTGCATTGGGCGGCACAGGGTGGCCATCTGCGCGTGGTGGAACGTCTACTGGGCGCCGGCGCCGACATCGACGGCGAAGGGGACGCTCACGAGGCAGGCGTGATCGGCTGGGCAACGATCTTCCAGCACGTGCGCCGCGAGGCCGCCGACTATTTGCTGGCGCGGGGCGCCAAGCCGACCGTCTTCTCGTCGATCGTTCTCGGACGCGCCGACCTCATCGAGCGCGTGTTCGACGCCGATGCAAGTTTGGTGTCGCGACGGATGAGCAGGTTTGAAAATAGCCGCACGCCGCTGCATTTCGCCGTCTTGAAGAACCAGCCGGAAATCGTGGCGCTCCTGTTGCGGCGCGGCGCCGACCCAAAGGCCAAGGACGATCGCGGATTGACGCCCCTCAATGACGCGACGGCGCGGACGGACCGGCGGATCGTCGAAGCGCTGCTCGGCGCAGGCGCCGAGCGCCAGGAGTTGAGCGACAATCGCTTCAGCGAGGCCATTCCCATCCTCAACGTGAAGAGCGTCCCCGCGTCGATTGCCTACTATGTCGAGAAGCTCGGGTTCCGCAAGGAATGGGACTGGGGAGCACCAGCGACCTTCGGCTGCGTCAGCCGCGACGGCGTGAAGCTATTCCTGTGCCAAGGCGGACAGGGCTCGCCAGGCACATGGGTCTCCATCTTCGTGCAGGATGTCGATTTGCTGTTCGACGAATACCGCACGCACGGGGCCACCATTCGTCAGCCGCCGACGAATTTCCCCTGGGGTCTGCGCGAGATGAATGTCGAAGATCTCGATGGGCACCGGCTGCGCATGGGAAGCGCCGCAACGGACAACGCAGATAGCGCTCCGCTCTGCGATTGATGATGATCCGCCGGCACGGTTGAAGTGAGGATCGTGCGCGGCCTATCCTTCCATTGGCGGGTCGCTATATGCGGTGGCCCGCCATCCTCGCGGCTGGCGCCGCGCCGCAAAGGTCGAGGTCCATGCCCGCTACGCCCTTCACACCCATTGAATCGCTGCTCGGCGGCGCGCTGATCGGTGCTGCGGCGGTGATTCTCATGCTGCTCCTCGGCCGCATCGCCGGCGTCAGCGGCATCCTCGGACGCCTCCTGCCGCCCTATGGCGAGCCGGGCGTCGGTGGCGCGGCAGCATTCATCGCCGGATTAGTTGCCGCGCCCGTCCTCTACACGGCGGCGACCGGCCTCGCCGTGCAGCAGACGGTGTCCGGCAACCTCCCCCTGCTCGCGGGTGCCGGCCTATTGGTCGGCTTCGGCGCCATTCTTGGCGGCGGCTGCACCAGCGGCCACGGCGTGTGCGGACTGTCGCGACTTTCGGCGCGCTCGCTGGTGGCGACGCTGACCTTCATGGCGACGGCGTTTCTCACCGTGCTCGTCGTCCGCCACGTACTGCCGGGAGCCGATTGAACCATGCGCATCCTCGTCAGCGCCATCGCCGGTCTGCTGTTCGGCCTCGGGCTCGTAGTCTCGGGGATGGCCGATCCGGCAAAGGTGCAGAACTTCCTGGACCCGTTCGGAGCCTGGGACCCGAGCCTCGCCTTCGTCATGCTGGGCGCTATCGTCGTGACATTCGCCGGGTATCGCCTCGCCTTCCGACGCGGCCGCCCGCTCCTCGCCGACACCCTGTCGCTGCCGTCCAAGACCGACATCGACGTGCGGCTTCTGCTCGGTGCCGGGTTGTTCGGCATTGGCTGGGGGCTGTCGGGGTTCTGCCCGGGGCCGGCAATCGTGTCGCTGCCACTGCTCGCCACCGGCACGCTGGTATTCGTACCGGCGATGCTCACGGGGATGCTGCTGGCCCGCGCACTGCAGAATCGGCCACGCGGCAGCGCAAAGCGTGCCGAGGCTGCAGGAAACTAGGCAGCGACGGCTCCGACGAGTTGGAACACGTTGCCTTCAGGATCGCGGCCATCGCACAACGGCCCCGAGGCGCCATAGGACTTTGTCTCACCCATCGGCACGCCGCGTTGCAGAAGCGCCTGGCGCTTGTCGGCGACCGGCGCATCAATGGCGAAAACCAGCTTGGCGTTGCTGTCGCCCGCAGGCGTCATGCCGCGATAGGCTGCGCCGACGCGGTGCAGCGCCAGCTCGACCGCACCGGCCCGCAGAACCGCCCACTCGCCCGCGATCTCCTCCACTGACACGAAGCCGAAGGCCTCGCGATAGAAGGCCGACAGCTTGTCAACGTCGTGCACGTAAAGGATCACGCGGGTGAGACGGACCGTCATCGGCGCCTCAGGCGAGCTTGAACGGCATGTCCTTGCCGGCGAAGAACGCGTCGATGTTGTCGAGCGCCTCAAAGCCCATCTGGTTGCGCGCCTCGATCGCCGCGGAGCCGAGGTGCGGGAACAGGAACGTGTTGGGCAGGTCGTAGTAGCCCTCGTTGATCTTGGGCTCGCCGGCGAACACATCGAGGCCGGCGTAGCCGAGGCGCCCCGCCTTCAGAGCCGCGATCATGTCCTCGTCCTTGACGAGGTCGCCGCGCGCCGTGTTCACGACGATGGCGCCCTGCGGCAGCTTCTCGATGACGTCCTTGTTGAAGAAGTAGCGCGTCTCCGGCGTCGACGGCGCGTTGATCGAGAAGAACTGCGAGATCTTGAGCAGGCTGTCGAGGCTGTCGTGGTAGGTGGCGTTGTACTTCGCCTCGACCTCGGGCTTGGCTCGATAGATGTCGTAGTAGTGGATCTCCATGTCGAAGCCGCGGGCGCGTTGCGCCAGCGCCTGGCCGATCTTGCCGAAGCCGTAGATGCCGAGCTTCTTGTTATCGAGCCGCTGGCCGACGAGCTGCAGCGGCTGCCAACCGGGCCAGGAGCGCGTGCGCATCATGTGCTCACCTTCGGAAGCGCGGCGCGCCGACCCGAGCAGCAGCAGCATGGCGATCTCGGCGGTGGCCACGGTAACGCCGTGCGGGGCGTTGCCGACCTTGATGCCGCGCTTCTTGCAGGCCTCGAGATCGATATGGTCGAAGCCGATCGAGAACGTCGAGATGCACTTGATGTTGTCGGGGACGCGCTCGATGACCGGCGCCGGGCACTTTTCGTTCAACGTCAACAGGATGGCGTCGACCGACTTGGCCGTCTCCAGCATCTCGTCGACGGTGATCTTGGGGTTGTCGCCATGCGCGATGACGTCGTAGGTGGCCCGGGCGCGAGCCATGACGGCCTCGGGAAGAGGCCAAGTGATGAGGATCTTCTTCTTGCTCATGGGTCGGTGTCCTTCCCCCGGGTCTGCGCATTGGCGGTGAAACTGGCCGCGATCCATGCCGCAATGGGGCGGCCCTGACAAGCGCGGCGACACGCCCGGCAACTCTTTATTCACCAAGCCCAGGGAAACTCGACCCTGCCCCGCGCGCGGTGGTCCGCCGCGGCATGCCGCCGCCGCAGCCCCTTTTTGCCGGTGATACGCGCCGCCATGCTGAGAGTTCTCGTCGTCGCGCTTGCCCTACTGGCGGGCGCTAAAATCTGGGCCCAGGACCGCCTGTACCGCGACGGTGCCCAGGACGCGCTCATCCTTGCCTATCGCGAGCGGGCGATTGCCGCCTGCCAGAGCGAACAGCTGTTCCGCGGCATCGGCGGTCCGCTATGGACGCGGCCAGCTTCCGTCGACGTGGTGATCGGCCGCTCCGGCGTCGACGTGCAGATCTGGCAGTTGCGCAACGCGCGCTGGCCCGCCCGCTTCAAGCACCCGCACGTCGTATTGACGCTCGGCGAGGGCGAGACGACTCCCGTCTGCGAGTACGATGTCATTGAGGGACGTGCCTACGTCGCGCAGATGTAGGACCGCCAATGCGCGACGGGCGCCCCGGTTGTCCGGAGCGCCCGCACGGGAGTGGCTGCGAGAACAGCCGTAGATCAGTAGTGGATTTTCATGCCGCCATAGGCCACGAGCGGCGGCGCTGGCGTAATGGTGCGCGGGTTGGTGAAGAAGTCGTCGCCCGTCGCCGGGTTTGCCTCGGAGGCTTCGTTCGCCGCTTCCAGATTGAAGAAGTTGCCGAACAGGCCGTACTGCGAGTTGAACAGGTTGTAGATTAGGCCGTAGAGCTGAACGTTCTCTGTCAGGTCGTAGAAGGTGTGCAGGTCGACCTTCGCGTAGCCGCTGAGCGGCGCGTTTAGGTTGGCTTCGTCGCCGTAGAAGAACTGGCTCGAGGCGGCGACGAGGTCGGCGCCGAATTTCCACTCCGGCGTGATGAGGTAGTCGAAGCCGGTCTTGAAGCGGCTGAGCGGCACGCCCGGTATCCGATCGCCGGAGTTGACCTGCAGACAGTTGGGTTCGTCGTCGGACGCTGGAGAGCCGGGTCCCTCTTCGCATTCGAACGCGAGAGGGTTGTCGGGTGAAGGCAGGATGAAGGCGCTCTGGAACGTGGCGTGGACGAGCGCATAGTTGGCGTAGAGCATCCAGCGCGCGTCAGTGTAACGGCCGCCGATTTCGATGCCCTGCCGCAGCGTGTCGCCGACGTTGTCGAAGTAGCCGCGTCCAGAGACCTCATCGGCAATCTGATAGATGTCGTCGGAGTTCAGGGCGCGGAACAGACCTGCGCTCCATTCGAAGCGCTCGCTGTTGTAGCCCTGCATCCTGCCGCGAAGCCCGAGCTCCCAGGTATGCGAGACGACCTGGTCGAGCGGCGGGTCGGCGGTGAGGAAGCTTTCGAGCAAGCACGGGAAGGCCGGATCCGAGCATGCGAGCTCAGCCGGTGTCGGCGCGCGGTTCGCCTCGGCATAGCCGGCGTAGAGCGTCAGGCCGGGATTCAGCAGGTACGTGGCGCCAACCATCGGGTTGAAGCGCTGGAAGGTGTTGTCGCCGTTGAGTTGGGGCTGGGTGCCAGTATCGTCCAGAATCTGCACTCGGGCGAAATTGTAGCGACCGCCGACGGTCAAGGCGAGGTCGCTCGTCAGGTCGACCGTGTCGGAAAAATAGACGCCGTAGTAGTCGTTGATCGTCGTCAGATCGCGCGGGGACACCTCGCTTGGCGCGACGAGGAGAATGCCGAGGCTGTTGACGACGAACTTCGGCTCGAATGAGCCTAGGGTCGACGTGGCGCCATAGGCGACGTTGCCGCGATCGTAGCTGGCGCCGATCAGGAACTGGTTCTTGTAGCCGGCAATGGAGTCCTTGTTCACGGCCTGGCCCGAGAAGCCGAAGCTGTTGGCGACCTGCGACGTCTGGTCGAGCGAGCCGAGCGGATCGGCGATGTCCTCGGGTATCGAGCCGTCGGCATTGACTCCCGGGCCGATGCCGAAAAGCTGATCGTCGTCCTCGCCTTCTAGGCAGAGCACGCCGGGGATACCGTTGCACTCCTCCGCCTCGGAGATGTTGCCGTCGACGTGCGACTGCTTGAACCAGCGGTAGTAGCCGACGCCCTGCAACGACCAGGTGGGCGACACCTCGATGTTGCCGTTGGCCGAGATCATCGCCACCTGGTTCTTGGTGGTCTGCGGCGACGTGAAGGTGTTTGCCCAGTTGAGATCGAGGAGCTGCTCGGGCGCCGCCGCCGTGACGCCGACGAAGTTCGCCGCACCGGTGAAGTTCAAATGGAACTCGGTGCCGTCGCCCCTGGCGCCGAGGTCCGTGTACATGCGGCGGATGCGCGAGGCCGAGAAGTCGCGATAGCCGTCGTCGTGGATGCCTTCGAGGGCCAGGAAGCCGCCCCACGATCCACTGTTGGCGCCAACCGCCAACCCACCCTGGTAGCGGCCGAACGAGCCGCCCATCACGTTGAGCTCGGCGCCCTGATAGTTGAAGCCGTCGCGCATCATGATGGTCAGCGCGCCGCCCAGGGCGTTGAGGCCGAACACCGGGTTGGCGCCGATGATGGTCATGCCGCTGATGGCGTTGTCGGGCAGGAAGTCGTAGTTGACGATATCGCCGAAGCTCTCGTTGATGCGCACGCCGTTCTGGTAGACGGCAAGGCCCTGCGGCACGCCGTTGACCGGCGATGATTCAAAACCGCGGTATTGCAGGTTGCGCTGGAACACGTTGCCCTGCGCGTCCTCGAGGATGACGCCGGGGACGGTCTGCTGCAGCACCTCCGGTGCATACGTGTAGCCGGTGCGGTTGAAGTCCTCGGCGCTGCCGCGGCCGACGGCGCCAGGGTATTTGCCAATCGGGATGGCGCTGCCTTCAACCGGCGACATCTGCACGCTGCCGCTGTCGATACCGCCCTCGCCCGGCTGATAGGTGGCAGGCGTGTCGAGCTGCGGCGGCGCCTCAGAGGGTGGTGCCGGGGCCGGCGCGACGGCCTGCTTCTTCGGAGCTTTTTTGGCGGCCGTCTTGGGGGCGGGTTGCGCCTTCTTTTGAATGATGTCGACGGGCGGCAATTGGGTCGCGGCGGGCGGTGCCGGAGTCGGAGCCGCAGCGTTCGGGGCTGCCGCACCCGGGGTGGTCGTGCCTGGCGTCGTGGTGCTGGGGGTCGTGGTGCTCGGGGTGGTCGCACCGCCGCCGGAAGGCGGGGTCTGCTGCGCCGGGGTGGTCGTTGGCGCCTGCTGAGCGCTGGCTGGACTACATAGCAAGGCCGCTACGCCCGCCGCCTGCACCAGCCGCCGCACTTGCCGACCCGCCATGTCGCCCCCTCAGAGCTCGAATGATCTTTCCGCCTTCACTCCCTCGCGACGCAACTGACTGGACTTGGGAAACTGCGTTATGCGCTTCCGGGAATTTTTCCCGATTTTTGCTTGATTTGGCGCGCGACTCACTTTGTCGCACCCAAAGAATTGGGTAGCGCGGCAATACCGCCGTCAAGCGCGACACGAGTCAGCAACTGTGTATCGTTGCGCAAAAGTTGCGCACTCGCCACGCACAGGTCCTGCACAACTCACTGACAGGAAGAAACGGCAAAGCCCTCCTCACGGGGGTGAGGAGGGCTTTGCCGTGGTCGTTGGTTGGTCCGGTCAGGTAGTGATCAGTAGCGCACCTTGACGCCGCCGTAGGCTGCGAAGGGCATCGAAGGTGAGAAGGTCCGCGGATCGGTGAAGCCTGCACCGCCAAGTGCCTTATCAACGTTGCTCACCTCGCCGGATTCAAAGTACGTGCCGTAGAGTCCGTACTTCTGGTCAAACAGATTCTTCACGAGACCGTAGAGCTGAATGTTTTTGGTCACGTCGTAGGACGTGTTCAAGTCGACCCGGGTATAGGCGTCGAGAAAGTCGCCACCACCGGCCTCGTTCGGGAAGTACGGCCTGTCGCCGGATACGATGACATCGGCCCCGACCTTCCACGCGGACGTGAGCGCATACTCGGCACCAACCTTGAAGAGGTGTCGAGGAATTCCCGGCAGCCGATCGCCGGCTACAAGGAACGCGCATTCACCGCTCGGGTCGTCACAGGTGTTGAGCGTTGCGTCTAAGAAAGCGTAGGACGCATAGCCGGTCCAATTGCGCGTTTCGTAGGTTGCCGACAACTCGAGGCCTTGGCGTAGCGTATCACCCGCATTGACGAAGAAGATGCGTTGGTTCTCCATGATGGGCAGGATGTCGTCGGAGGCAAGCGTACGGAACAGCCCGGCTGACCAGGTGTAGCGTCCGCCGTAGGAGGCACCTAGCCCCCGCAGGCCAAGCTCTGCCGTGCGCCCAACCACTTGTTTCAGCGGCGGGTCGTCCGTCAGAAAACTCTCGATGAGGCAGGGATTCTCTGGTTCTGCGCAACCGAGCTCTGCTGGCGTCGGAGCGCGGTTCGATTCCGAGTAACCGCCATACACCGAGATGCCAGGCAGCAGCTTGTAGTTGGCGCCGATCACGGGATTGAAGCGCTCATATGTGTTGGTGGCGTTGAGGTCAGGGAACTTCCCCGTCAAATCCGTTAATTGGATCGTCGCACGATTGTAGCGGCCTCCCACCGTGACAGTGAGTTCGTCGGTCACGTCCAGCGCATCAGAGAGATAAACACCCCAATAGGTGTTCTCGGCGTTGAGATTGCGTGGGGCGAGTTCATCGCCTTCATCCGGGTCGTGCTCTACGCCGCCGACGAACACGCCAGTGCCCGTAACAACGTACTTTGGCTGGATCACGCCCATCTCGCTGGACGTCTTATAGTTTGACTTACCTTGGTCGTAGGAAACACCGGCAAGAAACAGGTTCGATAGGCCGAACAGCTTGGCCTTCTCTTGCCCTTCCACCACGCCGCCCCAGCTTTCGCTGGTTGTCGCTAGACGCTCGATGGAGCCCAACCGATCGTCCGGGGCGATATCGGAATCGATGTCGTCGCCGTTGAGATCGAAGACATTTTCATCCTCGAGGCACAGTTCATCGTCATCCGGTGCTGGGCATGGTTCGATCTCGGTAACGTTGCCGTCGACAACGCGATTCTTGAAGCGGCGGTAGTAGCCCACGCCCGAGAGCGTCAGCGTGTCGGTCGCCTTCACCGAGGCCGACAACGACGGCATGTAGACTTCGACATCAGTCGTCTGCGGCGAGGTGAAGGTATTGCTCCAGCTACGCGCGAGCAACTCGACAGGTGCGGCTGCGGTGGCGCCGAAATGGTTGTCCGCCGCGGTCAGATTGAAATGAACTTCGGCGAACGTGCCCTTGAGGCCAATGTCGCCGTAGAACCGGCGCACTTCGCTTTCAGAGAAATCGCGATAGCCGTCGTCCTCGAACCACTCGCCGGCAACATAGACGCCGGCGTTGCCGAACGCTTCACCCGCCTGGATGCCGACCTGCTTGCGACCGAACGAACCGGCCATCAAGTCGACCTCCCCGCCCTGGTAGGAGAAGCCGTCCTTCATCAGGATGCTGATGGCGCCGCCGAGTGCGTTCAAGCCGAACGATGGGTTGTTGCTGACCACCGACATGGACGAGATGGCGTTGCTGGGGATCGCATCCCAGTTCACCACGTCGCCGAAGGCCTCATTGATGCGCACGCCGTTCTGGTAGATCGCGAGGCCCTGCGCGCGGCCGCTGACGGGCGACGCATCGAAGCCGCGGAACGACAGCTCACCGCGCAAAATGTTGCCGGCGGCGTCGGAAATGAAGGTACCTGGCACTTTCTGCACGAGCGTCTGCTGGATCGAGCCGGTGCCTTCATGCTCGATGTCGGTGTCGGTGACGTTGGTCACTGCGCTCGGCACAGTGATCGGTGCGGCGACCGGGATTGCGGTTGGCGCGCCGGTCGCGGTCTGCGTAGAGACGCCTGGCGGCGCGCTGCTGACGCTGCTGAGCGGAGACACTGCGGGCGCCTTTTTCTTGGCGCGCGCGGCCTTCTTTGCAGGCGTGTCCTGCACGACTTCGACTGCTGGCAGTTCCTCAACGCTGGAGGCGG
The DNA here is from genome assembly GCF_009708035.1 of Hyphomicrobium album. Lineage (NCBI taxonomy): Bacteria > Pseudomonadati > Pseudomonadota > Alphaproteobacteria > Hyphomicrobiales > Hyphomicrobiaceae > Hyphomicrobium > Hyphomicrobium album. Next base: position 1,601,415 of record NZ_WMBQ01000001.1, read on the forward strand.
CGGCGCCGCCTGCGTCCTGGGCGAGCGCCGGTCCAACGGCGAAGCTCGCAAATAGTACAAGACACAATACGGACGCAGACGCGGACGCAGTACGCATCACTCAACTCCCCCAGAGTACGCGAGGTGACTATTTCACCCGACTATTTTCCGGCTGGAGTTACCTCGAGCTGCCACCGCTCGCCCCTCCCCGCCGATCGTCGGCCGTCTGCAAGTTTTTCCCGTTGACCGGAATATTTTTCGCCGACGGACGTAATTAACTGCCGCTACAAAAATCCGGATGCCTCATTGCGGTCAAGGTTCGCGCGGCCCGTTACACTATAGCGATCTGGCGGTGTGACTTTTGCGCATCGAAATCGGGAATAATTCCCGAATGCTATGGGAGAACTTCCCGGACACGAAGGTGTGTTTTTCCGTGTTTGACAGGGCTCATCTGCGCGGTGTTACTTCGTTACCGACGCCGACCGATGGAAGAGTGGAAGACGCAGGTTTGCGCGGCAAGAAAAACAGAGCTGATCCGCGCGACAGTGCGCGAGACGCAGCCGAGGGAGGAGAACGTTCATGCGCGAGCCGCATGCACGCTAGCCAGCGATGATCGAGAACCACAGCGCCAAGGCACAATTCGCTTATGCCATTAAGCGCTTGATGGCACTGGCAAACTACGACGCCATA